>CAIXEA010000211.1 GCA_903918315.1 uncultured Acetobacteraceae bacterium | reverse complement strand
GTATCCTCATCGGTGGCGGGCATGGCGGATTATGTCCGGCGTTCGGTGTGGGTGTAAGCAACCAATCACTGAACGATTCCATATGTTTGCGCCATGTCCGTTCGCGAATCCCTGCCATGCGATGAATAAGATGGGTTAGTCAGCGCACGGTGGAAAACCACCGGGCGTCGATCATGAAACGGACGGGTGCCCGGTCGCTGCCGGCGCTGGCACGATTGGCGCTTGCCGCGGCTGGGCCAGAACGCGACCAATAGTGGGTATATTCCGACTCTGCCGATATCCGTGGAACGGGTCCAAACCTAACATGTGACCTGCTTCCTTCGGCATCTGAAGCGAAAGCGGGAACCCACAACCCACACGCGAGGTGTCATCATGGAATACCCGGTCCCGCTCACGATATCGGCTGCCATTTTATTGCTGTCGCTTGGGAACCCGACTTACGCTCAGGGGACGCCCCAAACGATCAGCATGACAAAAATCGATCCTGCCAGTCTCGCTACTGGCTACCGCTCATCCCGGATTATTGGTGCGGCCGTGATCAATGAAGCCAACGAAACGGTCGGTACGATCGACGATCTGATCGTGACGCCTAACGAAACGGTCCCGTACGCGGTCCTGTCCGTCGGCGGCTTTCTCGGGGTAGGAACCAAACTCATCGTGGTGCCGTTCAATGCAGTCTCGGTGGTCGACAAGCACATGATGTTGCGTGGGGCGACCAAGGACTCTCTGAAGGCTCTGACTGAGTTCCATTACGCGAACTAACCAGCAGGGAAACACGTTCATGAGCTTCGGTACTATTCTCCTCGTTCTGCTGATTCTGTTCCTGGTCGGTGCGTTACCGACCTGGCCGCATAGCGCGGGTTGGGGCTATTACCCCAGCGGCGGGATTGGGGTTCTGGTGGTTGTCGTGATCGTGTTGGTCGTTCTCGGACGATTGTAGATCGCATCGCGCGGCGTGGCCTGTTCACGTCGCGGCATGGAGGTTTCGATGAAAAAAGCGTTGGCGGTTCTGTTGGTAATGTCGCTCGGATTGGGCGGTTGCTATTGGGGTCCGGGTGGCTATCACCACGACGGGTATCGCGGACAGGGTGATCGCGGTGAAAGTCATGAGCGCGGGCGTTAAGCCCGCCAGGATGGATACCGTGAACGATATGAAACCTGGCGGAATCTAGGTTTCCACTGCCTTCGTCACCAGACAGAAGGCGTTGAATCGGCCTGTATCGTTCATTTTCGTGATGGATTTGCTTGCGTCCGCTCAGCCGGTGGTATCGGACGATTTGATCTCCGCGGTTTCCCATAGTGGTAATGCGGACACGTTATTGAACCGGACCAGAAAACCCGCCTTTTGGCGCGATCACTGTGTGTAAGGAAACAGGATGACTGCTCATGTCCGCCGCCATTTGCCCCTGCTGCTGGTCGGCGGAGGGCTGGCGTTCTCCCTGAATTCGGCCATGGCACAGGGGGCGGCCCCTCTGCCACCGGGTGACCCCGCGATCATTATGTCGGTCCAGGTCGAAAATGACGTACTGTCACGAACTGATCGGAACTATACGTCCGGTATCAGGCTTGGATGGACCTCACCCAGCGTCGATGCGAATGGTAAGGATTATCTACCCGATTTTCTGACCGATTTTGGTAATGCGCTGTGGGGGCCTGGCCGGCAGCGCGTGGCCATTGATTTTTCGAACGCGCTCTACACCCCCAAAGACACCCTCGCCAGAAATCCAGACCGCGGCGATCGGCCCTATGCCGGCGTTACGCTCGGCAGCGCGTTTCTGTTGCATGATACGATGACAACGCGGGACGTGCTGGGGGTCAGTCTCGGAATTCTGGGGCCGTCCGCACGCGGCGAAAATATCCAGAATGGCTTTCATGATCTCACTGGCGATCAGGAATCCAGGGCTGGGGTCACCAGATTAAGGATATGCCGATTGTTCAGCTCGTCATCGGCCGGACCTGGCGCTATGAGCTTCTGTCCAACCCCGGCACGGGCATCGATGTCGATGTCGTGCCGTCAGCCACGCTCGGCGGCGGCACGCTGCGGGACTACGCGCAGGTGTCGTTTCAAATGCGCGTCGGGCAGGGGCTCCAATCGGATTTCGGGACCAGCCGGATCAGTCCGGGTCTGAGCGGGTCGGATGCCTACACGCCGAACCGTGAATTCGTGTGGTATGTCTTCGCGGGCGCCGATGGCCAGGCCATCGGGTGGGACGCGACACTGGATGGAAATCCGTTTCAGTCCGGCCCGCATGTATCGCGCCAGCCCTTCGTCGCTGAATTGGAGGCCGGGGTCGCGGTCATCTATAAGGGCGTCAGGCTGACCTATACGCATATCGCGCAGACGCAGACCTTCTATGGGCAGCGCGGTGGTCTGTTTCAATTCGGATCATTGGCCTTGTCGGCGCGCTTTTGATCAGCCCCACTGGGATACCGAAATAAATAAAGCCGGGGCAGCTGATCCAGCCGCCTCGGCCATATATATAGGCCGATCCTTGGGGAACCGTACTTGCGGGGTTATTTTTTATCCCAGAGCGGTTCACCCAGATTGACCTGCGACGGTTTGGTCGTGGCACCCGTCAGCGCGCCTGCTCCGCCACCGATGACGGCGCCGGCGACCACACCCACGGGTCCACCCACCAACCCGACGGTAGCGCCCGTCGCGGCGCCCGCGGCGGCGCCGCCTTCAACGCGGCCGGGTTCCGTTCTGCCGCATGCGGCAAGGCCGGCGATTAATCCGGCCAATGCCAGTCCTGTGATAAGCTTCATGGGAGTACCTCGATTGCCATGTCCGGATCGGCCGGACGCCAGGATCGTTGATGATGTTCATCAACAAATCGTCACTTTCAGACATGGCGGCACGCGGTCGGCATTACAATACGAATGGGTATTAGTACTTACGAAGGAACAGGGGTGGCCGATCCGGTCGGCCCAACCTGTTGTGCCAGCCATGCGATGGCCGCGCTTACGCCGCCCGGGCCGTGCGGAATGCCGAGCGCGGCGAGCGCCATCTCGATCACCCCGAGCGTGCCGAGCATCATGGGGGCGTTGACGTGGCCCATATGGGCGACACGAAACGCCTTGCCGGCGAGATCGCCGATCCCGTGGCCGAGTATGACGCCGCATTGGTCCTGGCACCAGGTTCGCAGCGCATCGGGATCGCAGCCGGGGGTCAGCACCACGGACACGGTATCGCACCGCTCCGTGGGCGCGATGATGTTGAAATCCAGAGCCTGTCCTTCGGTCCAGACCGCGATGGCCTGGCGGGTCGCGCCGGCTAACAGGCGGTGGCGGCGGAAGGCGGTATCCATGCCTTCCTCAAACAGGAGATCGAGTGCCTGGCGAAGGCCGAACAGCATGTGCTCGGGCGGCGTGCCGGCGTATTTTTGGTAATGGGCGTTGTTCTCACGCTCGGTCCAGTCCCAGTAGGGCGTGCGAAGACCGGCGTTGCGATGGATGGCGCGGGCCCGGTCATTGGCGGCGACGAAGCCCAGGCCGGGGGGCATCATCAGGCCTTTTTGGGACCCCGCCATCGCGACATCCACGCCCCAGGCGTCCATTTCAAACGGGATGCAGCCCAGGGATGCGACCGTATCGACCATCAGCAAGGCATCGTGACCCGCGGCGCGGCGGGCCTCGTTGATCGCGGCGATGTCATTGACGACGCCCGAGGCGGTATCGATCTGGGTTACGAGGATTGCCTTGATGGTACCGCCCGTGTCGGCCTTCAATCGGGCCTCGACCGCATCGGGGCGAACGGCGTGGCGCATATCGCCCTTCAGGATCTCGACCTCGACTCCCATGCGGCGGGCGTAGTCCCCCCAGCCGACGGCGAACCGCCCGCTTTCCAGGACCAGAAGCTTATCGCCCTTCGACAGCACGTTGGTCAGGGCGGCTTCCCAGGCGCCGTGGCCGTTGGCGATGTAGATATAGGCCCGGCCCTGGGTGCGGAACACCCGTGGCATGTCACGATGCAGGCTCTCGGTCAGCGCCAGCAGGGGGCCGGCGTAAATATCGACGGCGGGCCGGTGCATGGCGCGGAGGACTTCGTCGGGTACGGTGGTCGGACCGGGGATGGCCAGGAATTGCCGGCCGGCGCGCAAGGTCATGATCTCGGGACTCCCCGTTGGGCGGATGATTCGGCGGGCTGGATAGCACAAACGCGCTGTGCTTGTGCCAAAATTGGGCACCAAAATTGGGTGCCACAATGGGGCGCCTGGGCGATGTCACCCAAGCGGTTGCCGCTCCCGGCTGTAGCGGTTGATGATGGGCGGCAGGCCGAGATTGCCCCGCAAGGTCGCATGTTCGTAGTCGGACCGGAATAATCCGCGCCGCCGCAGTTCGGGCACGACCCATTCCACGAAATCCTCTCCTCCACCGGGCAGGGTGGCGGGGGTGATGTTGAATCCGTCGCAGGCCCCGGCCTCGAACCATGCCTGCATGAAATCGGCGATATCGGCGGGGGTGCCGATCTGGGCGGAGCCGGTGATGCCGGAACGGAGATAGAGGTCGCGTATGGTCAGTTTTTCCGTCCGGGCGCGTTCCACCAGCCGCGCGCTGATGCTGCGGAGTTCCTGATCACCGATCACATCGGGCGGTATGGGCTCATCCAGCGGATAACCGGACAGGTCGCCGAAGGTGCCATGGAGGGAGCCCAATCCGGCCAGCGGGTCGAACAGGGCTTGCAACTGGTCGTATTTGGCCTGTGCCGCCGCGCGTGTTGGCGCCACCACCGGGCAAAGGGCAGGCATGATTTTCAGGTCGTCCGGTTCGCGCCCGTATCGTGCCATGCGTCCTTTCACATCGTTGTAATAAGCGCGCCCGTCCTCGAGGGAGGCGCTGATGGCGTAGATCACGTCGGCGGTGGCAGCCCCGAGTTCTCGGCCCTGATCGGAGGCGCCGGCTTGCACGATCACCGGATGACCCTGCGGCATGCCCGCCACGCTCAAGGGGCCGCGGACCTTGAAGAAGCGTCCCCGGTGATTGAGCACATGCATCTTCGCCGGGTCGAAATACTGGCCGCTTGCCTGATCGAGCAGCAGCGCCCCGTCCTCCCACCCGTCCCACAATCCCTTGACCACTTCGACGAACTCGGCGGAGCGCGCGTAGCGGGTGTCGTAATCGAGGGTGGTGTCCAGCCCGAAATTTTGCGCTTCCAGCGCCGACCAGGACGCGACGACGTTCCAGCCGGCGCGGCCCATGCTGATCAGGTCCAGCGTGGCGAGGCGGCGGGCGAGGTTATAGGGCTCATTGTAGGTGGTCGACGCCGTCGCGACCAGGCCGACATGGCGGGTGACCATCGCCAAGGCGGGCAGGAGCATCGTCGGTTCCAACTCGATCATATCCCGCCCGGTGCGGGCCAATGAGCCGGGGGGATCGTCGCTCTGACGAATGCCGGCACCATCGGCGAAGAAGATCATGTCGAGTTTGCCGCGCTCCGCGATTTGGGCGCTGCGCACGTAATGTTCGACATGCAGCGTGCCGTCCGCCGGCACGTCGGGATGGCGCCAGGCGGCGGGGTGATACCCATGGCCGCGGATCGACAGGCCAAGGCGCATCTTGCGAGCCGTCATCGCTCGGTTTCCTTCCTCACCATGCGCCGGTGAGCGGATACGCTGTCAGCACCGCGGTCAAGCCCCGTTGCTCGCCGTGAGGCTGAGACAGGATCATCGAGACGCGCCCGCATCGCTGTGACGGACAGGCCAGGCGGTTCAGGTTGTGCCGTGCCGGGAAGGACCATACAGTTTTCAGCGAAAGCGCGCGCACGCGGGAAATAATCAGGAGGATGGCCATGGTCGCGGATTACAGTCTCTGCCTCGGGACCGCCGGTTGGGGCCTTTGGCACAGCGGGGATGCGGGGGAATCCTGGACGCGGCACCGGGCGCCGTTTCCCCTCAATAGCCGCGTTCAGGCCCTGGCCGTTCACCCAACCGCGCCGCGGACCATTTTCGCTGGTGGCGACACTGGCCTTTATGTCAGCCATGAGGGGGGCGCGCGGTGGGCGCGTCTCGGCACCCCGGGCGATTTGCCGACGATTTGGTCCCTGGCCATCGATCCGGTCGATCCGAACATTCTTTTCGCCGGCACGCGCCCCGCCGGGGTCTGGCGTTCCCGCGACGGGGGCCTTCATTGGCATAGGCTGGATGTCCCCATCGCTTCCGAATGTGCCATCGGCGTTCCCTTTGTGACCGCCCTGGCGGTGGACCCGGATGACCATCAAATCGTCTGGGCCGGGGTGGAAATCGACGGCGTCTACCGCAGCATGGATGGCGGGGACACCTGGACGCATCTCAGCAACGGCATGTACGACCTGGATGTCCATGACATGACCATCGCGCCGACGCAGCCCAGGCGGCTCTATGTCAGCACGGCGCGAGACATCTTCATGAGCGACGATCGCGGCGATCACTGGCAGGTCCTGGGCATCCAGGAGAAATGGCCGCTGCCTTATGCGCGCGGCCTGGCGGTCAAGCCCGACGATCCGCGTGTCCTGTTCGCCGGTTGCGGCCAGACTACGACGGGGGAGGCCGGTCATGTGCTCCGCACCGCCGATTTTGGTCAAAGATGGGAAGTGCTGCCGCTGTGTTCCCCGGCGAACGCAACCCTTTGGGGTCTGGCCGTGCACCCGGCTGAACCCAACCGCATCGTGGCCTTTACGCTATTCGGAGAGGTGTTCGTGAGTGAGGACGCCGGCACATCCTGGCGCAAGATCACGCGGAATTTCGGTGAGATCCGATCCGCCGTCTGGGTGCCGAACTGACGGGGCGCGCACCGCGGGGCGGCACGCTGATCGAGCTGCTCTAACCGATTGTTTGATCGCGTGATTCACGGCTCCGGTGATTCCACCTCCGCCGATCACGCTTTAGCGATGGGCGAGCAGAAAGCGCCGGACCCGTTCGATCGTCCGGGCTTTCAGCTCCGGCGGATCGCGCCACGGGAATACGGTGATTTCGGCGTTTGGGCATAGGGAGGCGACTGCGACCGAGGCCACCAGCGGATGCGCCGGGGTTTCGTCCGGCAGGACCAGAATGGGTGTCTGGCAGGCGCGGGCAAAGTCCTCCGACACGCTGTAAACGAACCTCGGCCGGACACGGTAGAGGTCATGGAGATAAGGTTCAATCTGCTCCGGCCGGAGGTCGGGCCGCTTGGGAAGCAGCTCCGGCGCCCAGACATTGAGACCTGAATTGAACATATAGTCGGGATGATCGGGATGATGCCCGACCGTCTGGACGAGCACGCCGGCCTTCACGCGGTCCGGTGCCCGCTCCATCAGCTTCATCGCGAAGCAGCCGCCGATGCAATTGCCCATGAAGAGGAATTGGCGGATGCCCAGATGGTCCATCAATCCCAACTGGTCGTCGGCGAATGCGTCCCAGGGATTGTCCGCGGGAATGGGACCGGTGGATTCGCCGCCATTGGCATTGCGCTGGTCCATGGTGATGCAGCGAAACGAGTCCTTGAAGATCGCCATCGAATTGAAGACCGCCGTGGTCCAATTGCTGATCCGCGAGTTCAACCCGCCACCGGGAACCAGCAGCAGGGGAAAGCCGCTCCCGGCTTCTTCATAGCGGATCCGGACGTCGCCTTTTTCGTAGAACGGCATGATGCTCTCTCGTTGATCGGTGGTACCGCTTATGCCTGGGCGAGGTGGGGATAGCCCGCCGCGGCAACCGCATTGCAATGCGCCCGATACGCGGGATGACCGCCGCTGTAGCGCATCACCCGGGGAACCTGCTTGCCCGCGACATTGTGGTTCACGCCCGTCATCCAGGATGGAACCTCGTTCATGAGCTGGTCCTCCCCCAGCCCCAGAACGATATCGGTCCACTCGCTCACGCCGGTACGGGTCGTCTCGATCCTCGTCAGGCCGTGCTCGGTGGCATGGCGGATGACGCCAGCAATCCATTCGACGCTGTATTCCGCGGTGCGGGTGTAGTTTCCTAGCCCGGCATGCGGGCCCATCGACATCAGCATGTTCGGGAACCCTTCCACGAACACGCCTAGGTAGGTTTGGGGCCCGTTTGCCCAGACGTCCTTCAGCCTGACGCCATCAACGCCGGTGATATCCATCCGGTCGAAGGCGCCCGAGATGGCGTCGAAACCGGTGGCATAGATGATGATGTCGAACGCGTATTCCTCGGCGCTGGTCTGAATGCCGCCCGCGGTGACGCGCTCGATCGGTGTCTCATTGACGTCGACCAGTTGGACGTTGGGCTGGTTGTAGACCTCATAATAGTTGGTCTCGAGCGGTACGCGGCGGGTGCCGAAGCCATGGTTCTTCGGGATCAGCTTTTCGGCCGTGACCGGATCCTTGACCCGTTGGCGGATTTTGTCGGCGATGAAGGCGCTGGCGGCCGCATTGGCGGCGCGGTCGCTCAGCATGTCGCTGAAATTGCCCTGCCAGATCCCGAAACCGGGGGAGGCATAGAGCTTCTCCCAGAATTCGGCGCGTTCTTCCGGCGTGGCGTCCAGCGTCTTGCGCGGGTCCGTCGAATGGACGTAGCAGCCCGGCGTTTCGCGGCAGCGCGCCAGAATCTCGGGATAGCGGGAGCGGATGGCGTCCATTTCGTCTTTGGAAATTTTGCCGTTGTTCAGCGGCGCGCACCAGTTGGGGGTGCGCTGGAAGATAGTCAGATGACCGACGGTCTTGGCGATTTCCTGGATCGTCTGCACCGCGGTCGCGCCGCTGCCGATGATGCCGACCCGCTTACCCGCGAAGTCGACGCCGCCTTTGGGCCAATCATGGGTGTGGCAGGACTGGCCCATGAACGCGTCGATCCCCGGGATATTGGGCATCGTCGGCGCCGAGAGGATGCCGATCGCGGTGATCAGAAACCGGGTTGTGACGCGGCTGCCGTCCCCGAGCGTGAGGTCCCAGCTGCGTGTATCCTCCCGATAATGGGCGGCGGTGACTGTGGTGTTGAACTGGATGTCGCGGCGCAGATCGAACTTATCGGCGACGAAGTTCAGATAGCGCTCGGTCTCCGGCTGGGGGGCGAAGTGCTCGGTCCAGTCCCATTCCTGCATCAGTTCCTTGGAAAACGAGTAGCCATAGGTCCAGCTTTCGGAGTCGAAGCGGGCGCCGGGATAACGGTTCCAGTACCAGGTGCCGCCGACGCCGCTGGCGGCTTCGAAGCTGCGCACCCGCAGACCCATCTCACGCAGCGTCAGAAGCTGATACAGCCCCGCGACGCCGGCGCCTATGATGACGGCGTCGAAATCCAAGGATCCGGGCACCCCGACCGGGCCTTTTGCCGCTGTTGTCGCATCCATCACCGATCTCCCCAAACTGGACTCTGCCGCCTCCGGCGATCTGACCTTCAGTTTAGTGTAGCATCGGGAAGGGCACCAGCGCGAGGCTGCCACCTTTGGTCGGTGCCTGGGTCAGGCTCTACTGGATTCACACATCGCGGGAACGATTTTTGCTAGCGCTGCTCTAAACCGTCATGGCCCGGCTTGTCCGGGCTACCTATCGCGGCACTATGCGGGCGGCGGTGGCCCGGACAAGCCGGGCCATGACGTGTTTGAAGCCCCTTTGTCTGGCTTACGAATTTTCGTTGGCAGGATGTGTGAACACGGTAGGGTCAGGCCCGAGCATGACGGGGAAAAGCCGCCACTTCCCCCGAAGCCCGACACGGCAACCCTGGGCCCGCACGGGCGCGGCTTGCGCTCAGGCCACGATCCCGGCCATAGAACCGGCTTGAAACGCGACTGACCGCGCGACTGCCCAGCCGACTGCGCTCTCTGAAGGAAGCTTCCGTGACAAACGCCAAACCCGTCCTTATCGATCGCCATCCCGGCCGTTCGGCGCAGACCATTGGTCTCGCCCACGCCCTCGGCACCGATCCCGCCCTGATCCATCAGCCCTCTGTCGGCGTGGTGGGCACGAAGGGCGACAGCCAGTGCTACCTCGGCGTGATGTCGAAGGTGGACGCGATCCATGCGAGCCTACGCGGCCGCATCGGGCAGGGACCCGGGCAACTGCCGCTGCGCCTGGTGCAGCCCGAGTACACGATCGCCACCTCGGACGGCATCCGCAACGGCACGCGGGAGATGCGGTATTCGCTCATCGGCCGCGAAGTCACGCATGATGCTCTGTGCGAGCATCTGGAGGCCACCGGCCTCGCCGGTACGATCGCTGTCGTCGCCTGCGACAAGCCCCCCGTCGGCACGCTCGCGGCGCTGCTGGAGCATAACCAGCCCGCGATCATCATGTCGGACGGGCCGATCCATCCGGGGACGGATCCGAATACCGGGGAGGCGCTGGATATCGTCAGTGCTTATCAGGTCGCCGGCAACCCGGACCCGGACTACCGCCATCACATCGCCTGCCACGCCTGCCCGGGTATCGGCAGCTGCGGCGGCATGTTCACCTACAACACCATGCAGACCTTCATCGGCGTCGTCGGCATGCAGCCGCTGCACATGGTCGCGCCCGCGTCCGACGATCCCCGCCGGGTCAATGAATTCGCCCATGAGCTCGTCGGCTACCTGGCCGCGATGATGGAAAAGGGCCTGAAGCCCCGCGACATCGTCGTGCGCGATTCGATCCGCAACGCGGTCATCGTGGCGATGGCCATCGGCGGCTCCACCAATGTCACGCTGCATGCGCCGGAAATCGCCCGCGCCGCCGGTTACGCCGATTTTTGGAAGGACGTCATGACGCCGGAGGAGTTCAATTACCTCTCCCGCGATGTCGTGCCGGTGCTGACCGACGCCCGCCCCTACGGCACCTACTCCATGGTCGATATCGACCGTGTCGGCGGCGTGCAGGTGATCGTGCGGGAACTGCTGGATGCCGGCCTGCTCAATGGCGATGTCATGACCTGCACGGGCGAAACCCTGGCCGCGCAGGTCGCGCGTCTGGGCGCCAAGGCTTCGGACGGCAAGGTGATCCGCACGGTGGAGAAGCCCTACAAACCGACCGGCGGCCTGCGTGTCCTGGGCGGCAATCTGTCGCCGGACTTCTCGGCGATCCTCAAGCTCGCGGGCGTCGAGGGCGGTCTGGAGAACAACACCTTCCGCGGCAATGCGCGCGTGTTCGAAGGCGAGCAGGGTCTGCTCAACGCGCTCGACCAGGCGCCGGAGAGTTTCCAGAACAACGACATGATCATCGTCCGCTACGAAGGGCCGAGCGGCGCGCCGGGCATGCCGGAAATGCTCGATCCGACGTCGCGCATCACCACCCTCTGCCGCGAGCGTGGCATCGTCGTCGGCCTGATGACCGACGCCCGCTTCTCCGGCGGTTCGGTCGGGCTCGTGATCGGGCATGTCGGTCCGGAAGCGGCGCTCGGCGGGCCCATTGCGTTCATCGAGAACGGCGATGAGATCGTGGTGGATCTGAACGCCAGCACGTTGGAATGCACGGCGCTGAACGATGCGGCGACGCTGGCGCGGCGCCAGGCCCGGTGGGCGGCCGAGGTCGCGGCCAATGGCGGCATTCACCCGAATTGCGGGATCGCCGACACACGGCTGTTGCATCGCGCCCGGCTGACCGCGGTTCCCGCCACCCGCGGCGGCGGCATGCATCCGAACCGGGAGGTCTGGGTTCGCGAGCCGCGTGTCGCCGAACGCTCCGGCTTCAGCCCGATGAACAAGTACCGGCCGTCGGCCAATCAGGTCTTTTGATCGCGCCGGCGTGGCTGGGTCGCCATCGAG
>CAIXEA010000210.1 GCA_903918315.1 uncultured Acetobacteraceae bacterium | reverse complement strand
CTGCGTCATGGTCCGCGAAGGCGGACTACCCACGCCTTGCGATCGTTGGATACAGTCGTAAGGCGTGGGTCCTCGGCCTTCGCCGAGGATGACGAGGTTTTGTTGCCGCCGCCCGGCCGTCCGATCTGCTTGCCGCGAAAATGGGGGTGGCGTAACGTTTGGGGATGGCCGGACCGTTACCTGAAGAACTCGCGAAGACGTTGGCACGGAAGCTGCGGGACGATCAGCTTGTGCTGTTCGCGGGCGCTGGGTTGTCGATGCAGGCGGTTGCTCGGGATGGGTCCGGGGTCCGGATGCCGGGGTGGGATGCGCTGCTGGCTGGGGTGGCGGGGCGGTTCGGGCTCGATCTGGCGCATTACAAGATGGACCGGCTCACGATGCTCGACATGGCCGAGCGCAAGCAGGGCCGAGAAACGCTGAACGAGGCGGTGCGGGAGATTATCGGCGACGATGCGTTCGTGCCGGGGGAGGCGCATGTGGCGCTGAACGATCTGCCTTGGGCCGCCGTTTGTACCACCAACTACGACACGCTGCTGGATCGCTGCCTGTCGAGCGCGCCGGCGGTGACGGAGGACGACTTCCGCAAGCAGATGCGGCTGCCTCGGGCCGAGCGGTGCAATCTGTTCAAGCTGCATGGGTCCATCGACAACCCGCACACACTGACGGCGGGGGATTACCGTCGCTGGCCCGACCGGCATCCGGCGGCGCATCATTTCGTCAAGGATTTGCTGGTCAAAAACACGTTTCTGTTTGTCGGATACTCGTTGAACGATCCGCACTGGAAGGCGTTGCTCGATCTGGTGGAGACGCTGGTCGGGGCGGATGAGAAATGGCTGTTCGCGCTGGTGTGGGGGGCGTCCGAGGCCGAGCTCGAGCCGTTGCGGGAGATTAACCGGATCGAAGGCGCCGGTTTGCACAGCGATGCCGAATATGCCGCCGCGTTCCGGCAAATCGGGGAGGAATTTCGGCGCCTGTCCGCGCCGGCGGCGAAGGCGGTTGGGCCGGCGGATTATTCTTACGACCGGGCGCAATACGCGCAGGCGATGCGGCGGACGTATGGGCATGCGGATCTTGGGGCCATTTACCAATGGGGCGCGGGGTTTGCCCGGGACGACGTGTCGCTGGCCGACATCTTTGTGCCGCCCGATCTGCTGCTGCCCGCCCCGGTGACGCGGCGTCCGGTCGAGCCGGACACGGCCGAGGACGAACTCTCCGACCTCGAACGCGAACGGCGGCGGCATGCCGAGCGGCCGGAGGCGGAACAGGCTCAGCGGAAACCGGCGCAGGAGGTCGCGGCGGCCCATGACCGGTTGTTGATCGTCGGTGCTCCGGGTCAGGGGAAATCCACGCTGCTGCGGCATTGGCTGCTGGCGGCGATCGACCGCTGGCTGGCCGATCCCGTGGGGGCGCCGTTTCCCTGCCTGATCCGGCTGTCGCAATGGAAGGAAACCGAGGGCCCGCCGGAGGGGCGGTTGCGCCGCTATCTGACCGCGACTCTGCCGGCGATCGGCGAAGTCGGGCGGGAGGCCGCCGCGTCCTGGCACGAGGGCAACGTCCTCTGGCTGCTGGACGGGATCGACGAAATCCGCGGCGAGCGGGACCGGGAGATTTTTCAGGAGGAACTGATCCGCCTGTCCGCGCCGGGGTCGCGGCATCGGTTCATCGTGACCACGCGGCCGGCGGGGGAGCCGCGCGGCGGTCTGGGCGCCGAATGGCTCCGCGTCGAGTTGCCGGTTCTGTCGGAGCCTCAGGTGCTCGGCATTCTGCGGAACTGGTCGCTTGTGCTGGAGGCGAAGGACGGGCTGCGGCTGGACGCGGCGGATTTTTCCGCTCGGCTGGGGCGGAACCCGGGGCTGCGGCAGGTGCGGGGGAATGCGCTGCTGCTGACGATGGCGGTGCTGTTCTTCAAGCAGCGCAAGCGGCTGCCGAACGACCGGTGGGAGTTTTACAATGGCGCCGAGGAGGCGTTGCGGGATTCCTGGGCGCGGCATCGGTTGAACGACCGGGACGCCGAGCGGCTGCCGGGCGATTACGCGGCGACGGTGCTGGAGACTCTGGCGCTGGACGGGATGATGGCGGGGCGGGTGCTGTTCACGACCGAGGACGTGAACGCCGCCGTCCGCGCCGTGCTGGCGCAGCGCGATTACACGGGCGGGGAGCGGGACGCCGAGGCGCGGCGGTTCCTGGATGCCGCGCGGGACGCCATCGGGGTGCTGGTGGAGCAGGCGCCGGACCGATTCGGGTTCGTGCATTTGACGTTGCAGGAATTTCTGGCGGCTCGGGCGTTGGTGAAGCGGGGGAATGATGCGCCGGCGGTGATCGAACGATTCTGGGATCATCCGGATTGGCGGGAGACCTGGGTGCTCTACGCGCTGGGGTGCCAGGGGCTGCAGGGGCGGTTTGGGGAGCTGTTCGATGTAATTTTGAACCGGGTGCAGCGGCACGAACTGGATACCGTTTTTCGACGGCAGGAGCGTGCGGCGCTGCGGTTGGCGGGCGTTGGGGCGGACAGCTTGCCCCCGACGGCGGACAAGGTGCTGGCATGGGCCGCGCGATCGGTCGCCGGACGCGCGGAACATGCCGTGCTGGCCGCACTGGACATTCTGTCGGCGTGGGAGCGGCCGTTGCCCGATCGGCTCCGCGATGGTGCGATCCGCCGGACACGCGACAGGAATTGGCGGCTCCGGCAAGCGGCGGTGCAAGCGCTGGCGTCTAGTACCCACTATCGCTGGAACCTGAGTCATGATTCGTAGGGGGTATGAAAGCG
>CAIXEA010000209.1 GCA_903918315.1 uncultured Acetobacteraceae bacterium | reverse complement strand
TCGACCCGCAGAGACCCGACATCAGCTTCACCCGTTGGGTGTTCCATCCTCGCGATTCCAATCCCGGCGTAACCCTCTGATATTCATGACTGATTCGGCGCGGGGGTACAAGAAAAAACGATGTCATCCGGGAAATCCGGGATTAGTGCCCCCTATATGCGATCGTGCTACCCAAGACTATGTCTTCAAGTCTAGCTGTCACATTGCTGCTCCAGCATCATGCGTCGCGCCCGCCAAGGCAATCTCGATTCCAACTGGCCGCACCGCGTGCTATACGTCGCGTATGAAAAACCTCAAGCATCCCGGCGGCCGCCCGACGTCATACCGCCCTGAGTACTGCGCCCGCATCGTGGAACTGATGGCCGAGGGGCGGTCCCTGGACGGCTGCGCTGCGCAACTGGGCGTACACCCGGACAGCCTGAACGAGTGGCAGAACCGACACCCGGAGTTTTCCGTGGCCGTACGGGCCGGCAGAGCGGCTGCCACGGCGTGGTGGGAGGCTAGGCTGCTGGACGTGGCGCAAGGCGGCCAGGGCAACGCTCAGGCGATCCAGTGGGCGCTTCGCAATCGGTCGCGGGCCGCCAGCGGATGGCACCACGACGCCCAGCGGTTGGAACACAGTGGGCCAGAGGGCGCGCCTGTTCAGGTCGCGCCGATCACGATCGACGCCACGAACCTGACCAAAGAACAGCGGATACTGCTGCGGCAGGCGCTGACCGCGGCACTATGACGCGGAGTGATTTGGGTATGTCCTACGCTCGCAGAACCGCCGCGCCCCCAGCGTCCGGTGCACTCCGACAGGCAGCCGATCTGTTGGCCGCCGGTTGTCCAGTTTGGAGTCTGGCGGAATCCCTCTGCTGCCCGAGGGGCACGGTCCGCGATTGGCTTCGAGGCCGCCGCCCGCCGGCGGACATCTACCGCGTCGCGGCGGGTTGGCTTCGATCACGTGCTGCAAGGTGTTTGAACCTGGCCGACGATCTGGACCGCCCAGCGGCCGAACGGGAGCGCCAGCCGATTATGCGCCTGCGCGGTATTGTTCGCCGTGAACGTGAACGCCGGGTTGAGTTTGGGTGGTGACATGTTTTTTGGTTGGGGGCCGTTGAGGCGCATCCCCCCAATCTACGGAGGCCACTGGCCCAATGCCCCCCTTACGGGCCGGTCGGTGCGGACGGGCGGCAGCTAGCACCGCGCCGTGAATTGGGCCTAATTTGTGGAGATACCCCGCCCAACTCGCGGCGGACGCAAGGCCTACCGGAAAGTGTCTTGGGGGTAGGTTTGGGGGTATAAAATCCAGGCCCCTCAAATATATCAGCATTATCAATATATTAAAAAGGAAAACTGGCGGAGAGGCAGGGATTCGAACCCTGGGTACCCGCAAAGGCACAACGGTTTTCGAGACCGCCCCGATCGACCGCTCTGGCACCTCTCCACAGGGTTGCCGCCCCTGGCAACAGGGACAGCGCGCAGCAGTCGGAGGCCTTATAATGTCCGCGTCGCGACACCGCAACCAAGCAAATGCATCCCCTTCCCCCGGCAGCCGCCCATTGCACCGATCCGCCCAAACCGGGTTAATTCATCCTGCAAACCGGGAAGGAAGCACCGATGGGACCTTTGGCAGGCGTTAAAATCGTCGAATTCGCGGGCATCGGCCCCGCCCCCATGGCATCGATGATGCTCGCCGACATGGGCGCCACGGTGGTTCGGATCGACCGGCTCGCCCCCGGCGACGCCGCCGTGACCATGGCGGAGCAGTACGAATTCACCAAACGCAGCCGCGCCGCGATCGCGATCGACCTGAAGAACCCCGCCAATGTCGCGCTGGTTCTGAAAATGATCGAGAATTCGGACGCCATTCTGGAAGGCTTTCGGCCCGGCGTGATGGAGCGACTCGGCCTCGGCCCGGATGTGTGCCTGGCGCGCAATCCCCGCCTCGCCTATGGCCGCGTCACCGGCTGGGGGCAGGAGGGTCCGCTGGCCCATGCCGCCGGCCATGACCTGAATTATATCGCCCTGACCGGGGCGCTGCACGCCATCGGCCGGGCCGGCCAGAAACCCACGCCGCCGTTGAATCTTGTCGGCGATTATGGCGGCGGGGCGCTCTATCTGGTCACGGGTCTGCTGGCGGCGATCATTTCCGCCCGCAGCACCGGCAAAGGCCAGGTCGTGGATGCCGCGATGGTCGACGGCGCCTTGTCGCTGATGACGCCGGTCTACGCCATGAAGGCCGGCGGCCGCCTGCCCGGCCCGCGCGGCTTCAACCAGCTCGACTCCGGCTCGTACTACTACGAAGTGTACGAGTGCAGCGAGCCCGGCACCTATATCTCGATTGCCTCGATCGAGGCCAAATTCCACGCCGAACTGCTGCAAAGGCTGGAAATCGACCCCGCGTCCATGCCACCGCAACGCGACCCCGCGACCTGGCCCGCGGTCAAGGAGCGCCTGACCGCGCTGTTCCGCACCCGCACGCGCGATCAGTGGTGCCAGGTGCTGGAGGGTACCGACGTGTGCTTCGCCCCGGTCCTGTCGATGGATGAGGCCGCCGAACATCCGCACAACGCCCAGCGGAATGCCTTCATCGATGTCGGCGGCATGCGCCAGCCCGCCCCTGCCCCACGTTTCGGCGGCACACCTCTGGCGCATCCGACCGCGCCTGGCGCGACGGATGCGCGCGGCGCATTGGCGCAATGGGGCCTCAGCGAGGCGGAAATCGCGTCGGTCGCGGGTTAGAGCCTGTCCGCTCAAAGTTGAATCGGGGGATTCCGGCGCGACGAGAAATCTGATTCAAGATGCTGGCTGGGTAGGAGGCCAGCATTGATGCCTCGTCCTTATTCGCATGACTTGCGTGAACGTGCCCTTGCCCTGGT
>CAIXEA010000208.1 GCA_903918315.1 uncultured Acetobacteraceae bacterium | reverse complement strand
CACAACCAGCGCCCAGTCGTCGTCCGTCATCCGTGTCAGCATGGTCGGCTCCCTGAAACCGACCTCCTATGAGTCAGACAACAGAGCGCGCCGGAATCCCCAAAAATGGCATATCAGGGATTCCGTCCACACGGCCTAGGGTTGCGGGTATTCAACAGAAACGGCAGCTGTGACAGCCCGCCCAGACCGCGCACTTCCTGTGCCGAACCATGGGTTTTCGCCCAGACCACAAGCAGGCCCGGCGGCCCGCCCGATACGATATCCACAGCCCCGGACAACAAGGCGTCGTTCATCGCATCCGGGCCGTTGAACGTGGCGAAGGTGACCTTCAGATCGGGGACACCCAAGGCCGCGGCGTGTTTCTCAATGAGGCTCTGATGCTTCATCACGTTGAATTGTAGAAAGGCGATGCTGGTTTGCTGCGCGATCCTGACCTCATTCACCTCCGCCATGGCTGCTGTTGCGAACAGTAAGAAGCCAAAGAGCTGCATCAGGACGCGCATGATTTGATTCCCTCCACCCAACGGGACGCTGACCCGTCATTTGGCCGCATGGTTCACGCCATCGGGCCTGTCCGTTGGTGGCGATCGCCGCGACAACAGGAGTGTTTCATGCCTGATCCGGAAAGCCAACCAGGCACGAAAAAGGCGCCCCGCGAAAGCGAGGCGCCTGTTTTAACCGCGGAGATCCGCCATAGATCAACCGATGGGGATGGTCCCGAGACCGAGCGCGCTGGCAAAGCCGGCGTAGGTCAGATAGGCCCCCAAAACGATGCCCACTGTGTTCGATGCGTAGTAATATTTTTCAAGTTCCACCGCATCAAACAATGCCCAAAGCGCATCTTGTGACAAGAACATTAACAATCCGGCCCGGACCATGAGCCACCAACCGATCATTGTCACGATCAGCGGCAATGTCGCGCCGCTTGATGCATCCTGGGTCAACACAATCGCGAGACCACCGAGGAGCTGAATAATACCAAGAACGAAAAGCAGTGGCGGATTTTGCATCATGCTTTCAACAAGGGCGATCATCGCCTCCCGTCGGGCAAGCATGGAGATCGATACGATGAGCAAGCTCAAACCGATCAGCTGGGCGAGGAATATCACGGGTTGCATGACCGAAGCCTCCAAAACTCAGCCCGGGCGGGGACCATACCGCCATCGACTGGGCATCCCTGGGATAGCATAGCGTCTTTCAGATTCATAGTCGCCCAATCAGCGGTTGTGATGCAAATCTTCTCTCTCGTCATTTTTCATCCGGGACCGGTCATAGCCCGCCCCGGATGCACGAACGACAGAGATCAGCTGTTGGGCCCACGCTCCATCGAAATCGGTTGCCAACGGCGTAAATCCGATTTCATCAGCACCGCCGGATTGACGCAGCTCATCGGCCATTTGCCGTTCAGGACCAACGCCAGCTCCCGGCTGACATGGCGCTTGCGGGCCGGATCGAACCGCGCGGAGGCGGATGCCGTGTGCGCCGACAGGGTCACATTGGGCATGCCCAGGATGGGATTGTTATTGCCCGGCGGTTCGATCTCCAGCACATCCAGGCCGGCATGGGCGATCCAGCCTTCCGACAATGCCTTGATCAGGGCCGATTCCTGAACAGTGGGGCCGCGCCCCGTATTGATGAAAACGGCGGTCTTTTTCATCAGCCGGAAGTGCTTCTCCATCAGCATGCCCTCCGCCTCTGGCGTAGCCGGGGCGTGCATGGACACGAAATCGGACTGGCTGAGGACCTCTTCCAGCGTGCTCGGCAGGACGCCATGCTCAACCATGACCAGTTCTTCGATGAACGGGTCATAGGCAACGACACGCAGACCGAACGGCTTGGCGCGTTTGGCAACGGCGCGGGCCACATGACCGAAGGCGATCAGACCCAGCGTCTGGCCCATCAGCCGGGGGATGGTCAGCAGCGCCGGCCGACCTTCGCGCCAGCGGCCCTCACGCACCATGCGGTCCTGTTCCAACGTCCGCCGGTGGCTCGCCAGCAGCAACATCATCGCGTGATCAGCCACTTCCTCGATGAACGTATCGGGGCAGTTGGTGACCGGCATACCGCGCGCGGTAGCGGCGACGACATCGACGCTGTCGACGCCCACGCTGCCCAGGACGATGGCCCGGCACGTCGCCGGCAGGCTGTCGACGACCTTTTTGGTGAAGCGCATCCCCTTGGCATAGACTACGTCCGCGTCCTGAGCGAAGGCGATAAAGCCGTCTTCATCGGCCGGGCCTTCGACGATTTCGGCATCAAGGCCGGTGAGATCTTCCATCTCGTAGTCGTAATTGCCGGGCACCGAGAGGTTCGGCCCGATCGGGGTCGCGATTTTGAATTTGGCCATGTGTTTTCTCCCTCAAGCCGAATGCACGTTACCCGGCGGCGAAGCCCAATGTGGCGCCCAGTTCTGGCAACGCCTCAAACCGTCCGATGTCTGAAATCAGTGCCAGGGACCGGTTGGATCCCAGCACCGGCTCGACCAGGGCATTGAATTTGTCTTCCAGCCGGCGGCCCTGATCCTCGACATCATCCGCGGGCACACCCGAATCATGGCGTGCGGTCAGCGTGGTGCCATCGGTCAGTAGCAACTCAATCTCGGCGAAGGTGTTGGGGAGACCGGTGCGGAAATCAAGCTCCACCTTGTCGCGGATGGCCGTCAGAGCCGGATTGGTCGCGACTTCTTCTGAGTAGGTCGACAGACGCCCGGTATCGATCCCCGACAAGCCCATCGCGGTCGCAAGGCGAAGCGAGAATTTCGCTTCCAGGCCGGTGACAGGCGCCGGGATATTGCAGATCCGGTCGCAGGACTCTTCAAGCTGCACGCGAATGCGCTCGACCCGGTCGGGCGTCACACCATGCTGGTCGCGCAACTTGCGGGCCGATTCGATGCTGGAATGCACCATGTAACAAGCCGCATGGTACTTGAAAAGGTTACTTTGGATGTACCAGCCGCCGATGGGGGTTTCCATCGCCCGCTCCGGATGGAAATCAGGGCTATGGGTCTTGGCGAAACCCTGGGCGCATTCCAGAACATCGGTGCGGCTGGTAAAGCCGCGTGCCGCGAGTTTGGCCGCCATGATGCCGTGGTAGGACGCCTTTCCGGCATGCAAAGGCTTGCACATCGTCCCGAACATGGATTTGAGCCCCGCCGCCTGGGTGCCGGCGATGCCCAGAGCGGTGACGAACTGCTCCGCGTTCAGGCCCATCAGATGCGCGCAGGCCGCGGCGGCACCAAAGCTGCCGACGGTCGCGGTCGAATGGAACCCCAACACATCATAATGGCCAGGGGCGATGACGCGTCCGACCCGGCATTGCAATTCATAGCCAGCAACGAAAGCGGTCAGGACATCGGCGCCAGAAGCACCACGCTCCTCCGCCAGCGCCAGCAGCGCCGGCAGAATGGCGACCGAGGGATGGCCTGGCATCGCCAGGTTCACATCGTCAAAATCCAGCGCATGCGCGGCCGCGCCATTGACCAGCGCGGCGGCGGCGGCCGGCAGCTTACCGCTATGGCCCAGCACCGAAGCCGCTTCCTTGCCGCCCTGCTCCTGCATCTCGGCCAGCAGGATCAGCACCAGCTCGTCGCTGGCCCCGGCGATGCCGCAGGCGGTGTAGTCGAGGATACATTGACGGGCCCAGGCGCGGGTCACCGCCGGAATGTCCCCCAGAGTTAAAGAGCGGGCCTGTTCGGCCAGAGCACGGGTCAGCCCGAGGCTTCCAATGGCGGTCATGGCGACGGTTCCTTGTTGGTTCAGCGGCCTTTATAGGCCGGTTTACGCTTCTCGTTGAACGCGAGGATGCCCTCACGGCGGTCGTCGGTCGGGACCATGCGGTTATAGGCCTCGATCTCGAACATCATGGCGCTGCGCAGATCCATGCCGGCACCCATGTTCACCGATTGCTTGATCTGACGGGTCGAAATCGGCGCATTGCCAGCAATCACCGCCGCGGTTTCAAGCGCCTCCGCCATCAGGGTGTCCGGCTTGCAAATGCGATTGACCATGCCCCATTCGAAGGCCTGCTGCACGGTGAACGGTTTGCCGGTTAGCAGGATTTCCTTGGCCCGGCGGGCGCCCACCGCGCGCGGCAGATTCTGCGTACCGCCGGCGCCGGGCATGATGCCCAGGGTCACCTCGGTCAGCGCGAAGCGCGCGGTTTCGCTGGCATAGATGAAGTCAGCACAGAGCGACATCTCCATCCCACCCGCATAGGCCGCGCCATTGACCGCCGCGATGATCGGCACCGGGCAATCGATCATGGCCCGGATGGCCCGCTCGAAGATGTAGTGCTGGTCCTGCCACTGCTGATCGGTCATGCCGTTACGCTGCTTCAGGTCGCCACCGCCGCAGAAAACGCGGCCAGCACCGGTCAAGACGATGCAGCGCTGGTCATTTGGGCGGGAACCCAAATCCAGAAACGCATCCAGCAAATCAATCCCCATCTGGGTATTCATCGCATTGACCACCTCCGGCCGGTTCAAGGTAACCAGTACCGTGTTTTCCTGAGGTGTCTCGATCTTGATCGTCTCGTAGGTCTTCATCGTCCCGCCATTCCAGCACAGAGTGGCAAGCTATCGCCGGGGGCAGGTCTGGTCCAGTGCCGCCCCTTCCGCCGAGGCGCGGCGGGATGGACATTCGGGTGACGTAAGATAAAATGGTGCGTCTGGATATAAAACGGCTGGAGCCGATGGACGATCAATTGGCACGCCGCATTCCACTCCTGTTATACGGGATCCTTTGTATTTGCGCCGGTCTGATCATGTACCTGGTCGGCGTGGCGACCGTGGTGCCGCGATACCTGTTCCATCTGAACGCATTCTTGCTGCGGCCAAGCGAATGGCTGGTCTGATACAGCGGTGTCCCCATCGTTACGGGCTTCACGCTGGCGCTGGCCGACTTGTTCATTCTGTTTCCTCGCAAGCGGCGGCGGGCCGGGTTGCGCTATGATCCAGTGCCTGACCCCGGGCTCATCGTCGCTTTGACGGCATACAACGATGAGGAAAGTATCGCCGGCGCGGTGAAGGATTTCCGTAACCATCCGCTCGTCCGTAGCGTGATAGTCGTCAGTAACAACAGCACCGACGCCACCTTTGAACGCGCGCAGGCCGCCGGCGCCATCACCTTCAACGAAACCGCGCAGGGCTATGGTCAGTGTGTCCACCGCTGCCTGCGCGAGGCAGTCAACCTGCAGGACACCGGGTTGGTCGTAATGTGTGAGGGCGATAGTACCTTTCGAGCCTATGATCTCGATAAATTCATTGCGTACACACCACATGCTGATATCGTCAACGGCACGCGGATCGTCGAAGGCCTACGGCAGCATAGTACGCAGTTGAGCACGTTCATGTATTACGGCAACCTGTTCGTGGGCAAACTGCTCGAAGCCAAATATCTGGGACGCAGCACGCTTACCGATGTCGGCACTACCTATAAGGTCTGCCGGAGTGAGAGCCTGCGACGCCTGCTGCCGAAGCTCGACCCCAGGATCAACCTGGAGTTCAATGCGTATTTTCTCGATACCGCGCTGCGAGAAGGATTGACGGTCATCGAGTGCCCCATCACCTTCCACCCGCGGGTAGGGCAGAGCAAAGGCGGCAACACCGACAATTGGCGCGCCCTTCATGTCGGCTGCCGCATGATCAAGGGGCTCCTGACCGGATGGTAAGCACGGCCTATCACGACACCCGGCTAACCGAGGACGCCAAACGCGACGTCGTCTGGCAAGCATTGTGGCGGTTCCATTTCAGCCACATCATCGCGCCCGATGCCTGCGTGCTCGATCTCGGCTGTGGCTACGGCAGTTTCATCAATCAGGTCATCGCCCGGCGCCGCATCGCCATCGATGCCTGGCCGGATTTTACGCACCATGTCGCACCAGCGGTGGAAGCCCATGTCGGTGATGTCGCAGACCTGGATTTCCTGCCCGACGTCGGGATCGATTTCGTTCTCGCCAGCAATCTATTTGAACATCTGACCCAGCCCGAGTTTGCCCGCGTGCTGGCCAATCTGCGACCGAAACTCTCGGCTGATGGCGTGCTGACCATTATCCAGCCGAACTTCCGCTATGCCTATCGAGAATATTTCGACGACTATACCCATATCACACCCTACTCACATATCAGCCTGGCCGATTTCCTGATTGCCAACGGGTATGACGTTCTGGAGGTCAGACCGCGCTTTCTGCCGCTGAGCATTAAATCGCGGCTCCCTGTTTCCCCCTGGCTGATCGCGACCTATCTGGCGTCACCATTGAAGCCGCTGGGCAAACAGATGCTGATCCGCGCAAGGCCCAGACTCCCAAACCGAATGAAGTGGTAATGCCCGTTACCATACGGCCATCCACAACCTCACCAAACAAAGGCCAAAGCGCACCCATCAAAGAAAACACGACCCGCCAGTATCGTTCGGGGATCCACGCAAAACAGGGAAAGGCACCGAACGATCCCTGTGCGGAGCAAGTTCTGATCGCGATCTGCCAATCTTCGGAGGTCTGTGCGTAAACCGATCAAAAAGTCGTTTGTGGCCGGGATATCAAGAACGCACGGGCGAATTACCATCTCGTAAAAGCATCGTGCAAAGCAGCATTCGTCCCTTGAACGCGGTGTAAAGCCCGCTCTCAGGCCAGCGCCTGCATGATCAATCGCGTGAACGTATCAACAGCGGTCGGATCGAGCCAACGCATCACCGCGACCAAATCCTGCTCCGGCAAAACCCAGGTCAGGTTACCGCCGGCACCTGAGGCGAAGAAGCTACCCTCGGGCGCACTCTTATAGCGGCCATGGCCGGTGTTGAGCCACCAGAGCAGGCCGTAATTCCGGTTGAGGGGGCAAGGCGTCAGTGAGTCGTCGATCCACCGTTCCGGCAGAATGCGCTGCCCGTTCCAAACGCCTTTGCGCTGCATCAATAAACCAATCCGGGCCTGATCCTCCGCATGGATCAACATCCCGCCGCCCCAATGCGTGCCACCCGAAACACTTTCGATCGCGACCCCGTCCACATCCACCGTCGAGGTCCGATATCCGTGCCAGGACCAGTCATCCGAGGCCCCGATCCGGCGCATGATCCGTTCAGCGAAAACCTCCGGCAGCGGACGCTTGAAACGGCGCAACAATGCCAAAGCAAGGCGGTTCACCCGGACGTCATTATATTCCCAATGGGTTCCCGGAACCTGCAACGGCCGGGCCTCCCCCTTCCGACCCTTGCCTTCCACCGCCAGATTCCGATTGCGGTCGATCAGGTCGGACTTACCGAACAGTTCGCCTTCCCATTCAGACGTGTTTTGCAGCAGATGCCGCCAGGTGATGGCGCCGTTATGCGCGCCCTCAAATCCGCCATCCGCGACCGTCACGCAAACCCGCTCATCCAGATCGTCGATCAAGCCGTCCATGACGGCGATACCGGCCAGCAGGCTCAAATAGCTCTTGGCCGCCGAGAACGTGAAATCGACCTGCTCCGTATCGCCCCAACTGACCACCTTGTAGCCGCGGCGCAGCACGATGCCGTTCGGCTCACCACGCGGCCTGATCGGACCCAGGATTTCGTTATGGGGCGGGGGCTCGAAGAACCCGCTTTCAAGATGCAGCCGCAGATCACGCGGCCACGGTGTTTCATTCTCCGTCGCGAAGCGCGCCGCTTCCTCCAACCACATCCAATTCATGCCCGCAATATCGGCCGACAATTCGGGCCAACCGTTACCGTGCGGGGGCGGAAAGAGCGGGGGCAAGGACATCAAGCGGTTCCTGGAGCAGTTCTTGCGTACTATGGCGCGCCCCACCTTTGCCGCATAGTGTCGCAAATCGGGTTGATCACACGTGAGGATACAGCAGGTGGCCGGAGACGACCGCGATATCAGGCGTGGGGCATTGCTCTCAAGCTCCCTCTTTCAGGCCATGCAGCCGGGGGAATTGGAAGCGGTCCTGCGGCTATCCTCCGAGCGCCGGTATCGAAAAGGCCAGACCATATTCCAAAAGGGGGACGCCGGCTCGTCCATGATGGCGGTGCTGAGCGGGCGGGTCCGGATCGGGGCGATCTCCCTGGAAGGCAAGGAAATCACCCTCAACATGGTCGATGCCGGGGAGGTCTTCGGCGAAATCGCACTTTTGGACGGCAAACCCCGCAGCGCCGATGCGACCGCGATCGAAGACACGCTGCTGCTGGTGATCGAGCGCCGGACCTTCCTGCCGTTCCTGGAAGCGGATCAGAGCCTCGCTTTGCGCCTGCTCTCGGTCTTGTGTGAGCGGTTGCGTCAGACCAGTGAGGCCCTGGGTGATTTTGTGATGTTCGACCTGGAGGCGCGATTGGGCCGGACGCTCGTCAAACTGGCTGACGATTACGGGCGCCCCAACGGCCAGGGTGTCCGCATCAGCATCAAGCTCTCGCAGAACGACCTCAGCCGCCTGGTCGCCTCGTCCCGCGAGAGTGTGAACAAGCAGATGCGCGCCTGGGAGGAGGCCGGTTTGGTGGCAAAAGAAGGGGGCTTGATCGTTTTGCCGCGCCTGGCGGAGCTCAAGAGGCTGGTGGGGCTCAAGTAGGGGCCTCTTCGCCGCTCCGTCATGCAATGGACATGAAAGACAGGCGTGACTCCCCACGGAGGGCGGGCTAACACCCGCTGGTCCAAACCCCGCTGGTTTTAGCAATCCCTATGTCCGTCACCCTGCCCGCCTCTTTGGCCGCCGGCCGGCGTCTTCCCAACCTATGGGACCTCGCCGCGATGATCTGCGTGTTTGGAGCGCTGATCGCCGTCGCCCATGTCGCGCGTGGGACCCTGGTGCCAATCGACGCCCCCGGTGCAACCGAGATCAGCCTCGATCCGATGCGGTTACCCGAATATGCGGTGCGGACCACATTGCGCATGTTTGCCGCTTTGATCGCATCCCTGCTGTTCACATTCACCTACGGCACCGCCGCCGCGAAAAGCCGGCGCGCAGGCCTGGTGCTGGTGCCGATCCTCGACATCCTGCAATCGGTGCCGATCCTGGGGTTTCTGACATTTACGGTCGTGTTCTTCATGAACCTGTTTCCCGGACAGGTGCTTGGGCTGGAGCTGGCGTCCATCTTCGCCATCTTCACCAGCCAGGCCTGGAACATGGCTTTCAGCCTCTACCAGTCGTTGAAGACCGTACCAGCGGACCTGAACGAGGCGACGATCGCCTTCCATCTCACGGGATGGCAGCGGTTCTGGCGCTTGGAAGTCCCATTCGCCATTCCGGGGCTGGTGTGGAACACGATGATGTCGATGTCCGGCGGCTGGTTCTTCGTGGTCGCGTCGGAAGCCGTGTCGGTGGGCGACAACACCTGGAAACTTCCGGGTATCGGGTCTTATGTCGCCTTGGCGCTGGAACAGAAGAACATCACCGCCGTCGTCTGGGCGATCGTGACGATGTTGGCGGTCATCCTGGCCTACGACCAATTGCTGTTCCGCCCGCTCGTCGCCTGGTCGGCCCGATTCAAGTTCGAGACCACGGCCGGTGCGACGGCGGATGACCCCTGGATGCTGCGGCTGTTGCGCCGCACCCGTACGCTGCAATTGGCCGGGGACGCGATCAGCCGCTTCGCCGGCGCCCTGGGCGGCATGCGCCTGTCATTCGCCAGCAAACCGCGTCAGGTTGCAACGCAGCAGCCGTCCCGCGCGGTCGATATGCTCTGCCTGGCGTTGCTCTCCGCGGCCCTCCTATGGATCGGCTACGAAGTCATCAGCTTCGTGTCGGACAAGCTCGTATGGTGGGATGTGGCGGAGGCCGTCGGACTCGGGCTCATCACCCTCGTGCGCGTGGCCGTTCTCATGGTCCTCGCCAGCCTGGTCTGGGTGCCGATTGGCGTTTGGCTTGGGCTGCGGCCCGAATGGGCGCGGCGGGCTCAGCCGGTGGCGCAGTTCCTCGCGGCCTTCCCCGCCAATCTGTTATTCCCGCCGTTCGTCCTGTTCATCGTCCATTTTCACCTGAGTGCCGATATCTGGCTGACGCCGCTCATGGTGCTGGGCACACAATGGTACATCCTGTTCAACGTGATCGCGGGGGCCGCGGCGTTCCCCGGGGATCTGCGCGAAGCCGCGGCCAATTTCCGTGTCGGTGGGTTCCTGTGGTGGCGCAAGGTGATGATCCCGGGCATCCTGACCTATTACGTGACGGGCGCGATCACGGCCTCGGGCGGCTCCTGGAACGCCGCCATCGTCGCGGAAGTGGCATCCTGGGGCGACACAAAGCTCGTCGCCCATGGCCTTGGCGCCTACATCGCCGACGCCACCGATAAGGGGGACATGGCCAAGGTCGTTCTCGGGGTCGTCGTGATGTCGAGCTTCGTCGTACTGTTTAACCGGTTGTTGTGGCGTCCGCTGTACGCCTTCGCCCAGCGCCGTCTGACTCTGGGATAAGGACCTTGCCCATGGACCCGTGTCTGCTGGAAGTGCGTGGCTGCCGTCAGGCCTATCACAAAGAGGCCAGCGCGGATCTGGTGGTGCTGGAAGACGTCGATCTGAGCCTGCGGGAGGGCGAGATCGTTGCCCTGCTCGGGCGCTCCGGGTCCGGCAAGTCCACCCTCCTGCGCATCGTGTCCGGTCTGCTCCGCCCCACCGCCGGGGAGGTCTTCTGGCGTGGTACCGCCCTGACCGGCCCCGCCGACGGCGTCGCGATGGTGTTTCAAAGTTTTGCGCTGTTCCCCTGGCTCACTGTCCAGGAAAACGTGGAACTCGGCCTTGAAGCCCGCGGCGTTGCCAGGGCCGAACGCGAGAAGCGGGCCGAAGCCGCCATCGATCTGATCGGTCTCGGCGGCTTCGAAAGCGCATATCCCAAGGAACTCTCGGGCGGCATGCGCCAGCGTGTCGGCCTGGCGCGCGCCTTGGTGGTGCATCCCGAATTGTTGCTGATGGACGAGCCCTTTTCCGCCCTGGATGTGCTCACCGCCGAAACGCTCCGGACCGACCTCATCGACCTGTGGTCTGACGGAAAATTGCCGGTCAAATCGGTGTTGATGGTCACGCATAACATCGAGGAAGCGGTGCTGATGTGCGATCGCATTCTGGTGTTTTCCTCCAATCCCGGCCGGGTGGCGAGCGAACTGACCGTGCCCTTCCCCCATCCGCGCAACCGCCTGGATCCCGCGTTCCGGCAGATGGTGGACGACATCTATGCGCTGATGACACGCCGCCCGATCACCGCGCCAAAGGCCGCGACGGAAGCCCCCGTATCCCCACTGGCGATACCGCTCCAACGCGTCGGCACCAACCTGATGTCCGGACTGATGGAAACGATGGCAGCAGACCCGTATCACGGCCGGGCGGATCTGCCCGCGCTGGCCGCGGCGCTGCAATATGAAGTCGATGAGTTGCTGCCGCTGGGTGAAGCGCTGCAAATGCTGCGCTTCGCCGTTGTCGAAGAAGGCGACATCATGCTGACCGAGGGCGGGCAGCTCTTCGTCAACGCCGATGTGGATGAGCGTAAGCGCTTGTTCGCCGAGGCCCTGCGCGCCCACGTGCCGCTGGTGATGATGATCCGCCAGGTGCTGGATGAGCGGTGGAATCACCGCGCCTCCGCCGTTCGCTTCCGTGACGAGTTGGAAGACCACATGTCGCCGGACTATGCCGACGACACGCTGCGTACCGTAATCGGCTGGGGCCGTTATGCTGAGATCTTCAGCTACGATGAAGAAGCCGAACAATTCAGCCTCGATGACATCGAATAGTAACCATCGACCAGCGCGGAGCCAGCGGCCCCAACATGGACATCACCCGAATCCCCGGCTCCCGTATCGTCGAAGTCGCCCGCCTCGCCTTTGCCACGCCGGATGTCGATTTCCTGTGTTTCGGGGAGTCCGATCAGCCCAGCCCCCTCGTGGCACGAAATGCCCTGGTCGCCGCCATCGATAACGGGGAGACGCGCTATCCCGACGTCCGCGGTCTGCCCGACCTGCGTGCGACCATCGCGGCCTATCTGACCAACCTCCATGCAAAGCCGGTGACCGAGAGCCGCATACAGGTCTCCGCGTCCGGCATGGCCGCGATCACGATCGCTATGGCATCTATCGTCTCCGCCGGGCAGCGCGTGGTCCTCCATAGCCCCGCCTGGCCCAATGTCGGCAACGCCGCCCGATTGCGCGGTGCAATCGTGGAGGAGATCGACCTGACCCCCTCCGCGGAACACGGGTTTCAGCTCAATCTCGATCGGCTGGATCACATGTTGATCGGGGCACGGGCCTTTGTTCTGAACTCCCCCAACAACCCAACCGGCTGGACAGCAACGCGGCAGGAACTGCGCGCCATCCTGGAGATCGCCCGCCGGCGCGGTGTCTGGCTGATCTCAGACGAAGTCTATTCCAGGCTGGTTTATGACGGCAGCCCAGCCGCGCCGTCGATCCTCGATATCGCCGAACCCGGCGACCGGGTGATGGTGTGCAACAGCTTTTCCAAGGCCTGGATCATGACCGGCTGGCGCTTGGGCTGGTTGGTGGTACCCGAAGGCCTGCGCGATCAGATCGCGGATATCGTCGAAGCAACCCATTCCGGTATCGCACCATTCACCCAGCGGGCCGGCATCGCGGCCATGCGCGATCCTGGTATTGTTCAGGCCTTCCACGCCCATTGTACCACCGGTCGGCGGCTGGCCAGCGAGGCCCTCAGCGGGCTGAACGGCGTGCGTTACACCGCGCCGCCCGGCGCGTTCTATGCCTTTATCGGCGTCGACGGCGTCACTGATAGCCTCGACCTGGCTTTGGCTCTGGTGAAGCGGCACGGTGTGGCCGTCGCGCCGGGCATCGCGTTCGGTTCCGCCGGTGAGGGAAGCCTCCGCGTCTGCTTCGCGCAGTCGGCCGCGACGATGGAACGCGCGATGACCCGTCTGAGGGACGGGCTGCGCGTGGAACTCGGGCGTTAGACAAACACGCCCTATGAGGGGAGCACCTTGCCTGGGTTCATCATATGGGACGGATCGAACGCGTCCTTCAGCGTCCGCATCAGATCCAGCGCGATGGCATCCTTGTGGGTCGTCATGGCATGACGCTTCGACTGCCCGATCCCATGCTCCGCGGAAAAACTACCCCCGAGTGAGACGGCGACAGCATTGACCAAAGGTTCCATCTCGCCGGCACGGGCGACCCAGGTGGGGCGATCCATGCCAGGCGGCGCGTGCAGTGAAACATGGATATTGCCATCACCGGCATGACCGATGGCCGACATGCGGCCTTCCGGCCAACGCTCCTGCATCTCCCGCTCGATCACGCGCAGGAATTCTGGCACGGCGGACACGGGGACGGAGGTATCCGTGCCGATGGCCGGACCATCCTTGCGGGAGCATTCGGGGTAGTCCTCGCGGATTTTCCAGATACCCAGGCGCTGCGCGTCGCTTTCGGCTATGGCGGCGTCGGTGACCTCCCCGGCTTCCATGGCGCTGCCGAGCGTGTCTTCCAGAATTTCGCGCAGCGGCACACTGGCATGCGCGGCGCTGAGTTCCAGCATCACGAACCAGGGGCTTTCCAGCGGCAGCGGCATGCGCAGGCCGACGCCGTGCTTCGCCGCCATTTCCATGCAGAAGCGCTGGCAGAGTTCAAACGCGATCACATCCGCGCCGCTTTCCATCATGCGAGAGAACAGGGACAGCGCCGCGTCCGGGCTGGGCACCGCGACAAACGCGGTTTCCACCCGCTTCAGCGCCGGCTGCAGGCGCAGCGCCGCGGCGGTGATGATGCCCAGCGTGCCTTCGCCGCCGATAAACAGATGCCGCAGCGCGTAGCCGCTGTTGTCCTTGCGCACCCGCCGCAGATCGTCCAGCACCCGCCCATCCGGCAGGACGACTTCAAGGCCCAGCACCAGCTCCCGCGCATTGCCCCAGCGCAGGGTGCGGATACCGCCGGCATTGGTCGACAACATGCCGCCGATTTGTGCCGTACCCTGCGCGCCCCACTGGATCGGGAAGAAGCGTCCGGCCTCAGCCGCCGCCTGCTGCACGGTCTGAACGACGCAGCCGGCTTCGGCGACCAGGGAGAAGTCGCGGGTGTCGATGTCGCGGATGCGGTTCATGCGCTCCAGCGACAGCACGACCGAACGCGGCCCGTTCGCCTGCGGCACGGCGCCGCCGGACAGACCCGTCCGCCCGCCGGCGGGAACGATCGCCAGATTCTCCGCCGCGCAACGCCTGACCAGTTCCGCCACCTCCGCCGTCGAGCCGGGACGCAGCACCGCTTCCGGCGTGCCGCGGTACGAGCCGCGCCAATCCACGGCATAAGGCGAGACATCGTCCGTCGCGGTCAGCACGTTCGCGGGTCCGATCACATCGGCGAAAGCATTCATTGGGGGCGGGCCTTTCCTCGGATTATGACCCGCTTCCTTGCCGGAGAAGCCCCCAATCGGCAAGCCTGGGACTCGGCTAGTCTGGACCGGGCCGCGCGCCGGCGCCTATCATCCCCTGCGACAGGGGGAACCGATGGCACCGACAAAAATCAGAATTGGCTGCGGCGCGGGGTTTTCCGACGACCGTATCCCACCTGGCGTGGAAATCGTGGAACGCGGGGATCTGGACTACCTCGCGATGGAATGCCTGGCCGAGCGCACCATCGCGCGTGAGACCCTCGATCGCGCCAAGGACCCAACCAAGGGCTACACCCCCGTGCTGCTGGAGCGGATGGAGGCGATCATGCCCCCGGCATTGAAGCGCGGAATCAAGATCGTCACCAACATGGGCGCGGCCAATCCGATGGGCGCGGCGAACATCCTGCGCAAGCACGCGCCGGATTGGGGCTGCCCGGATTATCGCTGCGCCGTCGTCCGCGGCGATGAGGTCACCGACATCATGCGCGCCCACCCCGAGCTGGCGCTGATGGAGGATGGCGCGCCGCTGGAATCCTTGCTGCCGCGCATGGCCTCGGCCAATGCCTATCTCGGTGCCGATGTGGTGGCGCAGGGCTTCGCGACGGGTGCCGATCTGGTGATCACCGGACGGGTGGCGGATCCGGCGCTGTTTCTGGGGCCGATGCTGCATGCCTTCGGATGGTCCTATGACGATTATGCCAAGCTGGCGAACGGGACACTGGCTGGGCATCTGCTGGAATGTTCCGGCCAGCTCACCGGCGGCTGCTTCGCCGATCCGGGGAAGAAGGAGGTGGAGGACCTGGCGGGGCTTGGGTACCCGTTGGCCGATGTCTGGGCCGATGGGCGGGTGGAGATTTCGAAGACCCCCGGGTCCGGTGGGCGGCTGGATGTCGCGACCTGTACGGAGCAACTGCTGTATGAGATGCATGACCCGACCGCTTACATCACGCCGGACTGCGTGCTGGATGCCTCCGGCGTCTCGTTCCGACAATTGGCGAAGGACCGCGTGGCCCTGGATGGCGCGCGCGGCAAGCCGCGGACGGCGACCTATAAGGTCGTGGTAGGCTATTTCGACGGCTACATGGGTTCAGGCGAGATGGGATTTGCCGGGGTGAACGCCGTGGCGCGGGCGAAGCTGGGGATCGAGGTGGTGAAAGAACGCCTCCGCCGCCGCGGCCTGACCTACTCCGAAATGCGTATCGATCTGATCGGCATGAATTCCCTGCATGCCAACGACGCGGCTTTGGCGCCGGAGCCCTATGAGGTGCGCCTTCGCATCGCCGCGCGCACAACGGACAAGAAAGCGGCGGAGGCGGTGGGGGCCGAGGTCCGCAGCCTGCATATGCAGGGCCCGACCGGCGCCGGCGGCGGGGTGAATTTCGGGGCGCGGCAGATTCTGGCGGTGAAATCGGTGCTGATCCCGCGCGAATGGGTGCGGCCTGAAATCGTGATGGAGCGCGCGGCATGAGCATCCGGCTCTACGACATCGCCCATGCCCGCGCGGGCGACAAAGGCAATACGTCCAACATCTCCGTCACTGCCTACAACGATGCGGGCTGGCAGGTGATTCACCGCGAGCTGACGACCGAGCGCGTGTTGGCCCATTTCCGCCACCTCGGCGCCGGGCCGGTGCGCCGGTATGAGCTGCCGCAGCTGCGGGCGCTGAACTTCGTCATCGAAAACGCCCTGGGCGGCGGGGTGACCCGGTCCCTGGCGATCGACCCGCATGGCAAAAGCCTGAGTGCGCTGATGCTGACCATCGACTTACCCGGGCATAACGAAGGCGCGGCGGCCCCATGACGGGCCTTGCAGAGCAGGACGACGGATCGTAATCACCCGCCAATAATGCGCAGACAGACCCATTTCGGCAGGGGCTGTCGGAAGAAAGGTTTAGCCAGTCTCATGACCAAAGCTCCCCAGGCGGATGTCAACGCAGGCCCCGCGGCCGGTGCTCTCAACGCCACCCTGACGCAGGCCCTGGCGCTGATGAATGGCGGCCAGCGCGCACAAGCCGGGGTGATATGCCAGGCTATTCTCGCTGATATCCCCGATCAGCCGGATGCTCTGGCGATGATGGGCGCGATCGCCGGGATGGAGAACAACCCGGCCGCCGGGGTGGATTTGATGCGGCGGGCGATCAGCCGGAAACCGGGCGTCGCCAGTTGGTATGGGCATCTGATGTCGATGTGTTTCAGCCTGGGCCAGTGGGACGACGCCGTCGCCGCCGGTTTGGAAGCTGTTCGTATCGATCCCAACAGCGCCGTGTTCCTGACCTCGCTGGCCGCCATTTACAGCACCATGGGTGATCACGCCCGCGCCCTGCCCTGCCTGCTCCGCGCGCTCCTGCTGAGCCCAGACCACGCTGAAACCCATCTGTGCCTGGGCGAGTCGTTGTTGGCCCAAGGGGATTACGGCCCTGGATGGGCGGAATATGAATGGCGCTACAAACGGGCCGCCACCCAAGGCGTATTGCCCGCGATGATCACCCCGGCCTGGAACGGGATGCGGATTCCATCCGGGGTCCTGCTGCTCGTTGAAGATCAGGACGTTGACGATGTGATCCAGTTCGCGCGTTACATCCCGATGGCGGCCGAACGGGTCGGTCAGGTGATCGTCGCCTGTGACGCCGGCCTCGCGTCGTTGCTGGAAACGGTTCCCGGGGTCGCGCAGTATTGCCGGCGCTGGGAGGATGTTCCGCCACACACCGTGTATTGCCGCCTGTCCAGCCTGCCGTATCTGCTCAACACCGGGGGCGATCTGAACCCCGGCGCGACGCCCTATATCCAGTCCGATCCGGCCCGGACCGAAACCTGGCGGGAGCGCCTTGCGGGAACCGGTGCGGACGGGACAAAACGGATCGGCCTTGCCTGGAGAGGGCGTCACTCTCTGCCCCTCGAATCGCTGGTGCCGCTGACCAGCAGTGGCACCGCCACCTTCGTTTCGTTGCAAAGGGCTGCCACCGCCGAAGAACAGGCGGTCATGGCGCAATGCCCGGGGATGATCGATCATTCCGCGGACATGGCGGATTTCGGTGACATCGCAGCCGTTATGGAAAGCCTCGATCTGATCATCACGGCCGACACGGCCATCGGCCATCTGGCCGGCGCGATGGGCAAACCGGTTTGGATGCTGCTGGCGAAACCGGCCGATTGGCGTTGGATGCTGAACCAGGATGATACGCCGTGGTACCCAACCATGCGCCTGTTCAAGCAAGCCGCGCCGGGTGATTGGGAAAGCGTTCTCAGCCCCGTCAACGCCGCCCTGTCAGACCTGCTGAACCAGGCAGCGCAGGCCGAGGAACCCAAGCCGCGCCGCAAAGCCGCGCCCCGTAAAGCCGCGCCCCGCAAGACCGAGGCCCGCACCAAAGCCGCGCCTGAAGCGTGATCGCCAAAGGGAAGCCGGAGGCAAACGGCCATGAATCACACGATCAGGCCCGGCTGAAGGCTTCCAGACGGTAAAACCGGGCAGCGGTGTCGTGGAACAGGGCCGCTTTCTCGTCGGCCGAATAGCCCGCCGCCAGCCGCTTGAACGCGTTCCAGATCACGGGATAAGAGCACATAGCCTTGTCCACCGGGAAGTTGCTCTCGAACATGCAGCGATCCGGACCAAAGGCCTCGATACAAGCCTCCATCGTTGGCCGCCACGCAGCGGCGAGCTCACCCGACGAAGGCGGCAACACAGCCTCATGCCAGTTGAAGCCACGAACCGTCATGGCCTGACCACCCAGTTTCACCATGACATTCGGGCACGCGGCCAATTCCTTCAGCGCCGCGCGATAGGCCCGCATGGTTGCGACGGGATCCTCGGCGTAGGGGCCCACCATCATCATTCCCGCGCAATGATTGGCCAGAATGGGCAGATCCGGAAACGCACGAGCGACATCAGTCAATTCGGTCAGCTGAGGGAAATACAACGAATTCTCATAGCTCAACCCATATTTCCGCATCCGCCCCAATCCCGCCCGGAACGCCGGATCGGCCAGCATATGACGCGGTGGCACGGCGGTGATGGTCGAAATGATCGCAGCGTCCCAGCCGGCGCTCTGTCGGATGCCTCGGAACCGCCCTTCCCCCGCCGCGATATGCGCCTCCAGAACCGCATCGATCTGATCGACCTGCCGAAAATCGCAGTAGCCCACGATACCCGCACAGACACCGGGCGCCGCATCCCGGGTCAGGGCGGCCACCCGCTCGGTTTCCCCGACGGGACGTAATGAGTCCCGACCATCCGTGCGATAGGCATAGCCGCATTGGATGAAAACCGTCGCGCGAATATTGTGTCCGGCGTTCAGATCCGCGTTGAGTTGATCCATCAGATAGAGGCCCGAGGCGCGGTCCCACAGATGATGATGCGGGTCGATAATCGGCAAATCAGGCTCCAGAATATCCTCACGCAGCCGCACGAGCCAGGCCTCGTTGACATGCGGATGGGGATAAGCGCGTGGTTCGAACATGATGCGGCCCTCTGAAATCACTGATCCAGCCAGGTGTCTTCGAAACGCCAGCCGTTGTAGATGCTGTTCACCATGATGGTCATGTTCTTCACCCGCTTGTTCCAACAGGTGGCGGCACGGCCATGGAAAATGATGGGGCGGACGACGTCCTGCTGCAATATCCGATCAATCTCCCACACCATCTGCTTGCGCTTGACCTGATCGACCTCCGCCGATTGCCGCATGATCAGCGCATCCAGATCTTTGTTGCAATAACTGGAGTAGTTGCGCTGCGCACCGCAGACATAGCTCTCAAAAAATTGCTGATCCGGATCGTCCACGGCGCTGCCGGTCAGATTCAAAGCCACACTGAAGTCCTTGCGGGTGATCTTCGGGAACCATAACGCGGTTTCAATCACCTCCAGCTCTCCGTCGATATAGGCGTGTTTCAACTGGTCGATCAGAATCACCGCCGGATCGCGATACGGGATGATGTTGCGGGTGGACACCTTCACCGCCAGACGCTTATCCGGCCCATAGCCCAGAGACGTCATGATGCGCTGCGCCTCAACCCGGTTCTTCGCGACATCCGCGCCATAGCCGGGCAAGGTTGCCAGCATCGCCGGCGGCAGGCCCCAAACACCTTCGGGGGGCGGCAGCATGGCACCGCCGGCATCCGCCTTGCCGTCCGAGAGGATGTTGATAAATTCCTTGCGGTCCAAAACCAATGCCATCGCACGCCGGACATCTGGATTGTCGAACGGGGCACGGGTCGCGTTGACCAGCAGATTGGTGCTGACATTGCTAGACGCGATCTCACAAATCGCCTCCGGCGCCGCCGTCAGGACATCCTTGACCAAGGGAATCGTTATCTCGAACGGAAACGTCACATCGAACCGGTCTGCTGCGAAACCCAGAATGGCAGTGGAACGGTTTGGAATGATCGTGAACTCGATCGCATCCAGATAGGGCAACCCCTTCTTCCAATAATCGGGATTGCGGACCATCCTGATAGACTCGTTGACCTTGTATTCGACGAATTTAAAGGGCCCGGTACCGATGGGCTTGCTGCGCATCGTGTTGGGCGGGACATGGCAGGGGTAGACAGCGGAATAACCCGCGGCCAGCAAGGCAATGAACGCCGGCTGCGGCGCGGTCAGATGAAACGCGACCTCGTAGTCGCCGACCACGGTCACATCGGCCAGATTTTTGTACCAGCCCTCCCGAAAGTTCAGCCGGAATTTCGTCTCCGACCGGCCCGCCAGCATATCCCAGGTGCATTTCACATCCTTGGCGGTGAATGGCATGCCGTCGTGCCATTTGACCCCTTCGCGCAATTTGAAGGTCAGCCGTGTGTGGGCGTCATTCCAGGTCCAGGACGTCGCCAGCTCGGGCACGATGGTCGCCATGCTGTTCTGTTTCACGTGCTGATCGTACACGACCAGATTGTTGAACACCGACATCATCGGGGTTGCGACGGAGTTGGTGCCTTCTTCGTGCAGCGACAAGCTGGCCGGGCTGTCGCGATGGGTAATCCGTAATGTCCCACCCTGGTGCTGGGCCAGGGATGGCACTGCCAAAAACACGATTCCGAACAGAATGAGCGCGACGATGCGCATGATGCCTCCCTGTGGCGCCTTGTCCGCGGCGCCTGTTCAGGAAACACTGACCTTGCCCCGAATGAAGTCAACCCGGGTGGAGACAATTGCGATGCAAGGTCACGTGCACCTCAATCTTTTCATCCACGGGCGCGGGCATCATGAAGCCGCCTGGCGGCATCCGCTGGCGTCGCCTTTGCCGCTGACCGATGTGGGGTATTTCACCGCGCTGGCACAAACGGCGGAAAAGGGCTGCTTCGATTCAGTGTTTCTGGCCGACACGCTGGCCGCGGGGGACGACATCGCCGCCGCGCCGCGCAATTGGCTGGATCCGATCACGATGCTGGCGGCGATGGCCGGGGCGACGAGCCGGATCGGGCTGATCGCCACCTGCTCGACCACGTACACCGAGCCATTCAATCTGGCGCGACAGTTCGCCTCCTTGGATCACATGAGCCAGGGCCGAGTGGGTTGGAACATCGTCACCACATGGCTGGCGACCGCGGCGGGCAATTTCGGCGGTGCCGGGCCCCTCAGTCACGCGGAACGCTATGAGCGGGCCGAGGAATACATGCAGGTCGTGAAAGGCCTGTGGGATAGCTGGACCGACGACGCGGTGATCGACGACCGCCGCAACGGCGTCTATGCCCGGGAAGGCTCGATCCGGCCCATCAACCACAAGGGCCGGTTCTACCAGGTCGCCGGCCCGCTCAACGTGCCCCGGTCCCCGCAGGGCCGACCCGTTTTCGTGCAGGCGGGATCGTCCGAAACCGGCCGCGCCTTCGCAGCCCGCCATGCCGAGGCGGTTTTCACCGCCCAGATGGAAAAGGCCACGGCGATCGACTTCTATCGCGATCTGAAACGCCTCGCCGTGGCGGAGGGCCGGTCACCTGATCAGATTCTGATCCTTCCCGGCCTCAGTCCCGTGATCGCGGGCACCGAGGCGGAGGCCATGAAACTATCGAACGCGCTTAACGATCTGAGCGATCCGGAGGTCGGCCGCAAACGCTTGTCAGGGCGGTTCGGGGGACACGACTTCTCTCACCTGCCGCTGGACACGCCGCTATCACCGGACGATTTTCCCGACCCTGCTCTGGTCGAGGCCGCGCGCAGCCGTACAGAAGTGATCGTGGGGCTGGTCCGGCGGGAAAAGCCGACCTTGCGGCAACTGCTGGGCTATATGGCGGGCGCGCGCGGCCACTTCGTGACGGCCGGAACGCCCGAGCAGATCGCTGATCTGATCACGGACTGGCACCGCGACCGTGCCGCGGATGGGTTCAATCTCATGCCGCCCGTCCTTCCGGCCATGCTGGATGTGTTCGTGGCCGAAGTCGTTCCCCTGTTGCGCCGCCGCGGCCTGTTCCGGACGGAATACGCCGCCGATACGCTACGCGGCCATTACGGCCTGGACCGGCCGGAATTGCCGGCCGCCGGCTTCCAGAGCAATACCGGCGGAGGCTGACGCGCGCGGCCCCAAACAGGAAAGACCGATATCATGGCAGCACTGACCGTCACCCAGGGCATCCCCGGTGCCACAGGCATCGCCACCGCGCGGCGCCTGTTCGACGCGCGCTACGCCACCCGCTGGTTCGTCGGCGCCGGCCTCGATATCGGTCCGGGGCCGGATTCCCTGGCGCTCTATGCCGAGTTCTTTCCCCGCATAAGCACATTGCGCCTTTTTGACGTCGGGGACGGCGACGCTCAGACGCTGGATTCGCTGTCCGACAATCACTTCGACTTCTGCTACTCCTCGCATTGTCTGGAGCATGTGCGCGATCCCCTGATCGCCCTGCGCAACTGGATCCGGGTGGTCCGGCCCGGCGGGCATCTGGTGTTCGCCGTTCCGGATGAGGACCTGTATGAACAAGGGCAATGGCCGTCCGCCTTCAATTCCGATCACAAAACCAGCTGGACCCTGAGCAAGCGGCGGTCCTGGTCGCCGGTATCGGTGAACATGTTCGCCTTGCTGACCGAAGTGAACGACCTGGTGCAGCCGCTGAAGGTCGAACTCGCGGATCACGGCTACCGCCATCAGCTCGCCGGGCGGGGCTTCGATCAGACCCGGACGCCATTGACCGACGCAGCGATCGAAGTGGTTCTGCGTAAGCTGTAGAGCGGGATGACCGGAGGTGGAACACCGGAGGTCTGAATCCCGCGATCAGGCAAGAGCGGGATGACCGGAGGTGGAAGCACCGAAGGTCTGAATCCCGCGATCGCGCTCTGATCGGGTTCAGCGACCAAGCCGGACGCGCAAGCCTCGGCCAAGCCGTTCCGCCAACACCAGCAGGACAACCGCGAGGCAAACCGACACCAGCGACAGCCGGGCGGCAACCGCCTCCCCCCCGGGGCTTTGCAGGGCGCTGTAGATGGCCAACGGCAGTGTCTGCGTTTGGCCCGGAATATTGGCAGCGAAGGTGATGACCGCGCCAAATTCCCCCAGCGCCGCGGCAAACCCGGTGATGGCCCCCACCAGCACGCCCGGGGCCGCCAAAGGCAGCGTGATCGAAAAGAACCGGTCCCAGGCCCCTGCCCCCAGCGAACGCGCCGCCTGTTCCAGCCCCGGATCAACCGCGTCCAGCGACTGGCGGATCGCGCGCAGCATCAGCGGCAAAATCATCACCGAACAGGCCAGAACGGCGCCCGCTTCGGTAAACACCAGCCGGATGCCGAACCAGGCCTGCAACCGCGCCCCGACGGGCCCATGCACCCCGAACAGCAACAGCAGCAACCAGCCGACGACCACAGGCGGCAGCACCAGCGGAAGATGCGTCACGGTGTCGAGCACCGCCCGCCCCATGAACCGGCCGCGGGCCAGGACAAAGCCGAGAGCCAATGCCAGGGGCAGATCCAGCACCACCGCGCGCATGGCAACATCCAGCGTCAGGCCGATGGCCCGCCACTCATCAGGGCTGAACAGAGGGGCTTCGGTGGGCAGAGTCGGCTCCTGGACGCTGGGACAGGCGCCAAACTAAACGCACAAGTCAGTGGGGTCGAGGACGCCGCTCACGAAACGATGGTATCCCGGCCGCTTCCCGCCGATACTGGGCCGCGGGGCGTACGACGCCCGGGCAGCAATCGGGAGCTTCACCATGAGCGCGTTCTTTGGACTGGGCGGTTTCATCGCCCTTGCGGTGCTGATCATCATCCTGATGTCGGTTCGGGTCGCGGCGGAATGGAACCGGGCCGTGATTCTACGCCTTGGCCGCTTTCACAAAGCCAAAGGTCCCGGAATCTACCTGCTGTTCCCCGTCATCGACCGGGTCGCGCAGGTCGTTGACCTCCGCATTCAGACCACCACGATCACCGCCGAACAGGCGCTGACCCGCGACACAGTAGCGGTCGGCGTCGATGCCATCGTGTTCTGGCAGGTGGACGACGCGGAGGCCGCGGCGATCCGCATCGCCAATTACCGCGAAGCCATCGAACGCGTTGCCCAAACCTCCCTCCGCGAGATGATCGGCGCCACGGAATTGTCGCGCCTGCTGTCGGACCGCAAAGCAGCCGATGAGCAGCTGAAGGAAACCATCACCGCCAAGACCAAGGATTGGGGCGTCACGGCCCGCAGCGTGGAGATCAAGGACGTCTCCATCCCCCGGGAATTGCAGGATGCCATGAGCCGCCAGGCACAGGCGGAACGGGAGAAGGACGCCCGCGTGACGCTGGCCTCGGCCGAGAAGGAAATCGCGATGCAGATCCTCGAAGCCGCCAGGCTTTATGGGGACGACCCCAACGCGCTGAAGCTGCGGCAGATGAACCTGCTTTATGAGATGAACAAGGAACGCGGGACCACGGTGCTGATTCCGACAGATATGGCCAGCAGCCTGGGTTCGGCGGTCGCGATCAATCAGGCGATGCGCCCGGCACCGTAAAATCGCCTGTCAGAGGGCGCTGGCCGGACACCGGCAGCGCCCTCCGGCCTTGTTCAGAACGTGTCGTCGGACCCGCCACCGCCGGAATCACCACCCGAATCCCAGGTGCCGCCACCGCTGTTATCGGACCAGGACGAAGACTGATCCGCCGCCGGCTGATCCCAGGTGCCGTTATCCACATAATCCTGGTTCGACGGCGCCGCCGCGGCACCGCCATTGTCCCAGCTTCCCTGATCCACATAGCCCTGCTGAGGGGGCGCGGCCCAAGGGCTGCTACCAGGCATACCGCCTCCGGCGAACCCGCCACCACCGAAACCACCGCCGAAGCTGTCATAGCCGCCGCTGTGATGGCCGGAAAACATGTTCATCAGCGCATTGCCGACAACCATACCACCGGCAACACCGGCCGCGGTGGTCAGGGCGGAACCGAGGAAGCCCGACCCGCGCTGCTGGAACATGCCCGGCTGATAGCTCGGCGCGTATTGCGGCGGCGGCGGCGCTTGCTGGTAGACAGGTTGCTGATACGCCGGCTGTTGTTGATAGGCCGGTTGCGCGGCGCCCGCGCCCCAGACCGGGCCGGGTTGAGGCGGCGGCGCCGCCTGCGCGCGGCCACCGAACAGACCGCCGAACAACCCGCCGCTGGCCGGCGCCGCGGCGCGTTGCTGGGCGGCTTGCTGGGCTGCCTGTTCGGCGGCTTGCTGCGCCTGCTGTAGCGCCTGATGGGTCTGCTGCAACTCCCACTCCAGGCGTTGGATGCGGTTTTGCGCTTCGGCCAGGCCGTGTTCCTGAACGAAGGCCAGTTGCGTCAGGCGGTACCGCGCTTCCGGATATTGTTGGAACAGGGTGCCAATAAGGGCATCCGCCTCCCGATCAACAGGCGGCAAAGGTGGCTGCGCGGGGACGGCGGCCGATGAGCCTGCCAGTAGCGAGCCGGTCAGCCCGGGTGCGGCGGCAGCCGCCGGCCGGGCGCCGCTGACGCGGGCGATAAACTGGGCAATGATGTCGCGTTCTTCGTTGGTCATGATGGGTCCCCGTGGGTCCTCTGTGTCGACCTCAGCACGTCAGGAAGTGGCGATGCAAGGTGCCTGGTTCAATGGGAGGCTTCAATGCGGCGCCTGATCGCGGGTGAACAAGGCCAGACGCCCATCCTCGATCACCGGGCACCGATCCATGAAGACGTCCAGGTGGGCGGCGGTGGCGCGCGCGGCCGCGGCGTGATCGATCACGCCAAGCTGCATCCAGATGGTCTTCGCCCCCAGGGCGATCGCCGCATCGACCAGCGCCCCGACATGGGATGCATTGCGGAACACATCCACCATCTCCAACGGGGCCGCTTCCGCGAGCGATCCGACCACGGTGCGTCCATGGATGGTCTGACCCGCGAGATGGGGATTGACCGGGGTCACGTCAAAACCACGGTCGAGCAGGAACCGCATCACCTCGTGCGACGCGCGCCAGGGCTTGGCGGAGGCACCGACCAAGGCAATGCGCTTCGTCGTCGCGAAAACAGTGCGGATGGCGTCGTCACTTTGGCCATCCGCGCTCATTTCGGATAAATCTCGTCTGGCAGCAGGCCCCAAAACTGGGACCGCTTCAGGTAACCCTTATGACCGGGAATCTGGATTTTGCACCAATCAGAGGTCTTTTCACAGCTTTGCAACCGCCCGATCACCCCGGGCTTGAGGGTGGCGAGAACGCTGCCGGTCTCTTTCGGTTCATCGCGCAGGGGCGCATCGGCACCCTGAACGATCACATTGCGCCGGCCGGACAGGGTGACGGTGCTCACCCACCCCTGGACCCCATCAGGGTCGCGAACCAGGTACCAGACATCGATCTTGCGCAGTATTTCGACCGGCAGATCGGGGCGCGTATAAACCCAGTCGATGCGGTAGCGAACGCCGGGGCCGATACGCAGATTGACTTTGTCCGAGCGGATCGACGCAAACCGGGGTATCGGCGGCTCGTCGAGTCCCGCCGGCTTATCATCCGTTGGTTTGGCGATACCAGCGGCCGGCGCCTCCGTGGGTGCGGCCAGGACCGGAGGAGCCGGGACCTGAAGCGCCGGCGGGACCGGCGGCTCCGGGGTGGCGGGCTTGTGCCCAGCCGGGCCGGCGGGTGGCTTTTGTGCGTGCACCTCACCGAATGGCTTCACGACGGGCGGTTTCACGACGGGCGACGTTGGCGCGGCATGCGGCGCGACCTGCTGAACCGGCGCGCGCGGCGCCGCGGAGGGCGGCTTGGGTGGCGTGTCCGGCAGGGTTTTCGCCGGTTGTTGCAAGACCCCCGACTGCGCCCATCCCTGGTTCGGCGCCAGCGCGAGCGCCATCAGCGGGACCAGCACGCGCAGCAACGGGATCGGGGTGAACGGGCGCATTCCTAAGGGGTGCCGCGCCGTGCCGTGTCGGGTCAAGGGTTGAGTTCCGATTCGGGCCACAGCACCCACCAAATGACGGTCAGATCGTGACGATCTGACCCGGGCCGACAGCGGCCAGAAAGGTCGCGATGCCAGCGACTGTGACCGGTTCCAGCAGGTTGGCGGCCTCCAACCCCTCCGCCCGCAAGCCGGCCTCGCAGGCGATGAGGCGGACATCGAGTTCGATCGACGCATCCCGAAGGGCGTCCAACCCCGCGACGCCCGCCGCGGCGATCCGATCGTCCCGCGCGGCATCCCGCAGGCCAGACCAGTCTTTCATCAGCGCGAGGCAACCGAGGTTCGTGGCGAACAGAGTCACGCGGCGGCCAAGGGCCGCGGCACCAGACGCGACCACGAAGGCATAATGCGCCCGGTCATGGCTGCCGGAGAGCAGCAAAATGCCGAGGGAATCAGAGGGCACAGACGGGGCCGCTGGTTGCGGCATGGGCGGACAGGTCCTTGATCGAGGCGTCGGGTCCGCACAGCGCGCAGGTCGGGTCCGGGCGCAGCTTGATGGTACGGAAGCGGGTCGCCAGCGCGTCCCAGACCAGCAGCCGGCCGGACAGCGATTCGCCGATCCCGAGGATTTCCTTCAGCACTTCGGTAGCCTGGAGGGTGCCCATCACGCCGGTGACCGCGCCGAGCACGCCCGCCTCACTGCATGTCGGCACCAGCCCGTCGGGTGGGGCCTCGTGGTAGAGGCAGCGGTAGCAAGGCCCACCTTCATGCGGTTTGAACACGGACAATTGACCGTCGAAGCGCAGCACGGCGGCGGACACCAGGGTCCGTTTCGCCAGCGCGCAGGCATCGGCCAGCAGGAAGCGGGTACCGAAATTGTCGGTGCCGTCGCAGACCAGATCGTAGCGGGCGATCAGGTCGATCGCATTGTCCGGCGTCAGCCGGAAGGCATGCGGCTCAATGACCACATTGGGATTGATCGCCAGCGCCGCCTCGGCGGCGGACGCGGCCTTGCCAACACCGATGCGGGCGGTTGTGTGGGCGATCTGGCGCTGAAGGTTGGATATCTCCACGTGATCGTCGTCCACCAGCCCGATGGTGCCGACCCCGGCCGCGGCCAGATAGAGCGCCAGGGGCGAACCCAGACCGCCGGCACCAATCACCAGCACGCGCGCGGCCTTGAGCTTCGCCTGCCCGATCCCGCCGACTTGTTGCAGCAGGATATGGCGCGAGTAGCGGCGGATTTCGTCTTCGCTGAAATCGAGGTCCATGGCGCGAAGATAGGACGACTTTGGGTTGGATAACAGGGGCGCGGGGCGGTAAGTGCAGGAAGCGGACCAAGACGAACCACGACGCAATGGGTGATCCTGAAACCGATGGCACAGCGCAGCATATCCGACGACAAAGCCCTGGTGCTGTTCTCCGGTGGCCAGGACTCGACCACCTGCCTCGCCTGGGCGCTGGAGCGGTACGCGCATGTCGAGACCATCGGCTTCGCCTACGGCCAGCGCCATGCCATTGAGCTCACCTGCCGCGAGCCCATCCGCCAGGCGCTCGCCTCTGCCCGGCTGAAGGACGACCATATGGTGGACCTGACCGCCACTCTGGGCGGGCTGGGGCAGACGGCGATGACGGCCGATATCGCCATCGCCATGACCGAGGAAGGTCTGCCCAACACCTTCGTCCCCGGCCGCAATCTGTTGTTCGTGACGTGCGCCGCCGCCCTCGCCTGGCGCCGCGGCCTGAGGCGAATCGTGCTGGGGGTGTGCGAGACTGATTATTCCGGCTACCCCGATTGCCGCGACGACACGATGAAGGCGATGCAGCTGGCGCTGAACCTGGGCATGCAGCGGCGGTTCGTGCTGGAGACACCCTTGATGTGGCGCGACAAAGCCGCCACCTGGGAATTGGCCGCGCATATCGGAGGCGACCGACTGGTGGATATCGTTCGCGAACGCTCCCATAGCTGCTATCTCGGCGATCGCACCCATCGCCATGACTGGGGCTACGGCTGCGGCACATGCCCGGCATGCGCATTGCGCGCGGGCGGCTGGAACCGCTGGCGGGCCCAAATCAACCCATCCTGAACGGAGTGACCCTGAATGAAAATCCTTCCCATGCTCGCGGTGCTCGCCTGCGCCGCCGCGCCGCTCGCGGCCCAGGCCGCTGGTTCGATCAGCGTTCGCGTCGGCACGGCCGGCGATCTGGCGGAGCTGTGCGGGGTGAACCCCAAGGACACGGCCGCGGACGCGAAAATCAATTTCTGCCACGGCTTCGCCCAGGGCGCGCTGGACGTTGAGGCGAAGTACGCCGGCGACAAGAAGAAGTTCTGCATGCCGAGCCCGGCTCCGACCCGCACGGCGACGATGGGTGAGTTCGTGAACTGGGTGCGCGCGCTGCCGACACACAAGACCCTCGGCCCGGTAGAAGGGCTGATGCAGTTCCTGGGTGAGCGGTTCCCCTGTAAGTAAGCATCCACCCGTCATGGTCCGGCCTGGCCCGGCCATGACGGGGGATCAGCCGCATGCTTAAAGGCATCCTTACCGTCGGCGGCTGGACCATGGTGAGCCGGGTCCTCGGCTTCGCGCGCGACATGCTCATCGCGGCGATGCTCGGTGCCGGTCCGATCGCGGACGCCTTCTTCGTCGCGCTGAAGCTGCCCAACCTGTTCCGCCGGCTGTTCGGGGAGGGTGCGTTCAACGCCGCCTTCGTGCCGGAATTTTCCGGCCTGCTCGCCGCCGAGGGGCCCGACGCCGCGCGCCGCTTCGCGCGGGAAACCTTCGCCGTCATGACCTTCTGGCTCGCCCTGCTCACCATCATCGGTGAGATCGCGATGCCCGGTCTGATCCACGTCCTCGCGCCTGGCTTCGCCGATGAGCCCGCGAAATTCGATCTGGCGATCGATCTGTCCCGAATCACCTTTCCCTATCTGATCCTGATCTGCCTCGCCGCGCTGGTGTCCGGCGTGCTGAACGGGATGGAGCGCTACACCGCCGCCGCGGCGTCTTACGTCGTGTTCAATGTGATCTCGATCGCCTGCATGCTCTGGATGGCGCCCTACACTCCGACGGTCGGGCACGCGCTGTCCTGGGGGGTGACGATTTCCGGCGTCGCGCAGCTGGGGCTGTTGATCTGGGCGGCGCGGCGGGCGGGCATGACGCTGACCCTGCCCCGCCCTCGCCTGACGCCACAGGTGCGGGTGCTGCTGCGCCGGATGGCACCGGGACTGGTCGGGGCGGGGGTGACGCAGCTCAACCTCGCGGTCGATGTGGTGATCGCCAGCCTGCTCCCCGCCGGAACAGTGTCGCTTTTGTATTACGCCGATCGGCTGCAGCAGTTGCCGTTGGGCGTGATCGGGACAGCGGTGGGCACGGCGCTGCTGCCGCTGCTGTCGCGCCAGGTCCGCGGGGGCGAAGAAGCGGCCGCCATCGACACTCAGAACCGCGCCATCGAATACACACTGGTCCTGACCCTGCCAGCGGCGGTGGCGCTGATCGTCTCGGCCTATCCCATCATGTGGGTGCTGTTCGGGCGAGGCGCCTTCGATGCCGAGAGCGCGTGGCTGTCATCCCAGGCGCTGGGGGCCTATGCTCTGGGTCTGCCCGCCTTCGTGCTGGTGAAGGTGCTGGCACCCGGCTTCTTCGCGCGCGGCGACACCGCGACACCGGTCAAATACGCGATGATCGCCGTGGGTTTGAATCTGGCGATGAACATCGCCTTCATGATCCCGTTGCGCCATATCGGGCCCGCGTTGGCGACCAGCGTGGCCGCGATCTTCAACGTCTTCGCGCTCGGCTCGGTCCTGAACCGGCAGGGGCACTTCCGCCCGGACGCGGCCCTGCTGCATCGCATGCCGCGCATGGCGGTTTCAGCCTTCGCGATGGGGGGGGCGCTATGGCTGGCGCAGTCCGCGCTGTTCACGGCGGGGACCACGGGTGTGCTGCGCTATCTGGCGCTGGCGGCACTGGTGACGGTCGGGATGCTGGTCTACGGGCTCGCGACGCAACTCACCGGCGCGTACGATCTGCGGCAAATCCCGCGCATGCTCTCCCGCCGCCGCTTGCGCGCCGCCCCCGGATCGGCCATCAACCCGGCTTCCACCCCAGAGACCTGATCATGCAGCGCATCTTTTCCGGCATTCAGCCGTCCGGCATCCCCACGCTTGGCAACTACCTCGGTGCCATCCGCAACTGGGTGAAACTGCAAGACGATCACGAGTGCCTGTGGTGCGTGGTCGATCTGCACGCCATCACGGTGTTCCAGGACCCCAAGGCGCTGCAACAGCAGAGCCGCGAAATGGCCGCCGTGCTGCTGGCCTGCGGGGTTGATCCGCATAACCACATCCTGTTCCTGCAATCGAATGTGCGGGCGCATGCGCAGCTGGCCTGGATCTTCAACTGCGTGGCGCGGTTGGGCTGGCTCAACCGCATGACCCAGTTCAAGGACAAGGCGGGCAAAGACCGGGAGAATGCCTCGGTCGGTCTGTATGCCTATCCCAACCTGATGGCGGCCGACATCCACGCCTACCACGCCACCCGCGTGCCGGTGGGCGACGATCAGCGCCAGCATCTGGAACTGGCGAACGACATCGCCCAGAAGTTCAACCACGACTATGGCGTCGACTTCTTCAAGAATATCGAGCCGGTGATCATGGGCCCCGCCGCCCGGGTCATGAGCCTGCGGGATGGCACGAAAAAGATGTCGAAGTCCGATCCCTCGGACCAGAGCCGTATCAATCTGAACGATGACGCCGACACCATCGCGTTGAAAATCCGCCGCGCGAAGACCGATCCGGAGCCTTTGCCGACGGAGGCCGAGGGCCTGGCGCAGCGGCCGGAAGCCCGCAATCTGGTCGGCATTTACGCGGCGCTGACCGACACCGATCATGCTGGCGTGCTGGCCGAACATGGCGGCAAGAACTTCGGCCCGTTCAAATCGGCGTTGGCGGATTTGCTGGTGGAGAAGCTGGCGCCGATCGCCGATGAGACCCGGCGGCTGCTGGCCGATCCGGGCGCGGTGGACGCGGTGCTGCGGAATGGGGCGGAGCGGGCGGCGGCGATCGCTGATCCGATCGTGGCGGAGGCGGAGCGGCTGGTTGGGTTTTTAAGGGGGGGAGCGCCGGGTTGATTACGCCGCCTGGCGCAGTGTCACGACCGGGAAGTCGATGTCGGTCTTCGCCACCTCATTCACGTAGTTGGTGAGCGTGTTCAACGCGACATGGGCCACGATCTCGACGATCTGGGCATCGTCGTAACCCGCTGCCTTCACGGCGCCGACATCGGCGTCGGTGACATGCCCGCGTTCCCGCACGATCGTCGCCGCGAAGCGCACCGCCGCATCGGCCTTGGGATCGTTGGAGGCGCCGTTGCGGTTGGCCGTGATCTCCGCGTCATCCAGCTTCGCGACATGCTTGCCGATATAGGTGTGCGCCGAGAGGCAATAGCCGCAGCCATTGATCTCCGCGACCGCCAGAGCAATGCGTTCGCGGGTGGCGGCGGGCAAAGAGCCCTTCGACAGCGCGGTGTTCAGCCCGAAATAGCCTTCCAGTGCGGCGGGGCTGCTGGCGATGGTGCGGAACAGGTTGGGGACGCTGCCGAGCGCCTTCTTGGCGCCTTCCAACAGCGGGCGGGCGGCGGCCGGGGCGGCGTCGATGGAAGCGTGGGTGATCAAACGGGTCATGACGAAAGTCCTTCATGTGGCGGAGCCAGACTGTCCGGCTCTCGTGAGCACAGATGTATTCCCTTCCATATTGGGTGATTATCTGGCACTTTATGGAACCACTATTCCATAAAATGGGAATATCCATGGACCGCTTCGAAGCCATGTCCGCCTTTGTCGCCGTGGCCGAGGCCGGGAGCTTCTCCGCCGCCGCGCGTCAGCTGGGCACACCGCTGGCCACCATCAGCCGCAAAGTGTCGGAACTGGAAGACCATCTGCGGGTGCGATTGCTGACCCGATCAACGCGGCAACTCGCTTTGACCGATAGCGGTCAGCAGTACCTGACCGCCTGCAAGCGCATGCTGGACGATCTCCGCGATGTCGAGCGGCTCATGACCGGGGAATATAGCGCCCCGAAAGGGGAGCTGGTCGTCAGCGCGCCGATCGTGTTCGGGCGGTTGTATCTGGTGCCCATCGTGGTGGCATTCCTACGCGCCTATCCTGATGTGCAAGTGGATTTGCGGCTCGTGGACTCCGTCACCAACCTGCTTGAAGACCATATCGATGTCGCGTTGCGGATCAGTGAGCTGCCCGACAGCGGCATCATGGCGCTGCGCGTGGGGGAAATCCGCCACGTCGTCTGTGCCAGCCCCACCTATGTTGCCACCCATGGCGCACCAGCCCATCCACGCGATCTGGCTGCCCACGACTGCATCTCCTGCACCGCGCTGCAGCCGGCGCATGAGTGGATTTTCAGGGCCGGCAGGCAGGCGGAACGCTATCCGGTCCGCAGCCGCCTCGTGGTCACAACGGCGGAAGCGGCCGCGGACGCCGCCGTAGCGGGCGTCGGGGTAACGCGGCTGCTCTGCTATCAGGTGGCGTCAGCCATCGCCGCCGGCTCGTTGCAATTGCTGATGCGGGATCAGGAGCCCAACCCCGCACCCGTGCATCTCGTCTATCCCGGCGGGCGGCTCGTGCCACAGAAGCTGCGGGCGTTTCTGGATTTCGCGTTACCCCGGCTGAAAGCCACCCTGGTCTTCGCGGATTGAACGCGACGCAGGCCGCCCGATCAGGTCCCTGGCCCGCCCGCCGCGTTCGGCGCCGGATCGACCATCGAAGCGCCGCCGCGATCGACGTTGAAGACCGCCAGACCCCGGCGCACCTGCCCGTCCGGCAACAGGGCCAGCCACCCATCCACGCCGCCAAACCCGCCGGGTTGCGTCAACGCGGCGATCGAGAACCGGCCCTTCGCCCCCACCGCACGCGCGATCGAGGCGGCATCAAACGCCAGATCGGCGATCCCCGGCGGCGGCGCGCCATATTTCTCATTGTACTGCGCCACCATCGCCGTCCGGGAGGCCGGGTCAGGCGCCGCATACCAGGCCCCGCCAAAGGCCCCCGCGCCGCTGGCCGGGGCCGCCCATTGAGCGGGCCCCATGATGCGGACCGTCCCACGGTCGATGTCGTAATAGGGCAGCACCGCCGCGATCTCCGCCAGGGCCTCACCACTATCGGCCAGCAGCAAGGCATTGAACGACGGCGGCGGGATCGTCTGTTTGGCCAGTTCCTGCGCGGCATGACGCCCTTCGGCCGTACCCCTGGCCCGGGCGGCCTTGATCTGGGCATCGACCGGGCCACGCCGCCTGTCATACTCAGCCATCGATCGGATGGCAGCGGTAATCGACCCCATATTGGGCTCATAGGTCCGGATCGCCGGCGGCGGCAGCGACGCGGCGGAGGCCGCCTGAGTCAGGGCCTCCCCCATGAGGCGACCAAAATCCGACTGCGGCACCAAGGCCGCGAGTTGATCGTGACTCTCCGCATGCGCGGCGGCGACCAGGCGCCGGACCTGCTGGCCGGGTGTGATACCCAGCGTCCAAACCCCGGGCTGGGCCTGCGACGGATCATTGGTAAACGCCAGAACAGCCACGCCCCCGTCCCGCGCGATCGGCGCCACGGCGGCGGTCTCCGCGGAAGTGAGCGGCCCCAGAATCAGGCCCGCCCCGCCCGCCAACGCCGCACGGGCCGCCGACGCGGCGCCCTCGGGCGTGCCGCCGGTGTCGAGCGCTTCCAGCCGTGGCAGGTCATCCCCCGGCAGCGCCAGACGCGCCGCCTGCAGCATCGCCTGCCCGATATCCGCGCGTGGTCCGGTCATCGGCAACAGGATCGTCACCCGATCCGCCTTGCCCCCCGGCTCCGCCGGGCTCGCCACGACGGGTTGCGGCAGAAATGCAGAGGGGGGTTGGTAGGCACCGCGGGTTCCGCCAGTATGGTCAACGCCGCAGCCCGCGAGACCGAGGGTGCTGAGCAGGAGCGCGAATGCCCGACGACGCATATGCCGATTCTCCCGAGGATGAGCAGACCGGTTCGGCCGCTCCGTGTTCTGGTCTTGTGCTGGTTTCCACGCCTATCGGCAACCTCGGCGATATTCCGCCCCGGGCACGACAGGCTTTGGCCGCCAGCGACCTCATCTTATGTGAGGATACCCGCCACAGCGCGCGGCTGCTATCGGCGATTGGCATCGGTGTCCGCACCGAGCCCCTGCATGAGCATAACGAAGATGCGCGCATCGCGCCGATCCTGAGCATGCTCCGGGCGGGACGCCGGATTGCTCTGGTGTCCGACGCGGGAACCCCCCTGGTCTCGGATCCCGGCTATCGGCTGGTCCGGGCGGTGATTGCCGAGGGCCTGCCGATCAGCGCCATTCCGGGACCCAACGCGGCGGTCATGGCGCTGGTCTTGTCCGGCCTGCCGCCACAGCCCTTCCTGTTTCTGGGCTTCCCGCCCCCACGCTCCGCCGCCCGGCGCGCCGCGTTCGGCACCTTACGCGCCGCGGAGCGCGCCGGCCTGTCTGCGACCCTGATCTGGCATGAAGCCCCGCACCGGCTGGCCGAAACGCTCGTGGACATGGAAGCCGCGTTCGGCCCGCGTGCCGCCGCGGTCGCCCGCGAGTTGACCAAGCATTTTGAGGAAGTGCGCCGCGGCACCCTGACCGCGCTGGCGTCCCATTACGCGACCCAGGCCCCGCGCGGCGAAATCACCGTGCTGGTGGGTCCGCCGGAGCAGGACGATCAGGAGGATCTGGATGGCGCCCTGACCCGGGCCCTGGCGACGCACAGCGTCAAGGACGCGGCGGCTTTGGTCTCCGCCGCGACCGGGTTGCCGCGCAAACTGGTTTACGCCCGTGCGCTGGAACTCGGACGCTGAAGCTTGGGGCGACCCGATCAATCCGCGTAACGCTGCACCACCGCCCGCCACAAGGCCACCACTTCCCCTGCCATCGGATCGCCCGTGGCTTGCACCCGCACGGCGGTGTGAACCATCACCAGATGGGCGGCCGGATCGACAAAGATGACCTGCCCGTGGATGCCCAGCAGCGCGAATTGCCGCCGCGCCCCGGGCAGCAGCCAGATCTGATAGCCATAGCCATAGAATTTTGAGGTCATCCCCGGCGCGAGCCAGGGCGCGGCAACCGTGGTGGCATCCAGGACCCACTGCTTCGGCACGATCTGCTGGCCGTTCCAGGCGCCGTCATGGGCCAACATGAGCGCGAACCGCGCCCAGTCCCGCAATGTCGCGCTGAAACAGCAATAGGTGGCTTCCTGCCCCGTGGTATCAACGCCCCAGGTCGCATCCGCCTCGGTCCCCAGCTTCCGCCAGACGCGATCTTCCAGATAAGCGGCCGGCGACAGGCCGGTGGCATGACGGAGCACCAGACCGAGCACCTCCGTCTCGATCCCCGCGTAATGAAAGCGGGTGCCGGCCGGGGCCTCCCGCGTGTTGAACGACGCGACTACCTGGGCGGGTCCGGGGTTGGCCCGGCCGAACAACATGCGCCCCATGCGGGCGCTGTCATCCTTGCCGTCATAGGTTTCCAGGAACGCGACCCCGGACGCCATATGCAGCAGGTCCCGAATCGAGGTGCTGCCGTAGTTCGAACCCGCCAGATCCGGGACATAATCGGCGGCTGGCTGATCGATGGAGCGGATGCGCCCTTCGCTCACCGCGATGCCGATCAGCATGGCGGTGATGGTTTTGGCCATCGACTGCGACAGGAAACGGTCTGCGTCGGCGCGGGCGTAGCGATAGTGCTCCCGCAGGATCGTCGAGCCACGCGCGATCAGCAGTCCCGTTGTGGGATGCCGATCCAGGTATTGCTCCAGGGTCCAGGTTCCCGCGGCATTGCTGAAACCAACCGGGAGCGCTGCCGCCGCATAGGCCAAAGGCGCCGGCGTGTCCGCTTTGCCGACGCGGTGGAAGCCGTATTTCTGGTCGAAATGGGTGTAACCACCGACCATATACTGTTGTGCGAGCTGGCTGACGGGGGGGCCGATCGGATAACCCTGCTCGGCGCCATAAGCGGCCGCGTCCGGGCCGGAGGCTGAAAAGACTGGCCCGGTTTGCGCTCGGCACGGGGCCGCCCCAATGATCGCGAGCCAGAGGAACAGACAAAGACGAGACGGCGCAGGGAATGCGCGGCGCCTCGTCTTTGGGTGGGTTGCGAAGAAGGCTTAGATCTCGGCCGGGGCGCGGGGGGTTTCGGTCCGCGGCGGCTCGGTGATCATTTCGATTGTGCCGGTGATCTGACCACCGTCCTCGACCTGCAGACGGCGGCAGCGCGCCGTGCCAAGCACGCGGCCGGTGGCGCGCACGATCAGACTGCCACGCGCGGTCACGGTGCCGTCGATGGTGCCACCGATTTCGGCGTCTTCGACCTCAACGGACCCCTTGAACACGCCGCCATTGGAGATGGAGACCTCGGTGGCCTGCAGCAGGCTGGCTTCCACCACGCCTTCGATCACCAGACGCTCGGCATCGCTGATGGTGCCTTGAACGCTGATGCCGCGGCTGACGACCAGCGTACGGCGCTCACCCGGGTCACGGGCGATCGGGCGGGCCGGCGGCACCGCGCCTGGGCGCGGCGGTGCGCCGGGCATCGGTTGCGGGTTGGCGGCACCGGTCGGGAGAGGGGGACGAGACATGGTTGACGCTTCCTTGAACGGGGCAGGACGGAAGGGGGGAACGCCGAGGCCGCTGTCGCGCGGCCCGGCAGGAGACCCGGCGAGCGGGTCCATGACGCCCTGGTTCGCACCAGAACCGTCGGGATTCGAGTGGTCCGAAGCGACCGGCATCACCTGGTTGCTCGGTGCGGCGGCTGGCGTCTCGTCACGCTTGCGGCGGTTGAACAAGGGCACCCCATTTGGCTGACGAATGATAGTGGGACCGACTTACACGGGCGGACGATCAGGAACAACCGGGTATAGCTGGTTATCCACAGCCCATTTTCCATTGTCAGCGGGCTGCAATATCCCGCGGCATCTGGCCGACGGCGCGATCCAGCACGTGGACCATGATCGCGGTTCCGAGGATGGGGATCAACAGGTTCAGCACCGGCACCACGGCCGCCAGCGCCATGATCCCGCCCTGCGCCAGCACCACCCCGCGGCAGGACCTGTAGACCTGCTCCGCCGCGCTGCGCGGCATGCGCCGCATTGCCACCGCGACAAACAATCCGCGCCCCATGCCATAGGCCGCGACCAGCCACCCCAGGACCAAACCGACGCCAGGAAGCAGAAAAATCAACAGTAAAGCCAATAGGTTGAGCATCAGGATCCGCAGACCCAGAACCAGCCCATCCCAAAGCTGCGCGGCCAGGGACGCCCCCGCGGCCGGCGGCAAATCCGGATAATAACGCCGCTCCACCGCCCGCGCGATCCGATCCAGGAAGAGCGTCCCGATCAACGCCGCAAGCGGCAGAAACAGCCACATCGCCAGCACCGAGGCCCCGATCGAGCCGAGAATATCGGCGAACCAGGCCAGCGGCCCGTGCCAGTTCAACATGCCGTGAACCACCCCGAGCGCCATCGCGTGCAGGCCAAGGAAGGCCAAAGCCGACAACGCGATGCTCTGGATCAGCACGCTCAGAAACGCGCGGTCGTCCAGCTGACCAAGGGCCCGCACGACGGGAATGATGACCGGGGTCATGCCAAGACTGATCGATCGAGGCCCAACGCGGCCAGAATGGCTTCCGTATGCTCCCCAAGCGCCGGCGCCGGACCCGGCACGCGGGACGGCGTGCCGGCGAACCGTGCCGCCGGGCGGGCCTGGCGCACTCGGCCAAGACCCGGCTGGTCGAATTCCACCACCAGCCCGTTGGCCACCACCTGCGGATCGTCCAGCAATTCCCGCCGCGTCAGCACCGGGGCGCAGGGTACCTGCGCGGCATCGAGCCGCGTTAGCCAGTCCGCGCTGTGACCGGTGGCCAGAACCTCCCCGACCAGACGCAGCCGCTCGACCGCATTGGCGGAACGGCCGGCGCCGGTGCGGAAGCGGGGATCCTCGATCCATTCCGGCCGATTCACCACCTGGCACAGGCCGCGCCACTCCGCGTCCGACAGGGTGCCGGCGGTGATGTAGCCATCCAGGGTTTTGAAGACGAGATCGGGTGCGGCCTCACTCCGCGCCGCCGGATCTGCCTGATCGACCATGGTGATGGCCGACATCCCCTCCGGCCAGAGATAGGCGACGACGGTGTCGAGCATGGACAGGCGAAGATGCTGGCCTTCGCCCCGCACCGCCTTGTTATAGAGCGCCGCGCAGATCGCCTGGGCCGCGGCCAAAGCGGTGGTTTTGTCGGCAATCAGCGTGCGCACCATGCGCGGGCGGCCGGTATCGGTGTCGCGCTGGATATCGGCCAGGCCCGACAGCGCCTGAATCACCGGATCATAGACCCGCTTGCGCACGTAAGGCCCGGTTTCGCCGACACCGCTGATGGAAACATAGATCAGCCCCGGATTGATCCCCCGCGCGGCCGGCTCCCCGAAGCCTAGCCGTTCGGCGACGCCCGGGCGGAAATTCTGCACCAGCACGTCGCTGACCGCGATCAGCCTGTGCAGCACCGCCAAGGCCGAGGGCCGCTTCAGATCCAGCACGATCGAGCGCTTGCCCCGGTTCGATGACACAAAACCCGGCGTCATCGAGCCCCGGCGCATGATATCGCCCTCCGGCGCCTCCACCTTGATCACATCCGCCCCCTGATCCGCCAGGATCATCGCCGCATGCGGGCCGGACACGACGCTGGTGAGGTCGAGGACCTTGACCCCTCGTAATGGACCGGTGGTCATGACGCGGTGTTTCCTGTGGCCCAGAAGCCTGGATCGTTGGCGGCAACGGCGGCGCGATAGGCCGGGCGAGCGATGGCACGGTCGCAATAGGCCACAAGGCTGGGCGCGAGGGGTTGCTCCAGCCGCGCCGCCCAGGTCAGGCAGGTCGTGAGCAGGATGTCGGCGCCGGTAAACCGCTCCCCCATCAGCCAGGCGCGGCCGTCGTCGAGCTTGGCCGCGACGCTGGCGACCTGGCGCTGGAAATAGGCGAAGGCGGCATCCACCGCGACCGGGGCAGCGCCATAAATCTCCGGCAGGCCCAGATGCCGGCGCACGACATAGAGGCTGGTGGCGTCCAGCTCGGCCATGATGAACGTGGCCCATTCGTCGTAGCGGGCGCGTTCACGGGTTTCCGTGGGCACGAGACGATTGGCGTCCGAACCATAGGTGGCGGAAAGATAGGCGATGATCGCCGCGCTTTCGGTGATGACGAAGCCGTCATCGACCAAAGCGGGAACCTTCTGCCGCGGGTTGATCGCGGTGAATCGGGCGGTCTTGGTATCCCCATTCCGGGGCAGGATCGGCTCACACTGATACGCCAGCCCCAGTTCCCGCAGCGCCCAATGGGCCCGGATGGTGCGCGACGTCGTGGCGCCCCAGAGAGTGATGGAGGTCATGGTAGCTCCTCACCACCGCTCGACGGATGGGCGCAGATCCATCTCATGCGTCCAGCCGTCGCGCGGCTGCGCATGCAGGGTCCAGTAAGCCTCCGCCACGGTATCGAGGGCGATGAGGCTGCCCGGCTCCGGCGGCGGTGCGTCCGCCCCGAAGCGCGCCCGCCGCCGCGCGTGAATCGCCGGGCTGTCCACGCCGCCATCGATCACCAGATGCGCCACATGGATGCCCCGCGGCCCGAATTCCCGCGCCAGGCTCTGCGCCGTCGACCGCAACCCGGCCTTGGCGGCGGCGAAGGCGGCAAAACCAGCCCCGCCACGCAGACTGGCGGTGGCGCCCGTGAACAGGATCGTGCCCTTGCCGCGCGGCAGCATGTGGCGCGCGGCTTCCCGCCCCGACACGAAACCGGCGAAACAAGCGAGCTGCCAGACCCGTTGATACAGCGTGCCCGAGGTCTCCAGGGCCCCCATCTGAGTATTGGCGCCGGCATTGAACAGGCAGACCTCCACCGGTCCGATGTCACGCTCGATGGTCTCGAACAAGGCCGTCATCGCTGCCTCGTCGCGGGCGTCGGTGCTGAAGGCATGCGCCTTGCCGCCCGCGGCCTCGATCGCGGCGACATGCGGCGCCGCTTTGTCCAGCGAGCGCCGGGCCAGGCAGATGGTGTAGCCGCCTTTGGCGAAGCGTCGTGCCACCGCCGCGCCGATGGCATCGCCGGCGCCAATAATCACCGCGACCGGGTCGCGCATTGGGGTATTCATGGTTGGGGGGTATTCATGGTTGGACTCCGCCCTGGTGGCCTGGCACCGCGAACCACGCTAGCCTGCCCGGGATCGCCGCGAAACAGCGCATCGATGGGGGGTAACCATGAAAATCGCCAAGGTCGAAGATCTGCATTGTGACGCCGGCTGGCGCACCTTCTCCTTCCTCAAGGTCACCACCGATGACGGGCTCGTGGGCTGGTCGGAATTCACCGAGGCCGATGGTAGCCGCGGCCTGTCCGCCGTCATCCACGGCATGGCGGAGGACCTGATTGGCCAGGACCCTCGCCCGATCCAGAAGATCGACTCGCTGCTGTACGTGAAGCAGGTGCAGGCCCCGAACGGGGTCAACCAGCGCGCCATCGCCGCGATCGAGAACGCGCTGCTGGATATCAAGGGCAAGGCCCTCGGCGTGCCGGTCTACGAACTGTTCGGCGGCCCGGTGCGCGAGCGCATCCCGGTCTACTGGTCCCATTGCGGCACCTACCGGGTCCGCAACGCCGCCGCCGTGGGCGAAGCGCCGCTGCGCACCTACGACGACGTGGCGGCATTGGGCGCCGAGGTGAAGCGGCGCGGCTTCAAGGCCCTGAAAACCAATATCCTGCCCTTCGATGGGGAGAAGCTGGTGGGCTTCGGGCCCGGCTTCGGCCGCTCCCCGGGGCACCCGGAACTGAACGCCGATCGCAAGACGTTGCAGGCGGTGCGGGATACGCTGGGGGCGTTTCGCGATGGGGCGGGGCCGGACATGGGCATCCATCTCGACATCAACTACCACTTCAAGACCGAGGGGAATCTGCTGGTCGCCAAGGCGGTGGAACCCTACGACCTGACCTGGCTGGAAATCGACAACTGGGATCCGCAGGCTTTGGCGCTGATCCGTTCCCGCGCACCATGCCCGATCGCGTCGCTGGAATCCGTCACCGGGCGGCGGGCGTTCCGGCCGTTCCTGAATGCCTACGCGGCGGATGTGGCGATCATCGATGTGATCTGGAACGGCTTCCTGGAATCGATCAAGATCGCGTCGATGGCGGAGGCCTATGAGGTCAATGTCGCGCCGCACAACTACTACGGCCACCTGTGCTCGGCCGTCAGCGCCCATTTCTGTGCCTTGGTGCCCAACTTCCGGGTGATGGAAATCGACATCGACAGCGTTGCATGGCGCGACGAACTGTTCATAAACGCCCCCGTCATCGAGGATGGGATGCTGATCGTGCCAAAGGGACCGGGCTGGGGTGTGGACGTGAACGAAGACGCGGTGCGCGCGCATCCCGTGAAAGGGCGCTGAGCATGGTCGACATCCTGGGCATCGGCAATGCCATCGTCGACGTCGTCGCCCGCGCCGACGACACGTTCCTGTCGCGCCATGACATGCACAAAGGTGCGATGATCCTGGTCGATGCGGCGCAGGCGCAGGCCATCTATGCCGCCATGCCGCCTGGGCAGGAAAGCAGTGGCGGCTCCGCGGCGAACACCTGCGCGGTTGCGGCGGGCCTCGGCGCGCGGGTCGCCTATATCGGCAAGGTCGCCGACGACCAGCTCGGCACCGTGTTCGCCCATGACATCAAGGCCGCCGGGGTGGCGTTCCCGTCATCCCCGCTGGTGGGCGGGGCGCCGACGGCACGCTGCCTGATCCTGGTGACGCCCGACGGGCAACGGACGATGAACACCTTCCTCGGCGCCTGCGTGACGCTGAATGAAGCCGATGTCGATGAGGCTTTGGTGGCGTCAGCCGCCGTGACCTATCTGGAAGGCTATCTGTTCGATCCCCCGGCCGCGCAGGCGGCATTCTACAAGGCCGCTGCCGCCGCGCATGCGGCGGGCAAGCAGGTGGCGCTGTCGCTGTCGGATGCGTTCTGCGTCAACCGCCACCGCGCGGCGTTCCGCGAACTGGTGGCCGGGCATGTGGACATTCTGTTCGCCAATGAGACCGAGATCACCAGCCTCTATGAGGAAAACACGTTTGAAGCGGCCGCTGAGGCGACACGGCGGGACGTGTCCCTCGCGGCGCTGACCCGCAGTGAAGCCGGCAGCCTGATCGTGCGCGGGGCGGAAACGGTGGAAATCGCGGCGGCGCCCGCCACGGTGGTGGACACGACCGGCGCCGGTGACGCGTATGCGGCGGGGTTCCTCGCGGCGTTCACGGCGGGCCGGACACTGGACATCTGCGGTCGGCTGGGCAGCCTGGCGGCGGCCGAGGTCATCGGGCACTACGGCGCCCGGCCGGAGGCGGATCTGCGGAACATGCTGGCGGCTGTCCGGTAAGGGGCAACCGTCCCGCCTCCGCGACCCGATCTCCGCGCTGACAGCCACGCCGCTTGGCGCGAAAATACGGGCCGGTTAGCAAGCGAGCATGACCCAACGTGCCCGTTCGACATCCCCGCCCTCTGTATCGCTCGTGAAGACCGCGCGGCAACACCCCTTACGCCGTGAACACATGAGCCCATCGCCGGTTACACATGCCGGCTTGGGCGACGGCCGCCGGCTGGAATGGGCCCCACCCCGGCTTGATGCTACCGGTTTGACGACATGGTACGGCAAGACCCTATACGCCGTGAGCCAGCAAGGTCGCGCCCCATCCAGATGGGGAAACGTCGCACGACGGGGCCCCGCGCGGTTGAGCGGGTGATGCAATGCCCGAGAAATCCGATGCGCGCGGCAACACCCCATGCAACGTGAGACGGCCGATCCAGAACCGGGCCAGGATCAGGCGCCAACCGGCGCCGGTCGGTGATGGCGGCGGCCTAGCGTCCTCCCTGCATCCCCATCCGGGCCGAGACCTTGGTCACGTCGTAGGGCTCCTCCCGCAGGGTCTCGGCATCCCACATGCTGCGCTCGACCGTCAGGAACGGGCCGTCATAAACATGGATCGCGCCGCTGATCCGCCCCAGCGGATTGATGACGGAGTGGACGATGTCACGGCCCAGCAGCGCGGCGTCGCCGACGCCCAGCGCCTCCCCGCCCGCGGCCTCAAGATGGAAACGCGGCGCGTCGGGGGTACGGCGCCAGAACATGTTATCCTCCCGCCCGCTATACATGCCGATGACGGCGGTCAGGCGGTGTTCGTGCGGCAGGGTGATCTGCCCCGGCGACCAGAGCACGTTCAGGATCGTCAGTTCGGGCGATTTATGGAGGATCTTCAGCCCTGGCTTGTCCGGCGTCCCCAGTGCTCGCAGCACGGATGCGGGGTCGGACACCGCGCGGGCAACCACCGCCTTCATGGCCTGGCGGGACCGTTCGGCCAGACTGGCGTGCAAATCGGCTATGAATTGATCGAGATCGAGCATCGGCCGCACTCTCCGTTCGCCGGATTTTGCCCATATCGGCCGAGCAAAAAGCAACCCCGTTCTGGTGGCCGTCGACGGGAATGTGCGGTATCGTGTTGCCGTGACACCCCGCGCGGCGTGAATTTTGTGCGAAGCATGGCTGCGCCGCGCGATTCGGGCACTTTTTTGGCTCGTATCCGGCGGCTGACCGGCCTATGTGTGCGCCGCAACATCCGCGGCACCCAGGTCCACATGCAAATTCGTAACGTCGCCATCATCGCCCACGTCGATCACGGCAAGACTACGCTCGTCGATAAGCTCCTCAGCCAGTCCGGCACCTTCCGCGACCACCAGCACGTGGCCGAACGCGCGATGGACCGCAATGACCTTGAAAAAGAGCGCGGCATCACGATTCTGGCGAAGTGCACTTCGGTGGTCTGGAAAGACACCCGCATCAATATCGTCGACACCCCTGGCCACGCCGATTTCGGCGGTGAGGTCGAGCGCATTCTGGGCATGGTCGATGGCGCCATCGTGCTGGTCGACGCCGCCGAAGGCGTGCTGCCGCAGACCAAGTTCGTTGTCGGCAAGGCCCTCGCCCGCGGCATTCACCCCATCGTCGTGGTGAACAAGGTCGATCGGCAGGACTCCCGCGCGGATGAAGTGCATAATGAGGTGTTCGATCTGTTCGCCGCGCTGGACGCGACCGACAGCCAGTTGGACTTCCCGATGCTCTATGCCTCCGGCCGTCAGGGCTGGGCGGATACGACGATGGAAGGGCCGCGCAAGGACCTGTCGGCCATGTTCGACCTGATCGTGTCGCATGTGCCGGAACCCACGGTTGATCGCGACGCCCCCTTCGCCATGGTCGCCAGCATCCTGGAATATGACAACTTCCTCGGCCGCGTGCTGACCGGGCGCATCGAGCAGGGCACCGCCAAGATCAACATGCAGGTCAAAGTGCTGCATGCCGACGGCAAGACCGTCGAAACCGGCCGCCTGACCAAGCTGTTGTCGTTCCGCGGGCTGGAGCGGATCACCGTCGATGAAGCCTTCGCCGGCGACATCGTGGCCGTGGCCGGCCTGTCCGAAGGCACCATTCCCGATACCATCTGCGCCCCCGAAGTGGCCGCGCCGCTGCCCGCGATCCCCGTCGATCCGCCGACTTTGGCGATGACCTTCCGCATCAACGACTCGCCGCTGGCGGGCCGTGAAGGCAAGAAGGTCACCTCCCGCCAAATCCGGGAGCGCCTGTTCCGGGAAGCCGAGGGCAACGTCGCCATTCGCATCACCGACTCGACCGGCGAAACCGACGCGTTCGAAGTGGCCGGCCGCGGCGAACTCCAGCTCGGCGTGCTGATCGAACAGATGCGCCGTGAAGGCTTCGAACTCGCCATCGGCCGCCCGCGCGTGCTGACCCAGATCAACCCGGACACCGGCGCCCGCGAAGAGCCGATGGAAGAGGTGCTCTGCGACGTCGATGAGCCCTATTCCGGCGTGGTGGTCGAGAAGATGTCCCGCCGCAAAGGTGAGCTGCGCGACATGCGCCCGTCTGGCGGCGGCAAGGTCCGCCTGACCTTCAACATCCCCAGCCGCGGCCTGATTGGCTACCATGGCGAATTCCTCACCGACACGCGCGGCACTGGCATCATGAACCGCCTGTTCGCGGGTTACGGCCCCTGGAAGGGCGCCCTGGAAGGCCGCCGCAATGGCTCCCTGATCTCCACCGAGGGTGGGGAGACGGTGCATTACGCGCTCTGGTATATTCAGGAACGCGGCACTCTGTTCGTGAACCCGGGGGAGAAGATCTACCAGGGCATGATCCTGGGCGAACACAGCCGCGGTTCCGATCTGGAAGTGAACCCGATCAAGGAAAAGAAGCTGACCAACGTCCGCGCCGCCGGCAAGGACGATGCCATGCTGCTGATCCCGCCGCGCAAGATCAGCCTGGAACAGGCAATCGCCTATGTCGAAGACGACGAATTGGTGGAAGTGACGCCGACGGCGGTCCGCATCCGCAAGCGCTATCTGGATCCGAACGAGCGCAAGCGGTTCGAGAAGCGGTCGCAGGAAGCGGCGGCTTAAGGCACGGTCGTGTTGCATCCTCGGGCTTGACCCGAGGATGCAGCCGAAAGCGTAGTGCCACGGGTCCGGCGAGCCGTGCCCCGCTTCGTCGTCCCTACCTCGTCGGATAAACCTTCGGGTAGGTCTCCTGATCCGCTGGTCCCGGCGGTGTCGGGGGCCCCTTCTTGCCGCAGCCCGCGACCAGCGCGCCCAGCAGCATGGCAACCATCACACCCGTTTTCATGCTTGTAACGCCGCGCACCAACGCGCCGCCTCCCTGGCCACATTGACCGGCGCCGTGCCGCCAAAGCTGGTGCGCGACGCGACCGATGCGTCCACGGTCAGGACTGAGAACACGTCGTCGGTGATCCCGGCTTCCACACTGCGCATCTCCGCCAGCGACAAATCGGCCAGGTCCACAGCCCGCTGTTCGGCCATCGCGACCAGGCGGCCCGTGACATGGTGGGCTTCGCGGAACGGCAGTTTCAGCACCCGCACCAGCCAGTCCGCCAGATCCGTGGCGGTGGAGAAGCCCGAGCCGGCCAAAGCCCGCATCCGCTCGAGCACGGGGGTCATGTCGCGGGTCATGCCGGCGATGGCGGCGAGCGACAGGGCCCAGGCCTCGGCGGCGTCGAAGACGGGTTCCTTGTCTTCCTGCATGTCCTTGGCATAGGCCAAAGGCAGGCCCTTCATCACCGTCAGCAGGCCCACCAGCGATCCAGTGATGCGCCCGGTCTTGGCGCGCACCAGCTCCGCCGCATCCGGATTGCGCTTCTGCGGCATGATCGAGCTGCCGGTGGTGAAAGCGTCGGACAGGCGGATGAAGCGATAGGGCGCGCTGCACCAGATCACGATCTCCTCGGCGAAGCGGGACAGATGCATGGCCGAGATCGCGGCGGCGGAGAGGAACTCCAAGGCGAAATCCCGGTCCGACACCGCATCCAGCGAATTCGCGGTCGGGCCGTCGAAGCCCAGGGCCGCGGCGGTCATATGGCGGTCGATCGGGAAGGACGTGCCGGCCAAAGCCGCCGAACCCAATGGGTTGACGTTCAACCGCTTGCGGCAATCCGCCAGGCGGCCGCGGTCGCGGTCCAGCATTTCGACATAGGCCAGCAGATGATGCCCGAAGGTCACGGGCTGGGCGGTCTGCAGATGGGTGAAGCCGGGCATCACGTCGCCGGCATAGGCCGCGGCGCGTTCGGCCAAAGCCAGCATGACGTCGGTGATCTGGGCGCTCAGCCCATCGATCGCGTCGCGCACCCACAGGCGGAAATCGGTCGCCACCTGGTCATTGCGGCTGCGCGCGGTGTGCAGGCGCTTGCCGGCCTCCCCGATCCGCTCGGTCAGGCGGGCCTCGATATTCATGTGGATGTCTTCAAGCTCGACCGCGAAGGGGAAGCGCCCAGCCTCGATTTCCCCGGCGATGTCGGCCAGTCCGGTGCGGATGGCCTGCTCATCCTCGGCGCTGATCAGACCGATTTTGGCCAGCATGGCGGCATGGGCGAGGGAGCCGCGGATGTCCTGGCGCCAGAGCTTTTGGTCGAATCCGATGGATGCGTTGATCTCTTGCATGATAACGGACGGGCCTGCCGCGAAACGGCCGCCCCATTGGGCGTTCGCGGCGGCGTTACGGCGCTCTGCGTCGTTGGTCACATCTGCGTCTTCGGTCACAAGAGGGTACCCATCATGGCATCGATCACCCGCCGGACGACCCTGGCGGTTGCGGGCGGCACCCTAGCCGCCGCGCTGGCCCCGCGCAAACCATTCGCGGCGCGGAATCTGCCCGATCTGACGCAGGTCCTGATCCCAACCGAGCCGCCGGCCGCGCCGCCGGATGAGGCTTTCTTCGGCGCGGACGGGACCGAGCATCGGCTTGCTGAATTCCTGGGCCATGGCATGGTCATCAACCTATGGGCGACCTGGTGCGCGCCCTGCGTCGCGGAGATGCCGTCGTTGGCGCAGCTCGCCCTGGCGCTGGCCCCGTTTGATATCGCCGTGCTGCCGCTCTCGTCCGACAAAGGGGGGGCGGACACGGTGCGGAGCTGGTTCCAGGATCATGCGGTATCGGGGTTGCCCGTTCTGACCGATCCGAAAGGCCGGCTGGCGCGGGCCTGGGATGCCAGAGGGATCCCGATGACGGTGATCATCGATCGAAAAGGCCGTGACGTCGCCCGGCTGGAAGGCGCGGCGGACTGGTCAAGCCCGGCGGCGATCACGTTGGTACGGAAATTGGTGGGATAGGGTCAGCCCCGCCCCAGGGCAGCCAGGACAGCGGATTCAGTCAGTATCTGTGGCAAAGCCACCGGCTCGGTCGCGCCAGGCCCATAATACAAATACAAAGGCACCCCATCGCGCCCATTGCGGCGGAGGAAGGCGGTGATTTCCGGGTCCTGGCGGGTCCAATCGCCCTTGAGATAAGCCACGTTCCCGGCGGCGAAAGCCTGCCGGACAGCGTCGGTGCGGATCGCCACCCGCTCGTTGACCAGGCACGTCACGCACCAGGCGGCCGTCATATTCACGAATACCGGCCGCCCCGCATCCCGCAAAGTCTGCAGCCGATCGGCTGTGAAGGACTCAGCCTCGGTGGCCGCAGTCTCGGCGGCGGCGGGCGGGGCCACGCTCAGTCCCACCAACAAACCACCCGCGCAGAGTAAGGCCGATAAAGCCAAAGCCTGGCCGAAACGGCGGTGGCGGCGTGACGCCTGGCTCACCCCCAGCACCCAGGCGGCGAAGCCCAGCAGCACGCAGCCGGCGGCGGTAATCAGAACGCCAGCGGAGCCGGACTCCTGACTGACCACCCAAAGCAACCAAACCGCGCCGCCATACATCGGAAAGGCCAGCCCCTGTTTCAGGGTTTCCATCCAGTGCCCGGGACGCGGCAACAGGCGGCCAACACCCGGCATGATCGCCAGGACGATATAGGGCGCTGCCAAACCCAACCCCATGACCAGAAACACCAGCATGGTCACAGCCGGGGGCGCGGCCAGCCCAGCGGCAATAGCGACACCCATGAAGGGGGCGGTGCAAGGCGTCGCGACCAGAACCGCCAGCAAGCCGGTGAAGAAGCTGCCGGCGCTGCCATCTTTCATGGCGAGATGGCTGCCGAACCCGGCAATGCCACCGCTGACCTGAAAAACCCCCGAGAGATTGAGCCCAACAGCGAACAGAAGCCATGCCATGGCAGCCACGAAGGCGGGTGACTGAAACTGGAAGCCCCAACCGGCGACCGAGCCCAACGCCCGCGCGGTCAGCAACGCGGCGGCCAGGCTGGCGAAGGTCACCAGGACACCGGCTGTATAAGCCACGGCATGGGCCCTCGCCTTGCCGTGCGCCAGTCCCGCGGCCAGCCCGACTGCCTTCATCGCCAGGATGGGGAAAACGCAAGGCATGAGGTTCAGGATCAGTCCGCCCAGGAAGGCGAACAGCAGCATGTCCGGCAACGGCGTTTCCGGCGCTGGCGCCGGGCCGGCTTCGGCCGAGATGACCATATCGGTCTGCATGCCCGCGCGATCGCGCACCGACAGAATGCCCGAGATCCCCTGTCCGAACTTAGAGCCCTCCGCCAGTTTCAGGGACAGCACGAACCCATCGCCTCGCACCGGGAGAGGTTGCGCCGCGTTATCCTGGATGCGGCCGGGCGTATCGGGAATGAACCAGGCATCTTCAACCATGCCCGGCCTCAACTCAGCGCCTCGCACGAACAGCGACCCATCCGCGGCAATGCTGGCGTGCCAAAGCGCCGCGCGTGGGACCATGCGATCATGGGCCGCGAAGAGCGGCGCTTCGGCGCTGGATGTGGGCGAGCCGAGCGGCAGGGTCAGGCTGAAATCGCCCTCTTCGGGGACGCAAATGTCTTTGCAGACCAGCCAGTTGGCATGGGCCTTGAGCGTCATACCGACTGCAACGCCCCGAATGGTGACGGGCAGCAGGACTTCGCCTGTATAGGCGTAGGTCATCACCGGCCCCTCCGCCACCCGCTTGGGTGTCGGCCAGTCGATCGGATCCGCGGTCGCACCCGCTGGCAGATCGAGCGTCAGGTCCGGGGCCACACCCGCATCGCCGGGATTTTTCCAGTAGGTATGCCAGCCCTCCGTCAGGCGGATGCGCAAGGCGGCACGAAAGGGCGCGTTGGGCGTGATGGCATTGGTGTCGGTGACCAGCGTGACCGCGGCGCGTTTGGAGATCACAGCCGCGCTCTCCATCGCGCGGCCCGGCTGCAGCGGCATCGCGAGAGCAACAAGCAGGATCAGCGAAGCAAGCAGCCGCGGCATGGGGGACCCTTCGGTCAAACGTGACGGCGTGCAGTTTAGCACGCTTCGCCGATCGGGACCCCAGATAGCGTGTGGCCGGGTGTCATCGTTGCCCGTCAGACGCTCCACCCGCGCAAAGCGCAGGTCGGCGCCTTGTTGGGCGTGCGACGTGGCGCCGGTCAGACCGCTTCCAATACCTTGGCCTTGCGGGCTTCATGTGCCTTCCGGGCGGCTTCGCGGCGTTCGTCGAATTTGGCGAGGCGGCGGCGGGGATTAGGATGCACTTCATTGCCCGGCTCACCAGGGTCCTTCTGCGCGCCCGCCCAGCCATGGGCCGCCACGTCGAAGACGATGCCCGACAGGTCGGTGTGCTTGACCTCATAGCCATGCGGATTTTCCGGATCACCCATCATCCATTTGGCGCCGGCGGCCACCGCCTGTTCAGAGGACTTGATCACATCATCGACCCAGAAGCCGATGTGATGCAGGCCCACGTACTGTGTGCCGAAACCCTGGGAGGCTTCTTCGTCCTTGAAATGTAGCAGAGCCAGGTTCACGACACCGTCGGTGAGGAAGATACCCTCGGCCAGTGGGCCGTCGAGTTCGGAGACTTCCTCCAATCCCATGACATCCTTGTAGAACTCCGCGGTCTCCCACGGGTCTGCGACGCTGAAGGCGAAGTGACGGATTTTACCCTTGCTTTTGGCGGTCATGGACGCGGCTCCCTGCTCGAACTGGACACGGAATACTGCGACCGGTCGCGGCCTGACGGCAAGGGGGAAGTGTTTGCCACCTCAATCGCCCACCACGCTGGTATGAAGGCCAAAGCAGGCGCAGATCCAACCGAGGTGGCGCGGGGATCTGGTGGAGGGGGTTGGATTCGAACCAACGTAGGCGTGCGCCAGCGGATTTACAGTCCGCCCCCTTTAGCCACTCGGGCACCCCTCCGCACAGAGGCCGGGGGTTAATGCCAAACACCCGGCCTTGTCAACGCAGCTTCGACGCCTTAGGCGATGCAATCAATAAAACAGGGGAGCGAGACAACGGACGACCACACCCGGACATACGCACTCCATGAGCACTGACACCGCCACCGTCTCCCGACCGCCCATCCCCTCCTGGCTGCCGCGGCTGCTTGGTTTCTTTATCGCCATCGGCCCCGCCGCCACTGACATGTACCTCCCGGCCTTTCCGGCGGTCGAGGCCACGTTCGGCACTGCCTCCGGCACCGCGCAGCTCACCCTGGCCGCCTGGTTCGCCGGGCTCGGGGTCGGCCAGATCATGCAGGGGACGCTGTCCGATCGCTTCGGCCGCCGCCCGCCACTGATCCTGGGCACCGCCTTGTTCGCGATTGCCACCATCGGCTGCGCGATGGCACCCAACCTCACGTTTTTGGCCATCGCACGGGCAATCGCAGCCGTCGGCGCCTCCGCGGGGATGGTGATCGCCCGCGCGATGGTGCGCGATCTGGCACAAGGGCACCAGGCCGCCATCCTGATGTCGCGGCTGATGCTGGTGATGGGGGTGGCGCCAATCCTCGCGCCGTCATTGGGCGGGCTGATTCTGACGTTTTTCCAATGGCGGCTGATCTTTGTGATCCTGGCCGTCTATGGAATCACCTGCAGCCTGCTGGCATGGCGGGTCCTGCCGGAGACCTTGCCGCCCGAAAAGCGCATCTATCTGGGCGCGCGGGAGCAGTTGGCCCGCTACATCCTGATCGTGCGGGAGCGTGGCTTCATCACCCATGCCGCGATGGGCGGAGGCGGCACATTCTGCATGTTTGCTTATCTCGCCGGTTCCGCACCGGTGTTCATTCAGGGGTTTGGCCTTTCGCCGTCGGGTTACGCTCTGGTGTTCGGCCTTTGCGCCTGCGGGTTGATCGCGGGCTCCCAGGTGAACGCGCGCTTGCTGCCCAAGGTCGGGCTGTCGCGCATGCTGACCATCATTTGCCGCATTTCGCTCGGTGCCACGATCATCCTCGCGGTGCTGGCGTTCAGCGGGGTTCACATCCTGCCCGTGATCGTGGCACCACTGATCGTCATCCTCAGCTGCCAGGGCTTCAACAATTCCAACAGCGCGGTCGGCGCCCTCGCCCGCCATGGGGCGCATGCCGGCAGCGCCTCGGCCTTGATGGGACTGTTCCAGTTCTCACTTGGCGCCACCAGCGGCTTATTCGTAGGCCTGCTGACCGACGGAACCCCACGCGGCATGGCGGCGCTGATGGTCTTCGGAATGCTCTGCGCGGTGATTGCCGATCGCCTCCGGCCTCGCTCATAATCGGAGCAAGAACAGGAGAGACCCGGGTATGAATCTGATTGTCGGCATCCCCGCCTGCGCCAGAGTGATCGATGAGCGGGAGATGCATTTAACCCCAGCCCGCTATGCGCACGCAGTCGTGCACGGGGTTGGGGCGCTACCGATTATGATCCCGCCCATGGGCGATCGGCAGTTGGCACTGCTGGAAACGATCGACGGCCTGCTCGTTCCAGGAAGCCCAAGCAACGTGCATCCCGACCATTATGATGGCGGCGAAAGTGAGACACCGGACAAGCACGATCCGGACCGCGACTCCACCACTCTGCCCCTCATCCGAGCCGCGATCGCACGCGGTATTCCCGTCATGGCGATTTGCCGGGGCATTCAGGAACTGAACGTCGCGCTCGGCGGCACCTTATTCCAGCGGGTGCACATCAAGGACGACCGTATGGATCACCGGGGCGGACCGGGGACTCTCGACGAAAAATACGGCCCGAAACACCCCGTCACCGTGAGCGGCCAACTCGCGCGCATCGTTGGCGCCAGCGAGATCATGGTGAACTCCCTGCACGGCCAGGCGATCGATCGGCTCGCGGAAGGTCTCATCGTCGAAGCCCGTGCCGCCGATGGCACCATTGAAGCCGTATCCTATCCGAGTGCACCGGGCTTTGTCCTGGGCCTCCAGTGGCACCCTGAATGGCGCTTCGCGGAGAGTCCGGCTAGTGTGGCGCTATTCCAGGCGTTCGGCGATGCATGCCGGACGCGGAAGGGTGTCACAAGAAAGGCTGCATAACATGGACCTACAACTGGCCGGTAAGACGGCTCTCATTACCGGCGGCTCCAAGGGCATTGGGCTTGCCACCGCCGACGTCCTGGCGTCCGAGGGCGTTAACGTGATCCTGGTGGCCCGGGATCAGGCGCTGCTGGATCAGGCCGCCGCGGGCCTTCGCGCCAAGCGGCAGGTCAACGTTCGCACCATCGCCGCGGATCTGTCGTCTGACGCGGCCGTGCGCAAGGTTGCGCTGGAAGCGGGCGAAATCGACATTCTGGTCAACAACGCCGGCGCCATCCCGCCGGGTGACCTGCTGTCGATCGATGACGAGCGCTGGCGCCAGGCCTGGGATCTGAAGGTGTTCGGCTACATCTCGTTCTGCCGCGTGATCTATGGCCAGATGAAAGCCCGCAAAGCCGGCGTCATCATCAACGTCATCGGTGCGGCGGGCGAAAGCTTCCCGACCGGCTACATCGCGGGCGCGGCCGGCAACGCGTCCCTGATGGCGTTCACGCGCGCGCTGGGCAAAGGCGCCCCGGCGGACGGCCTGCGCGTCGTCGCGATCAATCCCGGCCCGGTGGAAACCGACCGGCTGATCATGCTGCGCAAGGCTGAAGCGCAGGCGAAATGGGGCGATGAAAATCGCTGGCGGGAGCTGTCGGCATCCATGCCGTTCGGCCGCGCCGCCTCCCCGGCGGAAATCGGCAACGCGGTGGCATTCCTCGCCAGCCCGCTGTCTGGTTACACCACCGGGACCGTGCTGACGATCAACGGCGGCGGCTAACCCGCCATGCCGACCTGGCCCGGGTGTGTCACCTTGCGTGCCCGGGCCAGGGCCTGGCTCCTTGCGGTGCTGGCCAGCGCGGGGGCGCCCTTATCCACACAGGCCACTGAGCCCCCGATTATGACGATCGGGCTCGCCCCCAACCTCGATGCGACCGGGCGCGAATCCTATGCGCGCTTCCTCCAATCCAACCTGCCACGCGCCTTCGCGCTGGCGCCCGATGGGACGTTCGGCTGGTACGGCGGAGCCTCAACGCCCGAGGAAGCCCGCGATAAAGCCCTGAAATCCTGCTCCGGCAAGGGCGCCGAACACTGTGCCCTATACGCGGAGGATTTGCGGATTGTATGGCCGGGCAAGGAATCCCCTGCCCCATCCTCCCCACCCGGACCGTTGATCGAGACCACGGACTACGCGTTCGTGCCCGATCCGCGTTTCCTGTGGCACGGGCCCTCCGCCGCGGCGGGTCTGTATGTTTGGGGCCATGGCAAGAACAACATGATGGATATGCGCGGCCAGCAACCACCCCCGTATGTCCGGGCCTTTAACAACGCTGGCTTCGATATCGTTCGCTTCGACCGGGAACCTTCCCACGATTACGCGGATCGTGCCGCGCTCTGGTTAAGGGACGGTCTTGCCAAACTCCGTCAAAAGGGTTGGCGCAGGATCGTCGCGGGGGGTCAGTCGCGCGGCGGCTGGACCAGCCTGGAAATTCTGGATGTCGCCGGATTGGCCGATGCGGTGATCGTGACTTCGCCGGCTTATTTTGGCGGGACCACCCGGTCGGACAATACCGCGGAGATGCACACCATCGTTCACGCGGCCAAGGCACCCGCCACCCGCGTCGCCATCGCGCTCTTCGACAAGGATATCTATGTAACCGATATGACAAGCCGTGCGGGGCTGTTCCGCGACGCGCTCCCGTCCCGTGTCGGCGCCCTCCTGTTGATCGATCGCCCCCCGGCTATCACCGGGCATGGCGGCGGGGGCAGCTTTATGTTCGCCCAGGTCTATGCGGATTGCCTGATCCATTTCGTGATGGATGCTGTGCCCCCGACGGCCTGCCCGGGTTCATCGCGGTAATCAGTGTCTGTCTGGGCGAGGTGGCGGCCGTCAGCCGTCCGCGCGCGGTACCCAGGGCAATGGGTGCAGGTCGATGCCCTCATCAGCCAAGGCCTCGGCCTCTTCCGCGGTGGTTTCGCCGTAGATGCCCCGCTCTTCCGCCTCCCCGTGATGGATTCGCCTGGCCTCTTCCGCCAGATCCGGGCCGACATAGTCGCAGTTCTTCTCCACTTCGGCGCGCAGTCTCTGCAGCATCGCGACAAGCTGTGCCGGCATGCGCCCACCGCCGGCGACCGCGGGCATCGGCGGTGCCGCGATCGGCGCTTCCGTGGGTACCGGCTCGGGTGCACTGGCACGGGTCGCGACGGCGGGGGCCATCAGCGCACGTTCGACCTTGACGTCACCACAGGTCGGGCATTCCACCAATCCGCGCCTGGCCTGCTTGTCGAAAGCCGCACTATCGGGGAACCAGCCATCGAATTCGTGGTCCTGGCTGCAGCGGAGCTGGTAGTGGATCATCGCAGCAGAGGGTCCAGCTTACCCGCGCGGTCCAGCGCCACCAGGTCGTCACAGCCGCCGATATGCTGACCGCCGATGAAGATCTGCGGCATGGTCGTCCGCCCACCTGACCGGGTATTGGCATCGACCCGCGCGGCCGAACCATGCGGCGCGTCGATTTCCGTGAATTCGACACCCTTGGTGGACAGGATATGCACCGCGCGTTCGCAGAACGGGCACCAGGGCTGGGTATAGATTTCGATTTTTGGCATGAACTTCCACCTCGTCACGGAAATGTCGTGCGAAGTCAGGGGTTGTGCAAGGGGGCAAGCACTGCGTGTGGCTAGCGCGTGATCTGTCCGGTCGTTCGTGGGCGTTCGAAGTGACAGATGCGCCGGTCGATAGTCTTGCAAGATGTGCGAATGGATCAAGCGAGCCGCATATCCCGTCCCCCGCACCGGCGGAGCACCGGGCTCAGGGAAACGCCCGTTGGTTTCGGACGGGATTATTGCCATACTCCCCGCATGTACAGCCAAGCCCTGAACACCAAGGATACCGCCGCCGCTGACGCATCCCCGGACGCTGACCGCTTCCAGGCGCGTATCGACGCGGAGGAGCGAATCGAACCCAATGACTGGATGCCAGAGGCCTATCGCCGCACCCTGATTCGTCAGATCAGTCAGCACGCGCATTCTGAAGTTGTTGGCATGCTGCCTGAAGGCAATTGGATCACCCGTGCCCCCTCGCTCCGCCGCAAGGCCGCCCTGTTGGCCAAGGTTCAGGATGAGGGCGGGCACGGCCTCTACCTCTATTCAGCGGCAGAAACGCTCGGCGTGTCGCGGGAGGAGCTGACCGACCAGTTGCTGTCCGGCCGTGCGAAATATTCCTCGATCTTCAACTACCCCACGCTCAGTTGGGCCGATATCGGCACCATCGGCTGGCTCGTGGATGGCGCGGCGATCATGAACCAGATCCCGCTCTGCCGTTGCTCGTTCGGCCCCTACGCCCGCGCCATGATCCGCGTTTGCCGGGAGGAGTCGTTCCACCAGCGCCAGGGCTATGAGATCATGTTGACGCTGTGCCGCGGCACGCCCGAACAAAAGGCGATGGCGCAGGATGCGCTGAACCGCTGGTGGTGGCCGTGTCTGATGATGTTCGGCCCACCGGATACGGAGTCCGCGCACTCCGACACCTCCATGCGCTGGAAGATCAAGCGCTTCACCAACGACGCGCTGCGGCAGAAATTTGTCGATGCGACGGTGCCGCAGGGGCAGTTCCTTGGCCTGACCTTCCCGGATCCCGAACTGCGGTTGGATGAAGCATCTGGCCATTGGCAGTTCGGCACCATTGACTGGGACGAATTCCGCCGCGTGCTGGCCGGCAACGGGCCATGTAACCGCGACCGGCTCACCGCGCGTCAGAAAGCGCATGCCGAGGGCGCCTGGGTCCGGGACGCCGCCCTGGCGCATGCGGCCAAACAGCAACGAAAGGCCGCCTGACATGGCTGAAGGCCGCACACCGCTTTGGGAAGTCTTCGTCCGCGCCCGCAATGGGCTGGCGCATAAGCATGTCGGTTCCGTCCATGCCGCTGATGCTGCCATGGCGCTGCAGGCTGCCCGCGATGTCTATACGCGGCGAGGCGAAGGGCTGTCCCTCTGGGTCGTTCCCTCCAATGCCATCGTCGCCTCGGACCCTTCCGATCGGGGCATGCTGTTCGAACCGACCGGGTCGAAAATCTACCGGCATCCGACATTCTATGAGGTGCCGGAAGACGTGGGGCACATGTAGACGTGGCCACCACCTCCATCACCATCGACGAAACGCCCCGTATCCGGTCATTCCTCGCACTCGCCGATGATGCGCTGATCCTGGGGCATCGGACCAGCGAATGGACAGGGCATGCGCCAACGCTGGAGGAAGAACTTGCGCTGGCCAATATCGCGCTCGACCTTATCGGCCAGGCGCGGGCCTTGTATCAGGCGACGGGCTATGCGGAAGACGCGCTCGCTTATCTCCGCGATCCGCCGCAATTCCGGAATGCACTGATCGCCGAGCTGCCGAATGGTGATTTCGCGTTCACGATCGCGCGGCTGTTTTTGGTGTCAGCGGCATCCGATCTATTCTGGCGCGGGGCGATGGGGGCAACGGATCCCGACCTCGCTGCCATCGCCGCCAAGGCGGAAAAGGAAACCGCTTATCACGTTCGCCACGCGGCGGAATGGCTGATCCGGCTGGGCGATGGCACGGACGAATCCCATCGTCGCGCGCAAGAAGCCCTCGATACGTTATGGCCGTATACCGGAGAGATCACCGCATCCGTCGATCGCGAAGCCTGGTTAGCGGTCGTCGCGCCGATCCTGGCGCGGGCCACGCTCGCTCAGCCTGCTGAAAGTTGGATGCAGGCGGGGGGCCGTGAGGGACGGCACACCGAATATCTGGGCCACTTATTGGCTGAGATGCAGATCCTGCCGCGCAGCTATCCTGGCGCGGCGTGGTAGATGACCTGAATCGGGCGCTGGCGCGCGCCCGCGCCGCCGTCGCTGCGGTCGAAGACCCCGAAATCCCCGCGCTGACGATCGACGACCTTGGGGTGCTTCGCACCATCGCGCTCGATGCGGACGGAGTCACCGTCACCATCACGCCCACCTACTCCGGCTGTCCCGCGATGGCGGTGATCGCGTGGGAGATTGAGGCCGCACTGTCACGCGCCGGATTTCCGCGATCGCGGGTCGTGCAGGTGCTCGCTCCCGCCTGGACCACCGACTGGCTCAGTGAGGCTGGGCGGCGTAAGCTCCTCGCTTATGGGATCGCGCCACCCGCTGGAAGCGCTGGCCGGCGCGCATTGTTTGGCGAAGAGCATCCGGACTGTCCGCGATGTGGCAGCGCCAGCACTGAACGGATCAGCGCTTTTGGTTCCACGGCCTGCAAGGCGCTCCATCGGTGCCTGACCTGCAAGGAGCCCTTCGATGCGTTCAAATGTCACTGAGCGGAATGACCGCAGGTCTGAATTCTGCGATCAGACAAGAGGTGAGAGCGGACCTCCGTTGGACTATCGATGGTCAGCGCCCTGCGGGCCATCGGACACGCCAGGTCGCGGCGCGGGCCTCTGCTGCGGCGGTATCGGCGGCGCTTAGCTGGGCCCGGGCATCGCGAAGGTTCACGCTCGAACGCGCTTTGTCCGGACCCTCTGGCAGACGCTCGTCGGCCAGGATCAGCCAGCAAGCGGCCTCGATGAAATCGTATGTGCCGCCCATGCCGCTCAGGATGGCATAGCCGAGGATCGCTTGCGCGTTCGCGTCGCCCTGTTCGGCCGCCTTCCGGGCCCACAGCAGCATCTGCGCTTCGTCCACCGGAATGCCTTCGCCGGTTCGATAGGCTTGGGCCAGCATGCGTTGCGCGATGGCATTGCCGCCTTCGGCGCCCAGCCGATAGTGCTTCACCGCCTCGGACCGATCCTGTTTGAGTCCACCAGACCCGGCCCAGAACAGGCTGCCAAGGTTGGTGTGCGCGGTGGCATTCCCCAATGCGGCGGCACGCCAATACCAGCGAAGTGCTTCGTCGTCGTTTTTGGCGATCCCACGACCGTGGTCGATCATCCAGCCGAGATTGACTTCCGCCTCCGCGAAGTCCTGCGCGGCGGCCAACTGATACCAGCGAACGGCTTCGCCATCGTCCTGAGGCTGGCCCAGACTGCCGTCTCGGGCTGCGTTGCCCATGCGGTTCTGCGCGTAGGCAAGCCCCTTGTTCGCCACGTCACGCCAAAGGTCCAGCGCGGAATGGGGTGCGTGAGTGGGATCGCGACCCTGTTCAGCCATGAATGCCAGCTGGGCTGCTGCCATCAGATTCCCCAGCGCCGCCGCCCGTCGATAGTAGTCCACCGCCGCGGCATCGTCGCGTTGCAGGCCGAGAGTGGCATCGCGATAGGCATCTCCCAACCGCGCCAAAGCCGCTTGCGACCCATGATCGGCTGCTTTTCGAAACCATGTCACAGCGTCCGCCTGGTGGGCGGGATGGGGTTCGCCGATAACGCCGAGCATGTATTCCGCGCCGGCGTGGCCGCGACCGGCCGCGGCCTGGTACCAGCCGATCGCGGTGGCTTCGTTGCGTGGCTGGTCGAACAGACCAAACCTGGCGATGTCGCCCATGCGTGCCTGCGCATCGGTGATCCCGGCAGTCGCGGCCATTTGGTACCAGACGAAGGCCTCGGAACCGTCTTTTGTGACGCCGTGGCCGGCTTCATAGGCCCGCGCCATGCCCAGCCAGCCCAAGGGTTCGCGCAGGCCCGCCGCGGCGCGGTACCACTGCACCGCATCGCGTTGGTTCGTGGTCCCCGCCCAGCCGACCAGATAAGCATCACCCAGTTGCACGGCCGCCATCGCGGTGCCTTTGGCGAAAGCCTGCCGAAACAATGTCACAGCCTTGACGTCGTCGTGCGGCACCAGCCGCCCCGTGTGGTACATCGTCCCGAGCTGATAGAGCGCCGGGCCGCAATCGCGTGCGGCGGCCGCTTCAATAAGTGCCAACCCAGCGGCCTCGTCCTGATCGATGCCATCACCGCTCAGCCGCATCAGTCCGAGTTGGTAGCGTGCCATCGCCAGATGCTGGGCGCGGTAGGAACTCGGCTCCTCGGGGTTCAGCCAGGAGTCCAGTTTTGCGCGATCGAGCGCCTTGGTGAGCCATGACGCGGCCTCGGTATGATTGATCGCGGGTCCACCATTACCGGTGTAGTAGGCCTCTCCCAGCAAGGCAGCGGCGATCGTATGACCGTCCTCACCCGCTCGGACCAGCCAGGTCCATTCCTGCTGCCGGTCGATCGGGATGCCGCGACCTGTTTCATAGGCCTCCGCGAGCAAAAACGCGGCGTCAGGGTCGTGGCGATCGGTGGCGCGGCGCAACCAGGCGAGCGACTCCGCTGGGTTGGCAGTCACCCCCCAACCTTCCCGGTAAGCCAACCCCAGGAGGCGTTGGGCAATCGCGTCGTCCTGCTGCGCGGCGCGCGACAGCAAACCAAAAGCCCGTTCCACATCCTTGGGAACCCCGATGCCGCGCTGATACAGGATGGCCAGCCGCACTTCCCCCGCGGCGAGCCCCATATCGGCCGCGCGCTGGAACTGCTCGGCCGCGGCTGGCAGGTTTTTGGGACCGCCAACCCCGAGTTCCATCAATGTACCGAGATTGGCGATGGCGACCCGGTCATTGTGTTCGGCCGCCTTGCGGATCCAGAGCAGAGCCTGATCGCCGTCACGGTCGACCCCGTCCCCCCACGCGTACATCATGCCGAGATTGGCCTGAGCCTCGACATCACCCGCCTCGGCCGCCTGGCGTAGATAGGGCAGCGCCCGTACCGGGTCGCGTTGGTTGCCAGGCAAACGCATGAGCAGCAAGCCAAACTCCCGGCGTGCCGCATCAGAGCCAAGGTCCATGGCTTTGGTTAACCAGCGAAACGCCTCATCCGTGTCTGGCGCGATGTTACCGCCGCGCGCGAACATCTGACCGAGCTCAGCCGCTGCCTCCGCGTCTCCGGCGATTGCCCGTTTACGCAAGATGCTGAAATCCTGACGGGAATACCGCGGGGTCACTGGCTCAGACCCGACCGGCGTGATCAGGCCCGCGCCCGGAAGCAGGCTTGGGTCCTTCGGGAGATCGGCGGGGGCGAATGCCAGGGTCGCCAGGGCCGCGACAATCAAGGCCGGGCGGCGACGTCTGAAAGGGTGGAGGCGAATGACCTAGGCGTCCTGTTCGGGTGTCATCCTTAACAGCATGCCACAGATCACAACCATTTTCACGAGCACCTCGGTCCTAAAGGGTTGGATGGCTGCCAGGATTTGGTCTCGGCTATCGATCGGAGGCGGGCCACCCATCATTTTGATCGACATGGCATGCATACGAGCCCGTCTGGAAGTCGCGTCGATGGCGGCATCCAGACTGCCGTTCGTTGCCGTAGGTGCCAGCGCGGTCCAGGCGATTCCCAGATAGGCTGGCCAATGCGACAAGTGCCGATACATGCTGGCGAGGATGGGCCGCTCTTGCGATGTGCCGAAGCGGTTCAGGCGCTCGACCAATGCAGCCAGATGGGGCGGCATGGCATCCACGGGTGTCAGCGCCGGAAGTGGCAACGCCCGATGGGCGGGCGGTGCTTGTGGCAGGGATATCGCGTGCGGCGTTTGCGACACGGGGTCATCCCAGCCCGTCAGTGCGGTCAACGCGATCAGCGCCATACTGTTGGTGCGGTCATACGCCGATAGGACGTTCCGAATTTCGGACAAGTCGTGGTATGACAGGCCAATCGCCGCGAACACCTCCGGCGGGACGGATGGCAGGACGGGGCTCACCATGTCGGCTTTGAAGGCCTCGGCGACCCGCGCGATGGTGTCGTCCACGTAGACGGGGCGCACCATTCGCCAGGCCCAAGGCAAGGCGCCGGGAATGGTGGCCAGATGGCGCCAGATCAGATTGACCGCCCCGACCCTGTAAACGGCCCTGATATCGGCGAAAATGGCGGCAATTTCGCCGATCGCGTCAGATTCGAGAACGGCCGGGACCGGATCCGACATCAGGCCTGCGCCACCGCGGATGACCAAGGGCTGGCCACATCGCTGATGCCAATCCTGGTTCCGTCGGCCTGGTTCAGAATCAGGTTGGGGCAGGCGAAGTTGATGGGCATGACCCCATGCTCGACCACCTCGGTTGGCCCCTCGGCGGCCAGGGCCGCGAGTACGGCGTCCGGTAAGCGGATATCGGCCGAACAGCCCTCCGGACCCGAAATATCCAGGCGTGGATGATGCGCGGCTTCCTCCGCCGACATGCCGAAATCGGCGACGAAGGTCATGATCTGTGCGACGGAAGCCAGAATGCGCCGCCCGCCGGACGCGCCGGCTGCCATCCAGGGACGATCGCCGTCCTTGAGGATGATGGGGGACATATTAGTGAGCGGGCGCTTGCCGGGCGCGATCGAGTTGGGCTGATTGGGGCGTGGATCGAACCACATCACGCCGTTGTTCATCAGCACGCCGGTGCCCGGCAGCACCACACGGCTTCCCATGGACGACAAGAGTGTCGTGGTCATGCTGACCATCGTTCCCTCCGCGTCACACACCGTCAGATGGGTTGTGCACGTTTCCGCTGCCATCGGATCAGCGTCGCCGAGACCTTCGAGGCGCTCGGCATAGGCCGTCTTCATGGCGCGGGCAAAGGCGGTGAACCAGACCGCATCCGGTCTTGCGCCATAGGGGACGGCCTGAAGCTGGTCCAGGACCCGCGTCATGGTGGGCGCGGCAGTCAGGCCGCCCGCCAGTTGCAGCGTCCGGCCCCGCCACTGGTATTCCGTCGCCGGCAGGATCCGGGCCTGACACTGGGCCAGATCCTGGGCATCCAGGACACCGCCCACGGCTCTCACGTCCGCCGCCAGGGCGCGGGCTATGTCGCCATGATAAAAATCGCCCAGGCCGGCCCGGCTGAGATGGGCCAGCGTATCGGGTAGATGGCCCAACCGGAAAAAGCCAGGCTTGCCCTGATAGGGGGCGACAGGGGGCAGGCCATTGGGCAGATAAATCCGGGCGCTTTCCGCGTATTCCCGCAAAACCGAGGCCGAGGCGCTGATCTTGAGAGTGGTGAGCCAATCCTGCGGGAGCCCCCGCTGCGCGAGCGCAAGGGCGGGCGCCATGATGTCTGACAAAGGCAGCCTGCCCCATTGCTTTAACATCCGGTCATAACCCGCCAAGGCCGATGGAATGGCGAATGACAGCGGTCCGTGGATGTTGGTGTCACCCTCAACCTCCGGCCAGGAAAACAGGTCCTGCTTCATGCGGCCCGTGAGCTTAAAGAGCGAGGGGTTCAGACCGCGGGGCGCGACCGGGCCGAAGTCGACCAACTCGGCTCTGGACTGTCCGGCGCGATGCACCAAGGCGAACCCGATCCCGCCCAGTCCGGAATTCCAAGGCTCGGTCGTTGACAGAGCCAGTGCCGTGCCGACGGCTGCGTCAATAGCATTGCCGCCGGCGTCGAGGATTGCCACCCCGGCCTCCGCCGCCGCACGAACCTGCGACACGACCATGCCCTTTCGGCCGGTCGCGGCTGGTTTGGTCAAGGCCCAGTGCTGGGTGACATGGGGGGAGGGGTTGAAGTTCATGGCGTTTGCTCCGAAGCGGCAGACCGCGATGTTCAGCCGAGGCCCGGCCGGTTGCAAGCCCGGGATACGCTGCCTGCCTGCGTCCAGCGAAAGTATTAATTCTGAGAATCGACCGATGATTTATTCACAACGGATCGTGATCCAACATTCCCTCGCCCCGTGATACCCGATCTCCGCTTCGCCGCAGATGTCCGGAGGTACCTATGACTGACACGAGCCTGTCGCTGAATCCGAGCACGGTTGTCACGCTTTTTGGCGGGACAATTTCTGGAACCATCACCAACACAGCCCATCAGTGGACCGCCGATGCCAACGGTCTTTTCAAGACCACGACCGATCTCCAATCCGAATGGAAAAATTACTATAGTATTATGCTGAGTGGGGCGGCGGACACGTTAACGTTTGTCCAGCGCCTGGAAGGAAATGCTGAAGCAGTCTTTGAGAATACCGGCCTGGCCACACTGAGCACCGCCGACCAGGCCCGCGACCGGATGGATGTCCAACGGGAGTATGATGCCATTGGGGCGGCGATGGGGCGATTGGGTCTGGACTCCAAGGCCCCTCTGACGGCGACCGGTTACCTGGCTCTTGAGCGCACCATCGAATCCGATGCCAGTCTTTATGAGCTGGCCGTTCAGGGGCATGGTCTGAACAGTCCGCCATTGGCCAAATACAATGGGTATACAAACGATTTCCAAAACAACGTGGATAGCACGACGCTCTTTGTCGGCGGTGGTCTGAACAACAACCAGAAGGCGATCGCCGATTTCTTCGACGATTCCGTCCTGTCGCACCTGCCATTCCCGACCGTGGCGATTAATGGACAGTTTGATCAGCTCAATCAAAACGCGGCGAACGAAGACCCGCTGGCGCAGGCGGTCGGGGCGATCGACGATACCGGTGCGGTGCGGGTTTATGGAGCGGCGGATTTCTCGGCCACCGCCGGCACTGCCAGCTCGACGCCAACGGTCGTAGCACTTCCGGGGGCGACCATCACCGCATTGTGGGGAGGCACGGTTGCGTCCACGCTCACGCTGAACGGGCATACATGGACGGCAGACGCGAACGGGACATTCCAGACCACGGCCAACCTCGCGGCCGAATGGCAGAGTGACTATCAAGCCATGTTGGCGGGGAATGGTGGGTCTTTGACCGCCATTCAGCGGTTGGAGGGCAATGCTGAGGCGGTGTTTGAGAATACCGGCCTGGCCCAGCTGAGCGCCGCCCAGCAGCAGATCGACCGCTCTGACGCGCAGCGGGCGTTCGACGCGATCTATGGCGCGATGCAGTCCCTGGGCTTGAACGGCAAGACCGCGTTGACGACCCAGACCTATCTTGCCCTCGAGCATACGCTACAGGACAACGTGGCGTTGGAAGAATTGGCCGTGCAGGGTCATGGACTCAACAACCCATCATCGGTCCGGTACCGCGGCTATACCAACGATTTCCAGAACAATGTCGATAACCGGACGCTGTTTGTCGGCGCCGGCTATGATTCCGGGGAGCGGGCGATCGCCGATCTGTTCGACGATGCCATCATGTCGCACTTGCCGTTCCCGACGGTAGCTCAGAACGGTGAGCTGATTCAGCTGAATCAGAATGGGGCCAATGAAAGCACCCTTCAGGCGGCGGTCGACGCGCTCAACACGACCTGGTTTACGACGGTGCTCAAGGCGTCCGATTTCAACATCCCAGGATCATCGCCGGTTGGAGGGGGCCAACCGCCTGTCGGCGATGTCACAACATTCTTTGGCGCCGAAATCGCCAATACCATGACGGCCGGTGCCCATGTCTGGACAATCGGGACCGACGGAAAATTTCATACGACGACGGATCTGGTCGCGGAATGGAAGGGTTACTACCAGACGATGCTGGCGGGCAATGGCACCAGCCTGACGGCCGTCCAACGCATGGCTGGCAATGCGGAAGCGGTGTTCGAGAACACCAGCCTCAACACCGTGACCGCCGCCAAGCAGCAATCGTTCCGTGAAGACGCGCAGCGCGAATTCGACGCGATCTCGGTGGAAATGACCCGGCTGGGGCTCGGCGGCGCGCTGCTGACCAATCAGGATTATCTGAACATCGAAAGCGGCTTGCAGTCCGATGCCGCGCTCGAGGAGCTGGCGATGCAGGGGCATGGGTTGAATTCCCCGCCCTCAGCCAAATACAACGGATATACCAACGATTTTCAGAACAACAGCGACAACACAACGTTCTTCGTGGGCGGCGGGTTGGATTCCGGTGAAACCGCGGTCACGAACCTGTTTGACGACATCATTCTGACCCATCTGCCGTTTCCGACCGTGGCGCAGAATGGGCATGAAGAGCAGTTGAATCAGAACGCCGCCGCCGAGGACCTGCTGTCGGTGACCGTGGCTGGCGCCAATGAGTCGATGTTCACCCGGGTTTTCGTAGCCGGCGATTTCAGCAAGGTCGCCACGACCACCGGTCCGGTCATCTATGTCAGCCCGGCGATGGCAACCGCCACACCGCCGGCCTCACCCACGCCGGGCCCTGGTCAGATGCTGTCATTAACGGGCCAGGTCATCCCGACCACGCTTGTTGCATCCGGGCACACCTGGGTGGCGGATGCCAATGGGCTGTATCAGACCTCCACTGACCTGACGTTGGAATGGTACAACAGTTATCAGACCGCCCTTTCAGGGGCACCGCTGACGGCAATGCAGCGTCTCCAGGCCAATGCGGAGGTCGTTTTTCTGAACACCGGCCTGGACGACGTCAGTGAGGGGCAGCAGGCCATCGATCGTGCTGACGCCCAGCGCGAATTCGATGCAGTCGCTGCCACGATGTCGTCGCTTGGACTGGGCAATGCACCCCTGACCGCGGCGGCATACCTGCAAGTGGAGCATGCGCTTCAGGGCAATGCGGCGTTGGCGGAGCTGGCGATCCAAGGGCACGGGCTCAATAGCCCGAACGCCCCGCGATACAACGGATACACCAACGATTTCCAGCACAACGTCGATAATCACACGCTCTATGTCGGCAACGGGCCGGATGCGGGGGAGCGGGCCATCGCCGATCTATTCGATGACAGTATTATGACGCATTTGCCGTTCGCGACGGTTGCCCAGAACGGCGAAATCATCCAGCTCAATCAGAACGGCAACCATGAGAGCACGCTGGAGGCGGCGGTCGCGAACGCGAATGCGGCGATGTTCACAGGGCTCTATAAAGCGTCCGATTTCAAAATCCCGGGCCAGATGCCGCCCCTGGCCGTGCCGGCTGGTCCCAGCACGATCACGACTCTGTCAGGCAATACGATCGCCGCGACCATGACGGTCAATGGTCACGTTTGGACCGCTGATGCCAACGGCGTGTTCCAGACGACCACGAACCTGGAGATGGAATGGCGGACCTATTACCAAATCATGCTGGCCGGTCATGGTGATACGCTGACCGCGACCCAGCGGCTGGAGGGCAACGCGGAAGCCGTATTTGAAAACACCGGCATCAACACCGCCTGGAACGGCGCTGACAAGGAGGCGGCGGATCGCGCGGACGTGCAACGCCAGATCGACGCCATGGCCGCCGCCATGCAGATCGATCAGGCGACCTTCGGGATCGCCGCAAACGCGCCGCTGACCGAGCATGGCTATTTGCAGATGGAGCACACCATCCAGTCCAATGTCGCTTTGGAAGAACTGGCGTTGCAGGGACATGGGATCGTCAATCCCCCGACCGTCCAATACAAAGGGGCCTGGGGTGACTTTATCAGCGGCGCTGACTGGACCACCGACTACGTGGGCGGTGGCCTCGACAATGGCCGGGCCGCGTTGCCGTACTTCTTCCAGGATCTGGTGATGTCCGATATCCCGTTTGCCTCCGTTTGGCAGAACGGGGCCTGGCAGCAGTTGGGCTTCAACGGCGATGTGACATTCTCGGCTGATCAATCGGCCGCTGCCCTCAACAACGTGATGTACCGGCAGGTTCTGGTCGCCTCCGATTTCAGCAAGACCGCGACGGCCACCGGTGCGGTCGTGCTGATCCCAGGCGCGGCCGCGCCAGGTGCGGCGGCGATCAGCACGATCGTGGCGGGGCCCGGCCAGATCGTGACACTGGATGGGAGCCTGATCAGCAGCACCATGACCGCCAATGGCCATACCTGGACGGCGGGAACCGATGGGCTGTTCCATACGGCGACCAACCTCGCGGCCGAATGGCAGGGTTACTACCAGCAGATGCTGGGTGGCTTTGGCGGCTCACTGACCGCGATTCAACGGGCGGAAGGCAATGCGGAAATCACCTTCGAAAGCACTGGCCTGACCAGCCTCAGCGCCACCCAGCAGAAGATCGACCGGGAGGATGTGCAGCGGCAACTCGACGCCATGGCCGGATCGATGCAGATCAACGCTGCGACGCTCGGGATTAATCCCCAGGCGGCGCTGGTGCAGGGATCTTACCTCGCACTGGAACGGACCCTGCAAAGCCACGCCGCGCTGGAGGAACTGGCCATACAGGGGCATGGTCTGAACAGCCCGCCTTCCATCCGGTATCGCGGGTATCTCAATGACTTCGCCAATGCGAGCATCAAGAATTTCATCTGTGGCGGGATCGACAGTGGTCAGCGGGCCCTGCAGGTCTTCATGGGGGACAATATCCTGGGTGATACGCCGTTCGCGGTTATCTGGCGTAACGGCAAGCTGGTGCAGTTGAACCAGAACGGGGTGCCGGCGCACACCCTTGGCGACGCAATCGCCGCCACCGACGACACGATGTGGTATCGGGTCTATAAGGCCAGCGATTTTCACTGATCCAGCCGGCTATGACTGACTGTCAGGTGGGGCGGTCCGTGGTTTCGTAACACCGCGGGGGCGGGGTCGGCGCATTGACTTCGCCCTCGGCCTCCCCTACCCCGCGCGCTCCCTAACGGACCCCCTTGCCCATGTCCCGCCGTAAACCCAAAGGTCGCCCGCTGGACGGGTGGCTGATCATTGATAAGCCAGCCGGCATGACCAGCACGGATGTGGTCAACCGGGTGAAGCGCATATTCGACGCGCAGAAAGCCGGTCATGGCGGGACGCTCGATCCCCTCGCCACCGGGGTATTGCCTATTGCCTTCGGGGCGGCGACGAAGACCGTCCCCTATGTGATGGATGGGACGAAGCTGTACCGCTTCACATTGAAGCTCGGTGAAGCGCGCGACACCGACGACGCCGACGGCCAGGTCATCGCGACATCCGATGTACGCCCGACCGACGCACAGCTTCGTGATGCGCTCCCGGCGTTTCGGGGGGAGATCATGCAGGTTCCGCCGATCTATTCCGCCATCAAGGTCGCTGGCGAACGCGCTTACGATATGGCGCGTGAAGGCCGTGCCCCCGTGCTCGAACCCCGCCCCGCCCGGGTCGATCGGTTTGAGTTGGTCGAGCGCACTGATGCGGACACGGCGGTGTTTGAGGTCGCGTCCGGCAAGGGCGTTTACATGCGCAGCCTGGCCCGCGATCTGGCGCAGGCCTGCGGCACCGTCGGCCACATCGCCGTCCTGCGCCGCTTGCGGGTCGGCCCCTTCCTGGAGGCAGCCTCGATTCCGCTGGACAAACTGCGCGAGGCGGAGGATACCGCGCCAGCTTCCCCGGACCTTCTGCTTCCGGTCGCGACCGCGCTGGCCGACATCCCGGCGCTGGCCCTGACGGAATCTGAGGCCGCCGACCTCCGGCACGGCCAGGCGATCAGCCTGGTGGCGCTGATGGGACGGATTCCTGGTAACGCCAATCCCAGTGGTGGATTGGTTCGTGCCATGGCGGGGGGCCGCGTGATCGGGTTGGTGCGTCTTGAAGACGGCCTGATGAAACCTGAACGGGTGCTGTAACGCACCTCATCGCGCGTTCCTTTCACCCCCTTTAACGGAGATCATCCGATGTCGATCACGGCGGAGCGCCGCACGGCGCTTATTGGCGACTACAAGACCAATGAAACCGATACCGGTAGCCCGGAAGTGCAGGTTGCCCTGCTGACCGAGCGTATCGTGAACCTCACAGAGCATCTGAAGACGCATGCGAAGGATTTCCATTCGCGCCGCGGCCTGCTGATGCTCGTCGGCCGCCGTCGGCGGCTGCTCGACTATGTGAAGCGGAAAAACCAGTCCCGCTACGAAGCCCTGATCGGCCGCCTCGGCCTGCGCCGCTAACGCCTGATCAGAATGACGACCCCCGGGCCGCCTTGGTCCGGGGTAACGCCGCGAAACCACGGCGGATCGACAGACCAGCCGAACCGGCACGCCCCTGAAGGAGCGGGAACCGCGACGGCGTTTCCGGCCACATGGCATGTGGCCGCGCAGAGACCCCCGATGGGGTGCGCGGCCCGTCATTCCTGGTGACCCGAGACGCCGCCTCCCGTCCGACCCAGGGAATTGGTGGTTCGACCGGCATGCCGTCCGCCCGTTCGCACAGCTATAAGGACGCATGCATGTTCAATTATTTCCGCAAGGAACTCGACTGGGGCGGGCGCAAGCTCGTTCTCGAAACCGGCAAGATCGCCCGTCAGGCCGACGGCGCCGTCATGGTCTCCTACGGGGAAACCATCGTGCTCTGCACCGCCGTTGGCGTGAAAACCGCCAAGCCGGGCCAGGATTTCTTCCCACTGACGGTGAACTACCAGGAAAAGGCCTTCGCGGCCGGCAAGATCCCAGGTGGATTCTTCAAGCGTGAAGGCCGCCCGAGTGAGGCCGAAGTGCTGAAAAGCCGCCTCATCGACCGTCCGATCCGCCCACTGTTCCCAGAGGGCTTCCGCAATGAAGTCCAGATCGTCGCCACCGTCCTCAGCCACGACATGGAAAACGACCCCGATGTCGTCGCCATGATCGGCTGCTCGGCCGCGCTGACGCTGTCCGGCATTCCCTTCTTCGGCCCCGTCGCCGCCGCCCGCGTTGGCTACAAGAACGGCGAATATGTCCTGAATCCGACCATCGCCGAGACCAAGGAAAGCGCCCTCGAACTCGTGCTCGCCGGCACCAGCGAAGGCGTGCTGATGGTCGAGTCCGAAGCCGCTGAGCTGTCGGAAGAGATCATGCTCGGCGCCGTGAGCTTCGGCCACGCCGCGTTCCAGCCGGTCATCCAGGCGATCATCGAACTGGCCGAACACGCCGCCAAAGAGCCCTGGGCTCTGACGGAAAAGTCGGAAGCCGAACTGGCCCTGAAAGCCCGTGCTGACGCCGTTGGCCGTGCCTCCATCGCCGAAGCCTATCAGGAGCGGGTCAAGCAGGTCCGTTACGAGAAAGTCGGCGCCGCCAAGAAGGCCGCGACGGCCGCCCTGGCCGCCGAAGGCCTGGACGTGTCCAAGGCCGGCGCGATCCTGCACGACCTGGAAGCCGACATCGTCCGCAACGCCATCCTGGACACCGGCATCCGCATCGACGGTCGCGACACCCGCACCGTGCGCCCGATCATCGCCGAAGTCGGCATCCTGCCGCGCGCCCATGGTTCGTCGCTGTTCACCCGTGGGGAGACGCAGGCGTTCTGCGTGGCGACCCTCGGCACCGGCCAGGATGAGCAGGTGATCGACGCGCTGGAGGGTGAATACCGCTCCAACTTCATGCTGCACTACAACTTCCCCCCGTACTCCGTGGGTGAAGCCGGCCGCATGGGCTCCCCGGGCCGCCGCGAAATCGGCCATGGCAAGCTGGCCTGGCGCGCCATCCACCCGCTGCTGCCGGAGAAGGACAAGTTCCCTTACACGCTGCGCGTGGTGTCGGAGATCACCGAATCCAATGGCTCGTCCTCCATGGCGACCGTTTGCGGCTCGTCTTTGGCGCTGATGGACGCTGGCGTTCCCCTGAAGCGGCCGGTGGCGGGCATCGCCATGGGCCTGATCAAGGAAGACAAGGGCTTCGCCGTGCTGTCCGACATCCTGGGCGATGAGGATCACCTCGGCGACATGGACTTCAAGGTGGCCGGGACCGAAGCGGGCGTCACCAGCCTGCAGATGGACATCAAGATCACGTCCATCACCTTCGACATCATGAAGACCGCGCTGGAGCAGGCCAAGGACGGCCGGTTGCACATCCTGGGCGAGATGGCCAAGGCGCTGACCGGCGCCCGTGGCGATGTGGCGACCACCGCGCCGCGCATCACGGTCATCAACGTGCCGAAGGAAAAGATCCGCGAAGTCATCGGCACCGGCGGCAAGGTGATCCGCGAGATCGTCGAAGCCACCAAGTGCAAGATCGACATCAATGACGACGGCACCATCAAGATCGCCGCCACCGATACCGATCAGGCGCAGAAAGCCATCGACTGGATCCGCGGCATCGTCGCTGAACCCGAGCTCGGTGTCATCTACAACGGCAAGGTCGTGAAAACGGCTGAATTCGGCGCGTTCGTGAACTTCCTCGGCTCCAAGGACGGGTTGGTTCACATCAGCGAGCTGCAGCAGGGCCGGGTCAACAAGACCACCGATGTCGTCAAGGATGGCGACCAGGTGAAGGTCAAGGTCATCGGCTTCGACGATCGCGGCAAGGTGAAGCTGTCGATGCGGGTCGTTGATCAGGCCACCGGTGCCGACATTACCGAGCAGGTTGGCGCCAAGCCGGCCCGCGGCGATGGCGGCGATCGCCCTGAACGGGGTGATCGGCCGGAGCGCGGCGATCGCGGCCCACGCCGCGAATATCGCGAACGTGCGCCGATGCCGACGGACTCCGACCAACCGTAAGCGGTACCTCACGCGTCTGACACCACGGCGTCTGTCATCCGGCTGCAAAAACCCTTGCATCCCGTGGCAGGCGCCGTATCGGTGTCACCTTCACAAAGTAAGGCGAAGGCCTTGCAAGGAATTCGGGTCGATGCAAGCGATCAATGCGATCAGAATGGGTGGCGCCGAGGTTCTCCCGCTCGTGGAGGGTGGGAAAGGTGTTGCGATTTCCAATGGTCTGTCCGCGGGTCATTGGGCCAAAGCCGGAGGCGTCGGTACGTTCAGCGCGGTAAACGCTGATAGTTATGACGACGACGGCAAGCTTATTCCCCAGATCTATCATAGCCGTACCCGCCGGGAGCGGCATGAGGAGCTCATCGACTACGCGATCAAGGGGGCTGTGGCGCAGGCGCGCCGCGCGCACGACGTCACAGGCGGTAAAGGACGAATCCACGCCAATATCCTCTGGGAGATGGGGGGCGCGGAGCGCATCATCGATGCCGTTCTGGAGCAGGCCAAGGGCCTGGTTCACGGCATCACCTGCGGTGCGGGCATGCCCTATCGCCTGTCTGACATCGCGACGAAATTCAACGTCCACTATTATCCCATCATCTCCTCGGCCCGCGCTTTCAATGCGCTGTGGCGCCGGGCCTATTCCAAGGCCGCGGGACTGCTTGGCGGCGTGGTCTATGAAGATCCCTGGCTGGCCGGCGGCCATAATGGCCTGTCAAACAGTGAAGATCCCAACAAGCCCGAAGATCCTTATCCGCGTGTTCTCGCACTGCGTAAGCAGATGCGGGCCTATGGCCTGAACGATACGCCGATCATCATGGCCGGAGGGGTGTGGTGGCTGGAAGAATGGGAGCACTGGATCGACAACCCTGAGCTGGGCCCCATCGCCTTCCAGTTCGGCACACGCCCCTTGCTGACACAGGAAAGCCCCATCGGCTCAGCCTGGAAGCAGCGGCTCCTGACCCTCAAAGAGGGAGACGTATTCCTCAATCGCTTCAGTCCGACCGGCTTCTATTCCAGCGCGGTGAACAACCATTTCATTCAGGAACTGCGTGAACGTTCGGACCGTCAGATCGCTTATTCCAGTGAACCGATTGGGGAGCATCTCGCGGAACTCGCCGTCGGGCCCCGCAAGCGCATCGTCTACGTCGCCCCAGCCGATCGGCAGCGGGCGCTGTCTTATGAGGCGGGCGGATTTACCGAAACGCTTCGTACGCCGGACTCGACCTTGGTCTTCGTCACGCCTGATAAGGCGCAGGAGATCGTCAAGGACCAGGCCGATTGCATGGGCTGCCTGAGTACCTGCCGCTTCTCCAACTGGTCGCAGCACGAGGCTGATTTCAGCACCGGCAAGCGCGCCGATCCGCGGAGTTTTTGCATTCAGAAAGCATTGCAAAGCGCGGTGCATGAGGGTGACAACCCAGAGCGATTGGAACAGAGTCTGGTGTTCAGCGGGCACAATGCCTTTCGCTTCGGACAGGACCCTTTCTATTCCAACGGCTTCGTACCGACGGTGAAGCAACTCGTCGAACGCATCGTCACCGGGCGTTAGAGCGGGATGACCGCAGGTGGAATCACCGAAGGTCTGAATCCCGCGATCAGGCAAGAAGCCAGGCCGGCGGGTGATATGAAGCTTCTGCTCATCAATCCCAACACCACCGAGTCCATGACCCATGCGATGGTGGCGGAAGCACGCCGGTTCGCCTCCGCCACCACCGAAATCACCGCCGTCACGGCCGGCTTTGGCCCGCAATACATCGCAACCCGGGTCGAGGCCGCGATTGCAGCCCATGCGGTATTGGAAGCCCTTGCGTGCCATGCGGACGGTCATGACGCTGCGATTGTCGCCGCGTTTGGTGACCCTGGACTCGCAGCGGCCCGCGAACTGGCCACAATTCCAGTTGTCGGACTCGCGGAATCCGCGATGCTGACCGCCTGGATGCTTGGGCGGCGGTATTCCATCGTGTGCCTGACGTCTCGCTTGCGCGTTTGGTACCAGGAATGCGCGCGGGACAATGGATTGGACGGCCGCCTCGCCAGCGTGCGGGCGCTGGACGTGCCAATTCCGGATATCACCCAGGCCAAGGATCAATTCCGCGCCGCGCTTCTGACTGAAACGATGCGCGCGATCGAGGAGGACGAAGCCGAAGTGATCATCTTCGGCGGCGGTCCCCTCGCCGGACTGGCTCGGGAAGTGGCAGCCGACATCCCAGTGCCAACCCTCGACGGGGTGAGTTGCGCGGTGCGGATGGCAGAGACCTTGGTGGCCTTGAGCCCGCGTCAACCCCTGCGGGGCAGTTTCGCACCTCCGGGTCCCAAGCCGGCCAAGGGTCTGTCGCCGTCCCTAGAGCCTGTCCGCTCAAAGTTGAATCGGGGGATTCCGGCGCGACGAGAAATCTGATTCAAGATGCTGGCTGGGTAGGAGGCCAGCATTGATGCCTCGTCCTTATTCGCATGACTTGCGTGAACGTGCCCTTGCCCTGGT
>CAIXEA010000207.1 GCA_903918315.1 uncultured Acetobacteraceae bacterium | reverse complement strand
GGTCAGCGGCGGATCGGTGATCACCGGCTGGTTGATTTCCCGCAGCGGGCGGACGGCGGTGTTTCCGATGGTGGGCCTCAGCCTGACGGCCCTGACCTTGGTGGCCCTGGCGATCTGGGCCCCCGGCATGAGCCGGGTGTCACTCGCCTGGGTCCTCGCCATCGGCGGGCTCTGCCAGGGTTCGGCCATGCTGACCGCCCAGATCACCGTGCAGAGTGTCGGCGGGGCGCGCAATCTCGGCGCGGCGGCGGCCTCGGCGCAGCTATCGCGCTCGCTGGGTTCGGCCTTCGGCGCGGCGGTGGCCGGGGCGGTGCTGTTCGGCCTGCTGACATCGATGGATCAGGACACGGCCACGCTGTTCTTCGACATGGTCCGCCGGGGCCCGGCCGTGCTGGCCGCCCTGACGGAGGAGCACCGCCAGTTGGTGCAATCGGAGGTCGCCGCGGCCTTTCGCGGCGTGTTCCTGACGGTGGCGTGCTTTTCCTGCACGATCGTCGTCATGGCGGCGACGATGCCGCTACGCCGGATTTAGAGCGTGATCGGCGGAGGTGGAATCACCGGAGCCGTGAATCACGCGATCAAACAATCGTTTAGAGCCTGTCCGGTGCACCTTCGTGCACCGGACAGGCTCTAGCAGGGGCGCGTTACGCCTCAACCCGGCGAAACCGCCAGAACAGCAGGGCCAGCCAAACCGCCACGGCCCCTACGAAGCCCAGCATCGCCTTGATGAACGCATCCGCCGGCAGGTTCGGGGGCACGTGCTGGTTGGCCTCCACCACCATGGAATGCACATAGGTCAGGAACAGCGCCAGCAAGGTGCCGAACACCGCCATATGCGCACAGAGCGTGTCGATCGTGGCCTGGCGCCGCTCCGGCGCCAGCCAATAGGCGCCATTGGGCAGATTGATGCGGGCATTCGGGCGGTTGATGCCCAGCCGCGGGACGAAGACCGCCAGCGATGGCGCGACCACCAGCATGCCCAGCATGAAATTGACGTAGACAGCGTGCGGCGCGAACCCGTTCGCCTGGCCCGAGGCGGCGAAATGCGAGGCCACCACCGGCCCCAGCGCGGCGCTGCTCAGCAGCACGAAGATCGCGCAGCCCCCGACCACCAGCAGGAAAATCAATAAGGAAAGACTACGCCACATCCGACCGCCCCCTTTCCGCGTTTGGTGTCAGCCTGGCAGGCGGGCCGTCACCGCCGCCATGATCGCACCATGCACCGCCGCGATATCGTGCCAGGCGGCGATCACGCAGCACCGCGCGGCCTGCGCCGCCGCGATGGCGCGAAAGCCGGCATTCACCCGGCTGTGAAACACGGGGTCCATCCGCTCATACCGGTCCGCCGCCCCGCCCCGGCCGCGCAGCCGCTCCGCGCCCACGGCATCGGGCACATCCAGCATCAGCGTCAGGTCCGGCGTGAGGCCGACAAGGCCAATAAGGGTCTGGATGAAGCCGCGATCCGCGTTTTGCCCCCAGCCCTGATAGGCCAGCGTGGAATCATAGAACCGGTCGCACACCACCCAGATCCCGGCGTCCAACGCCGGGCGGATGGTCTTTTCCACATGCTCCGCCCGGGCCGCGAAATGCAGCAGGACCTCCGCCTTGGGGTGCCAGTCGGTGTCCCCGCCCAGCAGCAGGCCCCGCAGCACGTCCGCCCCGGGGGCGCCGCCAGGCTCCCGCGTGCGCAGAACCCCGTATCCGCGGGCGCAGAGCGCATCGGCCAGCAGCCCGGCCTGGGTGGATTTGCCCGCGCCCTCCCCGCCTTCGAGGGTGATGAAGCGGCCCCGCGCCGGTGCCATGGGTTAGCCGCCGCCCCCGGTCAGGCGGGACAGGGCGGCCATGGCGCGGCCCGGCAGGCCCAGGCGCGGCACGTCCGCCCCGGCCAGCAGATTGACGTCCAAGGGCGGCACGCCCCGCCCCGTCATCGTCAGCTTGCCCAGCACATCGCCCTTCATGATCGGGGCCCTCACCGGGGTGTCATACGACAGCTTCACCGTCGCCGTGTTGCGCCAGTTGCGCGGCAGGGTCAGGGTCAGGTCCCGCCCGGCCACCAGCGGCACCTGCGGGCTGGTGCCCAACCACACCGGCGCCCGCTCAACCACGTCACCGGCGGAGAACAGGGTCACATCCTCGAAATTGGCGAAGCACCAGTCCATCAGGCGGTCGCCTTCCTCGGCGCGTTCGCGCATCGACGCCATGCCGTTCAGCACCATCACGATGCGGCGGCCATTGCGGATGGCGCTGGCCGCCAGGCCGTAGCCGCCGCCCTCGGTATGCCCGGTCTTCAACCCGTCGGCGGTGCCCTTCTGCACCATCGGATTGCGATTTCCCTGTTCTATACCATTGTATTTATAGGATTTTTCGGAGTCATAGTGGTAGTATTCCGGGAAATCCTGGATGATCCGCCGCGCCACGACGGCGATGTCGCGCACGCTCATGCGCTGCTCCGGATCAGGCCAGCCTGTGGCGTTGCGGAAATTGGTGTGCTGCAGGCCGAGTTGTTTGGCCTTGGTGTTCATCAGTTCGGCGAACTGCTCCTCCGATCCGGAAATGGCCTCGGCGAAGACGATGGCGGCATCATTGCCCGATTGCACGATCACGCCGCGGATCAGGTCCTCCACCTTCACCTGGGCGCCGACCTGGACGAACATCTTGGAGCCGCTCATGCGCCAGGCGCGTTCGGACACGGTCAGCTCATCCTCGAGCTTCATCCGGCCCTGCTTCAGGCGTTCATAAACCAGATAGATGGTCATCAGCTTGGTCATCGAAGAGGGTGGCATTTCCTCATCGGCGGCCTTTTCCAGCAGGGTCATACCGGTGGTGAAATCCACCGCGATCGCCCATTTGGCGGCGGTATCGACCGGGCCGAGGGGGGTATCGGCCGGGCTGCCGCTGGGGGCGGCGTCTTTGGCCTTGGGGCGCGCGAGGAGTTTCTGCGCCGACGCCGGGGGGCGGCGCAGCTGGGCGGCGGCCGGCAGCGCGGCCACACAGGCGGATGTCAGCGCGGACGCCAACAAGGCAAAGCGGCGGCTCAACATCGGGTCTCGGTCTCCTGTTTACTCAGCGACGATGCGGGCGTCGGGAATGCCGGCGGCAAAGGCGGCGTCCAGCGTGTCATCGGCCTGGCGCACCGTGTCCAGCGGACCGATCCGAACCCAGAAGCGGTGGGCGCGGCGGTCATAGGCGGATTCGATGGTGGCGCCGAGATACCCGACTTTCGCGCGTTGGATCGCGGCGTACTGGTACTCCTCGAACGTGTCGAGTCGCACCCATAAACGGCTGGGCTGCGGCGGTCCCTGGGTCACGACCTCCGGCAGGCGGGCCGGGGCGGCCGCCGGGCCGGGGCTGGCCACGCTGGCCAGCGCCAGGGATGCGCCGGTGCGGCCGGTTTCCACCCGCACCCCGGCCGGGGGCGACAG
>CAIXEA010000206.1 GCA_903918315.1 uncultured Acetobacteraceae bacterium | reverse complement strand
GGGCCAACGCCGCCCGCCTTTTGCCGCGAGGGGTAACCAGGACCAGCCGTGCCATGACGTTTTGAGCGGGGCGTGATGGGTCGGTACCTTTGCCGATCACGCCCAGTTCGTCATGGCCCGGCCTGTCCGGGCCAACGCCGCCCGCCTTGTGCCGCGAGAGGTGACCCGGACAAGCCGTGCCATGACGTTTTGAGCGGGGCGTGATGGGTCGGTACCTTTGCCGATCACGCCCAGTTCGTCATGGCCCTGCTTGTCCGGGCCAACGCCGCCCGCCTTGTGCCGCGAGAGGTGGCCCGGACAAGCCGTGCCATGACGTTTTGAGCGGGGCGTGATGGGTCGGTACCTTTGCCGATCATGCCCCGTTCGTCATGGCCCGGCCTGTCCGGGCCAACGCCGCCCGCCTTTTGCCGCGAGAGGTGACCCGGACAAGCCGTGCCATGACGTTTTGAGCGGGGCGTGATCGGCCGGTCCTACTCCCGCGCCGCTTCCTCCCGCGGGATCGCGATGACGTCCGGCCAGTGCCGGTGGGCACGGGGGGGGAAGACCAGGCCGACCCGGATCACGCGCGGCGGTCCGGAGCCGAACCAACCGCCAAACCATGCGGGCGGGGTTTTGGCATCGGGCTGTCCCCAGTAGCGAATGGCAAGCCGATCGAGACCGGTCACCAGGACCGCCTCGCGCTGTGGAGGGGGCGGGCCGAGGGACACGGCATGCACATAAGGAACCCAGCGCAGGACCAGCCGATGCTGGGCATCGACCGCCAGCAGGGCGTCGATCCGCCGCTCACTCTGGGATCCCGCCGCTAGCGGGAGTTCGGTACGCAAGGCGATGCTCTGTTCCGATCCCCGGAAGGGACTCGGGTTCTGGCCCCGTGGCGGCGCGGCATGCTCGATCAGCCATCGGATGGTCCGGGCAGCGGCTTCCAGTTCCGCCACCTGATCGGTCTGGCGGGTCTGCCGGCGCGCGGCGTCGAAACCGAAGCGGGTTCCCTGGCTCAGCATCGCGACCACCAGTCCAAGGACGACCAGCGCGGCCAGGACCTCCATCAGGGTGAAGCCAGCGCGTCGGGTCATCGTGGGGCGGCCGCCAGCGGGGGCTGTCCGGCCCGCCGGGTCTCCAGGCTGACCGCGCGAGTGCGGCCAAATGGGCCGGGCCAGCGCACGGTGACGCGGACATCGTAGAGCACCAGCGGCCGCGCGGTATCGACTCCACCGGCCTGGGTGGTGGTCAGCGGCACGATGCTGCGACTCCAATGAAAGCCGTCGGGATCCGATCCTTCGCGCAGGCCCGGCTCGATGGCGCCGGTCAAATCCGCCGCTGCCAGCCGGGACCGGGCAAGGGTCAGGGCTTGAATTTCGCGCGCGGATTCGCCGCTGCCGCGCAGTCCGGCCAGGGCGCCGTCGAACACCAGGGCCAGAGCCAGGGCGGCGATGACGAAGGCGACCATCACTTCGAGCAGCGTGAATCCGGCTGAGCGCAGGGTCATAGGCGTGGACGATTTATGAACACGAGATTGTGAGGGCCTTTCTCTCTATTTTTTGATCTGATTGAGACTTGCAACCATGGCGGGTAATAGCCTAGAGGATTTTCGCGTCAAACAGGTTCGCGCCACGTCCCGGCGCACTTAACATACAGAGAGGTAAGGGGCATGAGCACGCTGCGCGTCAACAACCAAACTTACACCTTCACCTGCGATCCCAACACGCCACTGCTTTGGATCCTCCGCGATGTGGTCGGGCTGACCGGCACCAAATATGGTTGCGGTATTGAACAATGCGGCGCCTGCACCGTCATGGTCGGTGGCGGCACCGAAAAATCCTGCGAAATGAAATTGGGCGATGTCGGCAGCGGCAACGTTACAACCATTGAGGGTATTGGCGCGACCGCGCTTGGCAAGGCTGTGCAGCAAGCATGGATCGATCTTCAGGTCCCGCAGTGTGGCTACTGCCAGTCGGGCATGATCCTGGCCGCGGTGTCGCTCCTGCAGCGGACCCCGAAGCCGACGGATGCGCAGATCGATTCCGCGATGCGCAACATCTGCGCCTGCGGGACCTACACCCGCGTTCGCGCCGCCATCCACAAAGCCGCTGGCCAATAAGAAGGGGGAGCCCACCATGAACCAGATTTCACCCGTTCTGGGCCGTCGCGCCCTGTTCGTCGGCGCCGCCGCTGGCGGTTTCGTCATCGGCTTCGGCCGCCCCCCCTCCGCCAAGGCCGCTGTCACCAGCGCCACGGTCAATGTCTGGGTCACCATCGGCTCCGACGAAAGCGTGCAGATCTTCGCCGCTGGTGCCGAAATGGGCCAGGGCATCCTGTCCGGCATGGCGCAGGTCCTCGCGGAGGAACTCAAGGTCGACTGGACCAAGGTCACCACTGCCCAGCCGGATGCCGGGCCGCAATATGACCACCCCACGTCGCATCGCCGCGTCACCGGCGGCAGCAACAACATGCGCAGCTGGTTCACGCCCCTGCTGACCATCGGCGCCGCGGCGCGGGAGATGCTGATCGCCGCCGCCGCCAGCTAGTTGCAGGAACCGGCCACCGCGCTGTCGGCCAAACTCGGCGTCGTGACCAGCGCCAATACGGGCAAGTCCCTGACCTATGGCGCTCTGGCGCCGATCGCCGCGGGGCTGACGCCACCGGCGGCGCCGCCGATCCTGTCGGCGGGGGGCAATTATGGGCTGGTGGGCCAGCCGGTGAAGCGCCCGGACATCGCGTTGAAGGTCAATGGTTCGGCCAAATTCGGCATCGATGTGCGCGTGCCGAACATGGTTTACGCCTCGGTCAAGCAATGCCCGGTGTTCGGCGGCACGGTCGGCACCATGCCCGCCGCCCCGGCCGGGGCCTTGGCGGTCGTCAATCTGGGGAACGCGGTCGCGGCGGTGTCCAGCGAAAGCACCTGGAAGGCCATTCAGCTGGTTCGCGGCATGGCGGTGACCTGGAGCTACCCGTCCGCCCTGGCCAGCGCGCAGGACAGTCAGGCGATTGCCTCGGCGGCCAATGCCATGATGACCAACGGCCCCGTCGTGGTGGCCGAGAAGATCGGTGATCCGGTCGCGGGCATGGCGCTGGCGACGAAGACCTTCACCCGGACCTATTCGCTGCCCTACACCGCCCATGCCACGATGGAGGTGATGAACTGCACCGCGTCGTACACCGGCAGCGCGTTGGAAATCTGGGTCCCGACCCAGGCGCCGGATGGCTGCCAGGCCGCGGCCGCGGCCGCGGTCGGTCTGGCACCCTCGCAGGTGATCGTGCATTCGATGTTCATGGGCGGTGGTCTCGGCCGCAAGGGGGAGACGGACTACGTCGTCCAGGCCGCCCTGGTTGCCAAGCAGATCGGGGTTCCGGTCAAGCTGACCTGGTCGCGGGAAGAAGACTTCTCCCACGATTATTACCGGCCGATGGCGCTGGCCAAATTAACCGTCGGCCTCGACGCCACCGGCAACATCGTTGGCTGGAACAATCGTCTGATCTCCCCGTCCATCCTGTCGCGGGTGTTCCCTGCCGCGGTGGCCGGTGGCATCGACGGCCAGTCGGTGGATGGCGCGGTGCAGCTGCCTTACGCGATGGCGTCGCGGCAGGTTGAATACGGGATCCTGAACAACCCGGTGCGCGTCGGGTTCTGGCGCTCGGTCGGCAATTCGCTGAACACCTTCGTGGTGGAAAGCGCGATCGATGAGGCCGCGCTGAACGCCGGCATGGACCCGCTGGCGTACCGGCAGATGCTGCTGGCGGGGAATACCCGCCTGCTGGCGGTGCTCAATCAGGCGGCGGCCAATGCCGGCTGGGGCACGCCCCCGCCGGCCGGTCATGCCCGCGGCATCGCCTGCCGCTTCAGCTTCGGGACCTATGTGGCTGAGGTTGTGGAGATCGCGCTGACCGCCACCGGTGGCATCCAGCTCGTCAGCGTCAATTGCGTGGTCGATTGCGGCCTCGCGGTGAACCCGGACTCGGTGGCCGCGCAGATGCAAAGCGCGATCATCCAGGGCCTGTCGACGGCGCTGTGGGGCAAGATGACCTGGCAGCATGGTCAGGCGGATCAGAGGAACTTCGACAACTTCCACATGATGCGCCTGAGCGAAGCCCCGACGATCTATGTGCAGGTGCGGAACAACCCCGCCTTCCCCCCGGGTGGGACGGGTGAGCCCGGTCTGCCGCCGGCCGCGCCGGCCTTGGCCAATGCGTATTTTGCCCTGACCGGTAAGCGGGTGACGTCGCTTCCGATGGGGACGGGTGGCACCACAACCACCAGCGGAGGCGGCACCTCGTCGTCCACTGGCACCACGACGACAACCGGCACGACGACCGGCACCACGACCCCCTCGACCGTCGACAACTGATCCCCGTCGCGACGGCTGTATCCCGCGGCGGCTTGTCCCGGCCGCCGCGGGCATTATTCTGACTGGGACCAGGCCAGAATTTGATAGGGCTCGCCGGGCCGGAACCGGACCACCGCCCGGCGCAGGAACCGGTTCCCGGTGGCGGATCGGGCCAGGGCGGTGATCTCCACGGTCGCGGATGGGGTGGTGTTGGCCAATTGGTTGATCCCCAGATCCTGCAACGCCAGGCGCAGCGGAACCGCGGCTTCATTGGGATCCACCGCCCCATCATTATGGATCGACAGATAGGGGCGCAACGCCGCGCTGACCTCCGGCGTCATGCCGACCACCGCCGCGATTTCATTATCGTTTTCATAAGGTTGGGAGGGCGGCACGTAGCCGAACCCGGCCATGCGATACATCTGGCGTTTGGTGCCGCCCGTCACGGACAGCCCCCCCGGCATGCGCCAGTCGAACAACGCGCCCCCTTGCGCGAGGGCGCGTTCGGTCGGCATTCCCAGCCGGACCAGCAGCGCGGCCATGAGTTCGGCCGGCGCGCTGTTGGGGTTCAGCCGCCCGGCGAGATTTTCGATGCTCACATCCGCCTGCACCCCGCCGATGCTGGTGGTGCGGATCAGGCGATCCGCGGACCAGTGCAAGGCCCCGCCATCGGCCAGCCGCGCGATGGCTTCATGCACCGCGCCATCCGCCGCCGCCTCCGCCCGCGTGGCGTTATAGAGGTCGGTGGCAGTGGCGATATCGGTGCGGCTGGCACTCGTCAGCCGGGCGCCGATGAGCGCCAGCAAGGCGATCGACCAAAGGACGAGGACCAGGACGATGCCGCGCTGATCGCGGGTCATAGGGGCGATCGGGTCCATCCCTAGGCCCGCGCGAGGCCCGCCAAGAAACTGTCCATCAGGGCATTGGTGCGGGCCGGCTCATCCAATTGGGGGAAATGGCCGGTGTCCTCGATGATCTCCACCCGCACGCCGGGGACGGCGGCGCGCAGCATCGACAGATAGGGTGTGTCCTGGCCGGGTTGCATGGACGTGCGCTCCCGCTTTTCGTTGCTGTAGGTGGTCTGGATCGCCATGACGGGCACGCGCAGGCTGGCGAGGGACGCGGTCAGCCGGTGGGTATCGTAGCGTTGCAGGTCGGTCAGCATCTTTTCCCCGACGGCGCGGGGCAGGCGGAGCGCCCGGTCGAGCACCCGGGCGGCCGTAGCCGGGGCGCTTTTGGCGGTGAACATGTCCTTGAACAGCCCGGCGGCCACGGTGGCGAAGCCATTGGGCTGGGCGAAGGCGACTTTCAGCACCGATGCCATGCCGGGGGCGAACTGGCTGCCATCCACAAGGACCAGGCCGGCGGTGTGGCCGGGGGCCTGCAAGGCGGCCTCGGTGACCACGCGGCAGCCCAGGCTGTGACCGACCAGGATGGCGGGGGGTAAAGCGAGGGCGCGCATCACCTCCGCGACATCGGCGCCATAGCGTTCGATCGAGCAATCCGCCGCTGATCCCGGGCTGGCGCCGTGGCCGCGCAGATCGACCGTGACCGTCTGATGCCGGGGCGACAGATGCGCCACCTGGGCGTCCCAGTCGTCATGCCCGCAGGCAAAGCCATGCACGAACACGATGGGCGGGTGATTGAGGCCGGTGACGACGTGGTGGATCAGGGGCATGGGCGTTCTTTCGTCTGATTGGGCACCAGTTCGACCCGGCCGGGGGGATGCGTCAACCATGCGCAGGCCCAATATATGATCACGATCGGTCGCAGGAGCGGTGTGATGAGAATAGGCGTCCCCAAAGAGATCAAAACCCATGAATACCGCGTTGGCCTGACACCGGCCGGGGCGCGGGAACTCGGGGTACACGGGCATCAGGTCCTGGTTGAACAAGGGGCCGGGGCTGGCATTGGCTGCGGCGATGATGCCTATCGCGCTGCTGGCGCGACCATCCTGGCCAGCGCCGAAGCGGTCTTCGCCGAGGCTGAGATGATCGTGAAGGTCAAGGAGCCGCAACCGCGGGAGATCGCCCGCCTGCGCCGGGGGCAGGTGCTGTTCACCTACCTCCATCTCGCGGCCGACAGGGCCCAGACCGAGGCCTTGATGCGCTCCGGCGCTACCTGCATCGCCTATGAGACGGTCACGGATCGCACCGGAGCGCTGCCGTTGCTGGCGCCGATGAGTGAGGTCGCTGGCCGTATGGCGGTGCAGGTCGGGGCGCATTGCCTGGAGCGCGAGCAGGGGGGCGCGGGGATCCTGCTCGGCGGGGTGCCCGGGGTTGCCCCGGCCAAGGTCGTGGTCCTCGGCGGGGGCGTCGCTGGCACCCATGCCGCGCGCATGGCGGTGGGGCTGGAAGCGTCCGTGACCATCATCGATCGCTCGATCCCGCGTCTGAAAGCGCTCGATCTGCAATTCGGGGCGCGTGCCACCACGTTGTTCGCCACCGCGGAGGCCATTGAGCACGCCGCGCTGGCCGCCGATCTGGTGATCGGGGCGGTTTTGGTGCCAGGGGCGGCGGCGGCGAAGCTGCTGTCACGCGCGGTGGTGCGGCGGATGCGGCCCGGGTCGGTGCTGGTCGATATCGCCATCGATCAGGGCGGCTGTTTCGAGACGAGCAGGCCCACCACGCATGCGGCGCCGACTTATGTGGAGGAGGGGGTGGTGCATTACTGCGTGACGAACATGCCCGGCGCGGTGGCCCGAACCTCCACCTTCGCGCTGACCAATGCGACTCTGCCCTTCGTTCTGGCGCTGGCGGAGAAAGGCTGGGTCCGGGCTCTGAGCGATGACCCGCATCTGTGCGCGGGTCTGAACGTGCATGATCGCCAGGTGACCCATATGGCGGTGGCGCAGGCGCTGGGTCTGCGATTCACGCCCGCGCGGACGGTTTTACTGCCCGGCCAGGGGCTGGCCGGCGGCGGGTCCTGAAGCGGGCCCGCGCGGACAAGCCTTAGCGGGTCGCGGCCGTGCTGTGGTGCTTACGATGACGCGGCGCTTCCGCGACCTCGGTGTAACCACGCGCGGGGGATGTATTGCGCAGATCGCGCGGCGCCGGGTTGAGTTCCGCGACCTGTTCGCTGGCCGAACCGCGCCGGGCTTCGACGATTCCCGTATCGGGGCGGTCATAGATGAAGCCGTAGGTCGGGTAGACCGAGCCGAAATCGCCGCTGCCAAGGCTGACGCGGACCGCTGACCAGTCATTGTTGTCCGACACGTCGACGACGGGGATGGATTGAGACACACCGCCGCGGCCACCGCCGCTGGGCCAGTTGGCATGATCGATCAGCACTTCGCGGGAATTCAGCACGCGGGCGACGACGGCGACATGGCCGAGGCGCATGCGGCCATTGGCGCGGAAGGCGAGCACGCTGCCCGGTTCCGGCGTCGCGCCGCGCGCGTAGGTGCCGGCGGCATTGCCCCACCACTGCCAGGCGTTACCGCCGACGGCGATGCCGCTTTCCATACGGGCGAAGGGAACGCAGGACAGGCCACCGCTGCGGCCGCGGATGCGGAGCGCGGTCTTGGTGTGGGACTGTGTTGAATTTGCCACACTGTGTGCATTTGTCACACCACGCCCTTGCGCGGATGCGGCCGATGCATGCATAGTCGTTGCAGACGACGCGACAGATTGGTTTGCGTGGGCCGCGGATACGAAGACGGGGGCCACGATCAGGGGGCACGCCAGGAGCAGGGCGGTCCCGAACAGGATGACATTCGCGCCAGTCTTCCAATTCCGCATCATCTCGTCTCCCGCTTGTGGCCTCAGACACGATGGGCGGTAGCAGCAGGGTTGCAATCCTGACAACCCATACAACGGTTGCGTGATCGGGCTCCGACGCTATTAGCCCGATCCCCCCTGTGGATAACCGGGTGAATGGGGAAAATCATCCTAATGTGAGCTGAATTTGTCACAATGGCGGAAAACGACTCTGTGCGATGTGATGCAGCTCACGGACTCCGCGCGCCGCGCGGTGACGGGTGGGCGGCGGGGCGCGGTTTCGTGCTAGGCTCACCGCCACGGAGCAGTCAGCAGGGGATATCAATGGGGGCGGAAACACCGCGGGTCGTTCGCGTCGGCGACATCGAAATCGGCAATCACCGGCCATTTGTGCTGATCGCCGGGCCATGCCAGATCGAATCCAGGGCCCATGCGCTGGACACCGCCGCCGCGCTGCGGGCGATGTCGGACCGCACCGGCGTGCGCATCATTTATAAGTCGAGCTACGACAAGGCCAATCGAACCAGCGCCTCCGCCGCGCGCGGCATCGGCATGGACCAGGGCCTGGTGATCCTGGCGGAGGTGCGGGAGCGTACTGGCCTGCCGGTCCTGACGGACGTGCATACCGCGGATCACTGCGCCCCGGCGGCGGCGGCGGTGGACGTGCTGCAAATCCCCGCCTTCCTGTGCCGCCAGACCGACCTGCTGCTCGCCGCCGGCGCAACCGGCAAGCCGATCAACGTGAAGAAGGGGCAGTTCCTGGCGCCGTGGGACATGGTCAATGTCGCCGCCAAGATCGCCAGCACCGGCAATACCAACATCCTGCTGTGCGAACGCGGCACCAGCTTTGGCTACAATACGCTGGTGAGCGATTTCCGCGGCCTGCCGATCATGGCGCGGACCGGGTATCCCGTGGTGTTCGACGCGACCCATTCGGTGCAGCAGCCGGGCGGGCAAGGCACGTCGTCGGGCGGCCAGCGGGACTTCGCGCCGGTGTTGGCCCGCGCCGCCTTGGCGGTGGGCTGCGCGGCGGTGTTCATCGAGACGCATGAAGACCCGGACCGGGCCCCGAGCGACGGACCAAACATGATCCCTCTGCACCAGATGGAAGCACTGATCACCCGTCTGGCCGCATTCGATCGGCTGGCGAAGGGGGGCTGATCCCCCGAGGGGCCTCCCGAACCTTGCCACCCCCCAACCCCACGCCTACCCTCCCGGCAACATCACCCACCCGGAGGGGACCCCCATGCGCGCCGCCGATGCCATCGTTGAAATCCTGAAGCGGGAGGGGACCACCACCCTCTTTTGCTTCCCCACCACCTCCATCATCGAAAACGCGGTCGCCGGCGGCATCCGCCCGGTGATCTGCCGGCAGGAACGCGTCGGCGTGCACATGGCCGACGGCTATGCCCGCGTCACCAACGGCCGCCCGCCCGGCGTCTTCGCCATGCAATATGGGCCAGGGGCGGAAAACGCCTTCGCCGGCATTGCATCCGCCTATTCCGACTCCATCCCCGTGCTGTTCCTGCCGCTGTCGCAGGCGCGCGATCAGTCGCAGGTGTTTCCGACCTTCCGCTCCCAGGTCACCTATGCCTCCGTCACCAAGCAGGTCGAGGAGATCATGCTGCCGGGTTCCGTCCCCGCGGTGATGCGCCGGGCCTTCAGCGCATTGAAGAACGGCCGCCAGGGGCCGGTGATGGTGGAGGTGCCGCGCGACCTCGTGGACCTCGATATCGGCACCGACGTGCTGAACTACACGCCCGCGCGCCCGACCATTTCCCGTCCCGACCCGCAGGACGTCGACGATGCGGCCAAGCGCCTGCTGGCCGCGTCCAGCCCGGTGATCATCGCCGGCCAGGGCGTGCTGAACGCCATCGCCTCGGCTGAACTGGTCGAACTGGCGGAGCTGTTGCAGGCCCCCGTCATGACCACCGTGGACGGCAAGAGCGCCTTCCCCGAGAACCATCCGCTCTCACTCGGCTCCGGCGGCAATACCTTCAACGGCCCCGGCCAGATGTACCTTTATTCAAAAGCCGATCTGATCTTCGGGATCGGCACCGGGCTGAACAGCCACCCGCTGACGACGCCGCCGCTGCCCAAGGGCGTGCCGATCATCCATGCCGTCAACGACACCCGCGACCTGCACAAGGCCAATACGACCGAGATCGCCATGCTCGGCGATGCCCGCCTGGTGCTGGCCGACCTGATCGCGGCGGTGAAGGACCGGTTGGGCGGCAAGCTGCTCAATCGCAATCCGGCGCTGGAACTCGCGACCGAACGGGCGCTGTGGGAAAAGCGGTGGGAGGCGAAGCTGAACTCCGCCGAAACCCCGATGACCCCATACCGCGTGATGAATGAGTTCATGCGCGTGGTCGATCCGGCCGGTGCGATCGTGACGCACGACTCCGGCAGCCCGCGCGACCAACTGCTGCCGTTCTACAAGGCGACGACGCCGCGCGGTTACCTCGGCTGGGGCAAGTCGCACCAGCTCGGCACCGGGCTGGGCCTGGTCATCGGCGCCAAGGTGGCGGCGCCGGACAAGTTCTGCGTCAATTTCATGGGCGACGCGGCCTTCGGCATGGTCGGCCTGGACTTCGAGACCGCGGTCCGCGCCGGCATCCCGATCCTGACCATCGTGCTGAACAACAACACCATGGCGATCGAAATCCCGCACATGAAGCTGTCGCACGACGTGCACAAGGCGCGCGACCTCGGCGGCAATTACGCCGCTTTGGCCAAGGACCTCGGCGGCTGGAGTGAGCGGGTGACCGATCCCAATGATATCGGCAACGCCATCCTGCGGGCGCGGCGCAAGACCGAGGAAGGCCATGCCTGCCTGCTGGAATTCATGACCTCGGCGGAGACCGCGTTCTCCCACCGCGGTGGGCGGGCGGATCACTGATGGGCGACGAAATCCTCACGCGGGTTGAGAACGGCGTCGCCGTTGTCACCCTGAACCGGCCGGAGCGGCTGAACGCGCTCACCTCCGGGATGATCGGCGCCTTGGGCGGCATCCTCGCCGGCTTCGCGGCGGACCCGGAGGTCGGTTGCGTGGTGTTGACCGGGGCGGGGAAGGGGTTCTGCTCCGGCGGCGATGTGGCGGTGCAGGCGGCGACGGCGGGGAAGGCGACACAATCCCCGGAACAGCGCGCCGATGGGCTGCGCGCGGGGATGCGGGCGTCGGAACTGCTGCACGAGATGCCCAAGCCGACGATCGCCATGGTGAATGGCGTCGCGGCCGGGGCGGGGATGTCGCTGGCTCTGGCCTGCGACATGCGGGTGGTGGCGGACAGTGCGCGCATGACCACGGCGTTTTCCAAAGTCGGGCTGTCGGGCGATTACGGCGGCAGCTATTTCCTGACGCGGATCGTCGGGCCGTCCTTGGCGCGGGAGCTGTATTTCACCGCCGAGATGCTGAACAGCGCCCGGCTGCTGTCGTTGGGCCTGGCCAGCCGGGTGGTCGCGGATGACGCACTTCTGGCCGAGACGATGGCTCTGGCGGGCCGCTTCGCCGCCGGGCCGCGCGTGGCATGGCGTTATATCAAGCGCAACATGAAGGTGGCGGAGGAAGGGTCGCTGGCCGATACGCTCGACTCCGAAGCCTTCGGCATGCTGCGCAGCCGTGAGACAGCCGATCATGCCGAGGCCGCGAAGGCGTTTGTCGAGAAGCGGGCGCCAGTGTTCCGGGGTTCGTAGAACCATCGGGTACTCTGCCCATATTTCCGGCCGCAAAGGCGCAAATGGTAGGCGAGGGCTGGCAATCACGTCATCCCCGGGCTTGTCCCGGGGACCAATCGCGGTACAAGCGGAAACCTTGGTCCCCGGGACAAGCCCGGGGATGACGG
>CAIXEA010000205.1 GCA_903918315.1 uncultured Acetobacteraceae bacterium | reverse complement strand
GTCATGGCCCGGCGCGTCCGGGCCATCGCCGCAGGCATCGTGCCGCGATAGGTGGCCTGGACAAGCCAGGCCATGACGAATTGGGCGGGACGGACTGGGCGGGACGGACTGGGCGGAACGGACTGGGCGGAACGGACTGGGCGGAACGGACTGGGCGGAACGGACTGGGCATGACGCACTGGGCATGACGAGCGGGGCGGGACGGCTAATTCGTCATGGCCCGGCGCGTCCGGGCCATCGCCGCAGGCATCGTGCCGCGATAGGTGGCCTGGACAAGCCAGGCCATGACGACAAGGGCATGACGGCCAGGGGACGCGGTCATCATTTGACGTGATACGGCTGGCACCCGATCGGCAGCTTCGCTAGGAAGCGACGACCAACGCGCGCCCGATCCTGGAGTCAGCCTGATGTGCGGCATAGCCGGCCTGATACTCGCGTCCGGCGCCACGCCGCCCGATCCGGCGACATTGTCGAAACTCATCGACAGCCTGCATCATCGCGGGCCGGATGGCACCGGCCACGCGGTCGTCGGGCGCGTCGCCCTGGTGCATAATCGCCTGTCGATCATCGACCTCGTGACCGGCGACCAGCCGCTGTTCGCCGGTGCCGCCACCCTCGTCGCCAACGGGGAGATCTATAACTACCGCGAACTGCGCGAAGGCATGGCCGATATCCGCTTCGCCACCAACAGCGACTGCGAGCCGCCGCTGCATCTGTGGCTGCGCGACGGCGCCGATTATGCGCGCCAGCTCCGCGGCATGTATGCCATCGCCATCCATGAACGGGCCCGGCGCACCGTCACCCTCACCCGCGACCCGTTCGGGATCAAGCCGCTCTATACCGCCCAGGTCGCCGGCGGCATGGCCTTCGCCTCCGAACCCCGGGCCTTGCTGGAAGCGGGCCTGGTCACGCGCGCCGTGCGCCCGGCCGCCCGCGAAGAGCTGCTGCAGCTGCAATTCACCACCGGCGCGGACACCATCTTCGAGGGCATTCAGCGCATTCTGCCCGGGGAAAGCCTGACCTGCGCCGATGGCCACATCCTGGAGCGCCAACGCGTCGCCGCCCTGCCGGAGGGCGGGCCGGAAACGATCGACGAGGACGCGGCCCTGAAGCGGCTGGACCGCGCTTTGCAAGAGAGCGTGGATCTGCATCAGCGCAGCGACGTGCCCTATGGCATGTTCCTGTCCGGCGGCATCGACAGCGCCACCCTGATCACCCTGATGGCCCGTTTGAACAAGGACCCCGTCGTCGCCTTCACCGCCGGATTCGATGCGCCGGGCGCGGCCGATGAACGCGCCCATGCCGCGACCGTGGCCAAGGCCGTCGGCGCGCATCATGAGGCGATCGAGGTCAATGAAGCGATGGTCTGGCAACATCTGCCCGAGATCGTCGCCTGCATGGATGACCCGGCAGCCGATTACGCCATCATCCCGACCTGGTTCCTGGCAAGGCGGGCCCGCCAGGACGTGAAGGTGGTCCTCAGCGGCGAAGGCGGCGATGAGATTTTCGGCGGCTATGACCGTTACCGCCGCGCCATGCGCCCCTGGTGGCTGGGCGGCCAGACCCCCTGGTCCGGCGGCAGCTTCGAAAAAGTGCCCGTCCTGCGTGAGCGTCCCGGCACATGGCGGGATGGCATGGCGGCCGCGGAGGCCCGCGTGGCCGAACGCGGCCTGTCCCGCCTCGCCGCCGCCCAGGCGCTCGATATGGAGGACTGGCTGCCGAACGATCTGCTGCTCAAGCTGGATCGCTGCCTGATGGCGCATGCGATCGAGGGACGCACCCCCTTCCTGGACAAGGGCGTCGCCGCCGCCGCCTTTCGCCTGCCCGACGGGCTCAAGGTGCGCCAGGGCATGGGCAAGTGGATTCTGCGCAAATGGCTCGAACAGAACCTGCCCGTCGCCCGGCCCGTCGCCCCCAAGCAGGGCTTCACCGTGCCGGTGGGCGAATGGATCAAAGGCAAGGGATCGCGCCTCGGCCCCCTGGTCGCCGCCCAACCCGGGGTCGCCGAAATCGCGCATCCCGACAAGGTCGCGGCGCTGTTCGGCGATATCCGCCGCTGGCGGGACGGATTCGCCTGCTGGAAGCTGCTGTTCTACGCCCTGTGGCACCGGCGGCACATTCTGGGCCTGGAACCGGCCGGGGACGTGTTTCAGACCCTGTCCGCGCGGTAGCGCCCGGGCGTTCGGGCTGATCGCGCGGAGGCCCAACGCCACAATAAGCTCGCGGGCGGGCCGCGACGATGCTATCGTTTGCAACATGACCAGACCAGCAGCCAACAAGGGCCAGCCCACCGGTTCGGAGCCCTTCCTGAGCCCGGCGCAGGTGGCGCATTTTCGCGACAAGCTGCGCCGCATGCATGACGAAACACGCCAGGAGCTGGACGCGGCGCCCGCCGCCGATGCCGCCCCGCGGGACGGTGACCAGACCGATCAGGCGAGCGCGGCGGTCGATCGCGAATTCGACATCATCAACCGCGAGCGCGCCCAGGCCCTGCTGATCCAGATCGATCAGGCTCTGGCCCGGCTCGACAACGGCACCTTTGGTTTCTGCGAAGAGACCGGTGAGCCCATCGGCCTCGCCCGGCTCGAAGCCCAGCCGACGGCCACTTTGACGATCGAGGCCCAGGCCCGACGGGAAGCCAAACCGGCTTAAACCGCGAGACCCGCTCTAAAAATCCAGGTCCGCGTAATGCTTCGGCGGCGTCGTGCCCGGCACCTGATCGAGCAGCAGCGCCCGAAAACACGGCCGGCATTTCACCCGCGCATACCATTCCTTGGCCGCGGGTGAGAGCGTCCAGTCGATGTCGCCAATGAAATCGAGCGACGAAAGCTGCGCCGCGGCCGCGAAATCGGCCAATGACAGGTCCGGCCCCGCCAGCCAGGTCCGCCGTTCGGCCAGCCAGCCGACGTAATCCATGTGATAGCGGAGCGCGACATAGCCGGTCCGCATGGCCGATGGGTCCGGATTGCCCCGCCCGGCGAGGCGGCGCATGTGCTTCTCACCCAGCAGATTCTGGGTCACCTCATGGGCGAATTTGCCATCGAACCAGGCGGTCAGGCGCCGCACCTCCACGCGTTCGGCCAGGGTGTGGCCCATCAGCGGGATGTCGGGATAGGCTTCTTCCAGATATTCGCAGATCACCTGCGAATCCGGCACCACCACCCCATTGTCTTCCCGCAAGGTGGGCACCGTGCCGGCGGGGTTGAGGTCGAGATAGGCCTCCCGCCGCTCCCAGGTCTTTTCCAGCTTCAATTCGAACGGCAATCGCTTCTCCGCCAGCATCAGGCGGACCTTGCGGGCATAGGGCGACAGATGGAGGTGAAACAACGTGCGCATGCGGGGGTTATCGCACCCGAATCCGCGCCGCGCAAAACCCCATCGATGCGGTGGCGCGTTTATCGCGTCCGCGCGCGCGTCCCGCCCCCCGGGCGAAACCGGCGCAGATACAGGGGCACCACGCGTTCCAGCGGCATCGGCGTGATGCCCAGATCCGCCAGCCCCGGCATCCCCGGCGTCACGACGTTGTCGCGCGCCAGCATGGATAGCTGATCGCGGGTCACGGGCGGGTTGGGGAATCGCTCCAGAATCGCCGCCTGGGCGCGCATCAGGCCCATCGGCATGTCGATCATGGGGCGGCAATGGTCGATTTGCGCCAGGATATAGGCCAAAATCTCCCGGAAGGTCCAAACCTCGGGGCCGCCCAGTTCGTACAGGCCGCCCCAGGCATCCGGGCGGGTCAGGGCCGCCAGCACCGCGTCCGCGACATCCTCCACGAACACCGGCTGCAGCCTGGTATCCCCGGCGATCACCGGCATGAACGGCAGCATCCGCGCCATGCCGGCGAAGCGGTTGAAAAACTGGTCCTCCGGGCCGAACACCACCGATGGCCGCAGGATCGCCGCCCCCGGGAAGGCCTGGCGCACCGCCAGCTCCCCGGCCGCCTTGGTCACGCCATACCGGCTCGGGCTCGCGGGATCGGCGCCAATGGCCGAGACATGCACCAGCCGATCGGCGCCGGCGGCGGCGGCGAGGCGGGCGATGCGTCCGGCCCCCTCGGCCTGGATGGCGTCAAAGCGGACCGTGCGGCTTTCCGCCAGAACCCCCACCAGATTGACCACGATATCCGCCCCGTGCACGGCATAGGCGACCGCGTCCTCCTGGGTGATGGACACCGCCAGCGGCACGATCTGCCCGACATCGCCCATGGTCTTGAGGAACTGGGCCCCGCCGGGGTCGCGCACCGCCACACGTACCGCATAGCCGCATTGCGCCAGACGCTTAACGACATAGCGGCCGATGAAGCCGGACCCGCCAAATACCGTCGCCGTGCCCTGGATGATCATCACGCTTCTCTCCTGCCGACACATCGCAGCCGTGTTTTCTCACCCCTGGGCGGGCCGCGCCATCGGAAATCGTGCGGTCCGATGTCCAACAGCGGTTGACGCCCTCTCCGGCGCCCGTTACATCGCGGCCCCTACCCGACGCGGTGCGCCGCGGAATGCTCCTGTTGCCCAGGTGGCGGAATTGGTAGACGCGCAGGTTTCAGGTACCTGTGGCCGCAAGGTCGTGGAGGTTCGAGTCCTCTCCTGGGCACCATCACAATGAGCACGGTTATCTTCATGGCAAACGCGACAATCCATCTTCACCGGCATGACCTGCCGGATGGGCTTTCCCTCGGTCCTGTCGTTGCGGTCGATACCGAGACGATGGGCCTGCGTCCGCATCGCGATCGGCTGTGCCTGGTCCAGCTATCGGGCGGCGACGGGCAAGCGCATCTGGTGCAGCTCATTCCCCCCCATTTGGGCGGGCGCGGCTTCGACTGCCCCAATCTGACCCGCATGATGGCCGATCCGGATGTGGTGAAGCTGATGCATTTCGGCCGCTTCGACGTGGCGGTGCTGCAGCACAGCCTGAACATCACCGTCGCCCCCGTGCGCTGCACCAAGATCGCCGCCAAACTGATCCGCACCTTCACCGATCGGCATGGGCTGAAGGACCTCTGCAAAGAGCTGCTGGGCGTGGACCTGTCCAAGCAGCAACAGACCTCCGACTGGGGCGCGGTGGAGCTGACGTCCGAGCAGCTCACCTACGCCGCCTCCGACGTGCTTTATCTGCACCGGCTGTGGGAAAAGCTGGAGGCATTGCTGATTCGCGAAGGCCGGCTGGAGCTGGCCGAAGCGTGTTTCCGCTTCCTCCCCACCCGCGGGCGCCTGGATCTGCTGGGATACGAAGAGCCCGATATTTTCGCGCATTGAGTAAAGAGCGGCCGGCCTGCACGACTCGTTGACCCCCGCCGCTCCCGAGGGCCATACAAGCGCCTGTTCACTGACCGGAATTCCCTTGCCCGATCACGCCGCCATGACCGCCTTGCATGATGACGCCACCCTGACCGATCTGGCGGTGGCGCGTCACGTGCTGGAAACCGAAGCCGCCGGCCTGCGCGCTTTGGCCGGCGCGCTCGATGGGCGATTCGCGGCCGCGGTCGATCGCCTGGCCGCCGCGACCGGGCGGATCGTGGTCACCGGCATGGGTAAATCCGGCCATGTCGCGCGCAAGATCGCCGCCACTCTGGCCTCCACCGGCGCGCCGGCCTTGTTCGTGCACCCGGCCGAGGCCTCGCACGGCGATCTGGGCATGATCGTGCCCGGCGATGCGGTGCTGGCCCTGTCCAATTCCGGCGAAACGGCGGAACTGGCGGATCTGGTGGGGCATTGCCGGCGTTTCGATCTGCCGCTGGTCGCGATCACCGCGCGCGCCGGCTCCGCTTTGGCGAATGCGGCCGATGTGGCCCTGCTGCTCCCGGATGCGACCGAGGCCTGCCCGATGGGCCTGGCCCCGACCACCTCCACGACCATGCAGATGGCATTGGGCGACGCGCTGGCCGTCGCACTGCTGACCCGGCGCGGGTTCACCGCGCAGGATTTCCGCCAATTCCACCCGGGCGGCCGGTTGGGCCAACGGCTGCGGCGGGTGCGCGACGTCATGCATGACGGGGATGCCATGCCGCTGACGACGCCCGATACACGCATGGGCGCGGCGCTTCTGACCATGACCGAGAAGCGGTTCGGCTGCCTCGGCGTCACCGGCCCGGACGGTGCCCTGATCGGCATCGTGACCGATGGCGATCTGCGGCGGGCGATGGACCCGGGCTTGCTGACCCGCTCGGTCCGCGAGGTCATGACCGCCCGTCCCCGCACCATCGGCCCCGATGCGCTGGCGGATGAGGGCCTGCGGATCATGAATGCGCGGGAGCGTCCGGTTACCACGCTGTTCGTCGTCGACACCGCGATGCATCCCATCGGCATCCTGCATATTCACGACCTGTTGCGGGTGGGCCAGGCATGAAGCAGCCCCGTCCCCTGCCCCCACACGCGGACACCCCGCCCCGGCCCGCGGCGCCTCTCGCGATGACCGCGGCGCCGCGCCCGCGGCGGCCGATCACGAGTCGCTGGTTCGCGCGCCGCCGGCTGTTGATCACGGGGACCAAATGGCTGCTGCCGATCGGCGCGGCCGGTCTGTTGGCCGCGATTGCCTTCTGGCCTGATTTGGAGCGTTCCACCGACAATGCCCGGTTCTCGATCGCGAATGTCTCGGGCGAAATCGACGGCGCCCGCCTGAAGGATGCGCGCTATCACGGGGTCGACGAAAAGGGCCGGCCCTATTCGATCACCGCGGCGATCGCCCGCCAGATCACATCCGATCAGATGGAACTGACGGAGCCGAAAGGCGACCTGACGCAGGAGGACGGGACCTGGCTGATGCTGAAGGCCCGGCGCGGGGTCTTCACCCAGAAGACCAATCGGCTCGACCTGCGCGATGAGGTGACGTTATACCGTGACGACGGCACCACCCTGACCACGGCCCGCGCCGCGGTCGATATCAAGGAGGGGTCTGCCGTGGGGGAAGAGCCAGTGCATGTGGAAGGCCCGTTCGGGACATTGGATGCGCAGGGCTTCGCCCTGACGGACAAAGGGGCCGCCGTGTCCTTCAGCGGTCCGGCCCATGTCGTGCTGAACGGGGACGCCCCATGAAGGCCCGGATGTGCGCGATAGGCCTGACGGCGGCGGTGCTGTTCGCACCACAAACGAAAGCGCAGCAGCTCGATCTGTCGCATGGCGGTGCGCTCGACATCACCGCGCGTGACGGCATTGATTGGCGCCAGTCGGAGCAGATGGTGGTCGCCCATGGCGATGCCCGTGCCCGGCGCGGCTCGGTCACCGTGACGGCGGATACGCTCTCGGCCTGGTACCGCAAGAAGGCGGGGTCATCCGGCAGCACCGGTGCGGCACCCGCCACCGGCGCGGGCACCGTCGCCGGCGTGCCGGAAGCCGGCGGCAGCGAGATTTACAAAATGCAGGCCAGCGGCACTGTCCGCATCAGCACCCAGACCGACCTCGTGCAGGCGGATCGCGCGGTCTATCAGATGGATGAGTCCGTGCTGGTGCTCACTGGCCGTGGCTTGAAGCTGACCACCCCCACGCAGACGCTGACGGCCCGGGATTCTCTCGAATATTGGGCGCAAAAGCACATGGCGGTGGCGCGGGGCGACGCGGTCGCGCTGACCAATGACGGGCGCCGCATCGCCGCGGATACGCTGGTCGCCTATACCAGCGACAGCACGACGCCCCAATCCACCGCGCCCAACGCCCCGCCCAAACCGGCGAAGACCGAGGCCGCCGCCGCGGCCGATCCGCTGGGGGCTTCGGGGAAGCTGCAAAAGATGGAGGCGTTCGGGCATGTCTCGATCCGGACCCCGACCGATACGGTCACCGGGGATCGCGCCGTCTATGTGCCCGACACCGGCATGGCCCGCCTGACCGGGCAGGTGCGGATCACCCGGGGCGAAAACCAGCTCAATGGCTCGCAGGCCGATGTCAATATGAAGACCGGCGTGGCGCAATTGGTCGCCGTGGCGGGCGAGCGGGTGCAGGGTCTGGTCATTCCCAATGACTCCAGCAACCAGTCGCTCCAGCCGCTGGCCCCGAAACCTGGCGATAAAGCACCTGTGGTGAAACCGGGCTTAGGAGTACCACGATGAGCGATCCCGGTGATCCCCGTGCCCCCTCCCCCGCCCTGCGGGTCGTGCCCGGCGCCGGCGGCCTCGTCGCCCGCGGGATCGGCAAGACCTACAAGAAGCGGCCCGTGGTTCGGAATGTGTCCATCAGCCTCAAACGCGGGGAGGCGGTGGGCCTGCTGGGCCCCAACGGCGCGGGCAAGACGACCACGTTTTATATGATCGTCGGCCTGGTCAAGCCCGACACCGGCGGCATCAGCCTGGATGGAACCGACATCACCAGCCTGCCGATGTATCGCCGGGCCCGCCTCGGCATCGGCTATCTGCCGCAGGAGGCCAGCGTCTTTCGCGGCCTGTCGGTCGAGCAGAACATCATGGCGGTGCTGGAGGTCGCGGAGCCCGATCCGGACACCCGCCATCTGATGCTGGATGAGTTACTGGCGGAATTCGGGATCGCCCATCTGCGCCGCACCCCCGCTTTGGCGCTGTCGGGCGGCGAACGGCGCCGGGTCGAAATCGCCCGCGCTTTGGCGACGCAGCCCTCCTACATTTTGCTCGATGAGCCGCTGGCCGGGATCGACCCGATCGCGGTGGGGGAGATTCGCGATCTCGTGGGTCACCTCAAGAACCGGGGTATCGGGGTGCTCATCACCGATCACAATGTCCGCGAAACCCTCGATATCATCGATCGCGCTTACATCCTGCATGATGGCCAGGTGCTGATGGAAGGCCGGCCGGACGAGGTCGTGGCGAATCAGGATGTCCGCCGCGTGTACCTGGGTGAGCGCTTTACGCGATAAAATTCTTACCGTTTCGCGCCGAACGCCGCCAATGCGCATGAATTTTGCATGCCCGCGGCGCAATAGGGTTTGACCCCGCGTCCAGCCGGCCCATAATCGGGGCCTCATGGCGCTTATTCCTCGTCTCGATCTTCGGCAAAGCCAAACCCTGGTCATGACGCCTCAGCTGCGTCAGGCGATCCAGTTGTTGCAATTCACCAATCTGGAAGCCGCGCAGTTCGTCGAACAGGAGTTGGAGCGAAACCCCCTTCTGGAACGGGACGAGTCCAATGACAGCCCCAGCATCGAACGGGCCGCCCTGGACCAGCAGGTGCCGCGCGGTGAAGCACCGCCCGACACCGTGGCCGCGGTCAGCGGGGAGACATTGCCGAGCGACGCCACCGCGCCGCTCGATGCGGATTTCAGTAACACCTTCGATGCCGGCGGGGTCAGCGACGGCGGGCCCGGGTTTGATTCGGGCCTTGGCCCGGGGCTCGGCGCAAGCGGGATGCGGACGAGCGGGGCCGCGTTCGACGGTGAGGATCGGGGTATCGACGATCTCGCGGACCACCGCCCGCCCTTGCGCGATCACCTGGGCGAGCAGCTCCGGCTGAATTTCGACGATCCGGGCGATCGGATCATCGGCGCCTATCTGATCGCCCTGCTCTGCCCGGCGGGGCGCCTGACCGCCGAACCCGCTGACATCGCCACCGCCATGGGCGTGCCCCTGGAGCGGGTCGAGCGGGTCCGGCAGGCGATGATGCTGTTCGATCCGCCTGGCATGTTCGCCCGGACCCTGGCCGAGTGCCTGGGCGCGCAGTTGCGCGAAAAGAACCGCCTGGATCCCGCGATGCAGACCCTGCTGGATCATTTGCCGCTGCTGGCACAGCGCGAAACCCGCAAGCTGATGGGGCTGTGCGGGGTCGATGCCGAAGACCTGGCGGACATGATCGCCGAGATCCGGGCGCTGGACCCGAAACCCGCGACGTCGTTCGACGCAACGATGGTCCATACCGTGGTTCCGGACCTGCTGATGCGCGCCAGCCACGACGACAGCTGGATGATCGAGCTGAACCCCGAGACCATGCCGCGGGTCCTGGTGAACGAACGGTTCTATGCCCGGGTCGCGCCGAAGGCCAAAAAGGAAGAGCGGGTGTTTCTGTCCGAACGCCTCGCCAGCGCCACCTGGCTGGTGCGCTCGTTGCAGCAGCGGGCGCAGACGATCCTGAAGGTCGCCGCCGAGGTGGTGCGCCAGCAGGACGCCTTCCTGCGGCATGGCGTGGCCTATCTACGGCCCCTGATCCTGCGCGATATCGCCGCGGCGGTGGAACTGCATGAGAGCACCGTGAGCCGGGTCACCGCCAATAAGTACATCGCCACGCCGCGCGGGACCTATGAGCTGAAATATTTTTTCTCCGCTTCCATCCAGGCGACGGACGGCGGCGAAAGCCACAGCGCGGAGGCTGTTCGCCACCGGATCCGCACCCTCATCGCCGCCGAACAGCCCAACGACATCGTGTCGGACGACACGCTTGTGACACTTCTGCGACGAGAAGGTGTGGACATCGCCCGCCGAACGGTGGCCAAATACCGGGAGGCGCTGCGCATCCCCAATTCGGTTCAGCGCCGGCGGGAAAAGGCGGTGCACGCCTGACAAATGTCACCGCGACCGCTCCTTCCATTGGGGGAGAGACGCACATGCAGATCATCGTTTCCGGCAAACAGGTCGAACTGTCCGACGCGCTGCGCACGCGGGTCGAGACTCATCTGGAACAAATCGCCAGCAAGTATTTTGGGCATGCGATCGAGGCCCATGTGACCTTCAGCCGAGCGCGTAGTTTCTTTACATGCGATATCAATGTGCACTCGGGCCGAGGCCTGCAGCTTCGCGGCGAAGGTGAGGCCGCGGAAGCCAATGCCGCCTTCGACGACGCCGCGGAGCACGTGGCCAAACGGCTCCGCCGCTACCGCCGCCGGGTCAACGAACATTCGCGCGACCTCGCCCACCGGGAGCGGCCATCCGCCGCGCGGCAGTATATCCTGCGCCAGGAAGAGGATAATCACGAAGACGACGCCGGCGCCGCGGCGGCCCATCCGGCGGTGATCGCCGAAATTGATACCGAGATCAGCGTCCTGACCGTCGGTGAAGCCGCCATGCGCATGGACCTCGCGGATCAGAGCGTGATGATGTTCCGCAACAGCAAATCCGGCGAATTCAACGTGATCTACCGCCGGCCGGACGGCCATATCGGCTGGATCGACCCGGTGCGTTAGAGCAATACCGGTTTCGGTTGCATCGCGCGGCGATCAACAAACCGGTGAAATGGCTCGTGAAAGCAGACCTGGCGTGTGTCCGTCCTCGGACGGGCACACGCCAGGGCACGGCCGGGCAGTGTCATCGCCCGGCACAGTGCCGCGAAAGGTGGCCCGGACGAGCCGGGCCATGACGACGAGGGACATGACGACGACGGCCATGACGAAGAGGGACATGACGAAGAGGGCCATGACGAGATACCGCATGGCGCGATGGTTTCGCCGGTTTGTGTGAATCACCCGATCCAATACAGTGGCGGGGTCCTTGGCACAGTCCCGGGACGCCGCCACAGCCGGGATCGCCAGCATGAACGACGAACTCCTCTATACCATCGCCGACGACATCGGCACCGTGACCCTCAACCGCCCGCAGGCGCGCAATGCCCTGACCTTCGCGATGTATGAGCAACTGGCGGCGATCGCGGCGGAGCCCGGGGCGGTGCGCGCCATCATCATCACTGGTGCCGGGGACAAGGCCTTCGCGGCCGGCACCGACATCGCCCAGTTTCGCGCCTTCGACGAGGCCGAGGACGCGATTGCCTACGAAGCCAAACTCGACCGGGTGCTGGGCGCGCTGGAACGATGCGCCGTGCCGACGATCGCGGCGATTGCCGGGGCCTGCACCGGGGGCGGGGCCGGGATCGCCGCGGCCTGTGATCTGCGCATCGCCGCCGCCAACGCCCGGTTCGGCTTCCCGATCGCCCGGACCCTCGGCAACTGCCTCTCGATGGCCAATATCGCGCGGCTCTCCGCCCTGATCGGGGCTGGCCGGGTGACCGAGATGATCTTCACCGCCCGCCTGCTATCCGCCGAGGAGGCGCTCGCCTCCGGCCTGGTGAGCGAAGTGCTGCCCGACCCCGCCGGCTTGCGCCAGCGCGCGGCCGAACTGGCACAGCTCGTTGCCAGCCACGCCCCCTTGACCTTGCGCGCGACCAAGGAGGCCACGCGGCGCCTGCGCGACACGATGCCGCCGGATGAGGATCTGATCCGCCTGTGCTACACCAGCGCTGATTTCCGTGAAGGCATGGACGCCTTCCTGAGCAAGCGCCCGCCGGTGTGGCGGGGTGCCTGATCAGCGGCCCAAACGGCCCGCCAGCACCCGCCGGAACAGCGCGAGCTGGCCGGACGTGGTTTCCCCCCAGCCGAAGCCTTCCGCATAAGCCCGGGTCGCGGCGCGATCCGGGGCTGGGTCAAACAACGCCCGCACCGTCGCGGCGATGCCATCCGGCGTATTGGCCGGCGCGATCAGCCCCGCCGCCCGGACGCGCACCACCTCGGGATTGCCCCAGATGTTGCTGGCCACGACCGGCGTGCCGCAGGCCATCGACTCCAGCAGCACATTGGCCCAACCCTCTCGCGATGAGGCCAGGACGGACGCATCCGCCGCCCCATACAAGCCCGGCAGTTCGCCATGCGGCCGCGCGCCCAGCAGGCGCACCCGATCGCCCAGGCCCAGCCGGGCGATCAGATCCGTCAGCGCCGCGCGCTCCGGCCCTTCGCCAACGATCAACAGGTCGTGGTCCGGCAACTGTGCCATCGCTTCGATCGTGCGATGGTGCCCCTTGCGGTCAATCAGCAGGCCCACCGAAATCAGCGTGCGCCGGGTCAGGCCCAGCGAACGGCGCAGCGCCTGACGATCCGCGGGGGGATGAAACAGGGCGGTATCGACGCCATTGCGCAGCACCGTCACCGCCTCATCCGGGGCACCCAGCGCGAGCAAGGCCGCTTTCAGCGCCGCGCTGACGGTCACGAGCGCCGCGGCGTCGCGGATCACCCCCCGGATCAAGGCGCGGGGGATCCGGTAGCGCGGGATCAGATTGACGTCGGTTCCGCGCGCGGTCACGACCACCGGCAGCCCGAAACGCCGGCCTAGCCAGACCGCGGCGACGCCATCCGGGTAGACGTAATGCGCGTCGATCAGATCGAATGTCTGGCCCTCCGCCAGCAGCTTCCGCATGACCGGCAGCATGGCCCGATAGAGCAGATACGGCGTGACGGCCATGCCGATCCTGGGCAGGACGGGGTAGCGCGGGTGGAGCACGGTGATGCCGTGCCGGGTTTCCACGGGCGGCGCCTCGGCATGCAAGGCCCAGTCCCCGAACCGGGCATGCCGGCTCGGGAACCAGGGGACGGGGGCGATGACGGTGCTCACCGCTTCCCCGCTGGCCAGGAGATGGCGCAGGCGGTTTTCGACGAACACGCCGTGATTAGGCCGACCCGGGTGGGGATACAGCGTGGAGAAGGTCAGCAGCCGAAGCGGCGGCATCGGGGGCTGGATCAAGACCCCTGCTTGATTTCGTCCAGCATCTTCTGCGCCGCCACTTTCTCCTTGAATTCGCCCTTGGCCTCGATGACGGAGGTCAGTTGCTTCACCGCCTGCTCTTTATTGCCGGTGTTCTTCAGCGCCACGCCGAAATGGTAGCGCACGCGGGGATCGGTCCCGCCCTGGGCCACCGCCTGGCGCAGCAAGGGCAAGGCGATATCGGAATGGCCGCTGGTTGCCAGGATCCAGCCCAGCGTATCGGCGGTTTGTGCGCCGGGGGAGAGGATATAGGCCTGCCGCGCGAGGTTGTCGGCGCCGGGCTTGCCTTGCTCCTGATAGACCCAGGCCAGATTGTTCAACGCGACCGCATCATGCGGCCGGGTCTTGAGGACTGTCTCCAGGTAGCCGGCGGCTTCGGGCAGGCGGCCGAGCGCGAGGTTGATTTCCGCCAGCTGTTCAAGGCTTGTCATATCCTTGGGGTTTTTAGCGATCCAGTCAGTCAGGGTCTTGATCGCGTCCGACGCCGCGCCGGTACGGAGCTGCACCGAGGCCAGGCGGGACACCAGCAGCGGGGACGGTGTGGCTTTCAGCGCTTCACTATAGGCCGCGATGGCGTCATTCGGCCGGTTGGCCGCGATATAGACATCGCCCTTCAGCGCCGAGGCCGCCGTGAACTGCCGATCCTGGGCGACAATGCGATCCGCGGTCGCCAGGGCGGCGTCCACTCCGGTCGAGCGCATGTCGACCATGATCAGGTCCTGGAACAGCTGATAGTTCCGCGGGCTGGCCGCGACGCCGGCGTTGATAACGGCGCGGGCCGTTTCATAATCGCCGGCTTCCAGCAGCAGGGCGGTCAACTGGCGCCGGGCGCCGATGACCGTCGGCTCTTTTTTCAGCAGGTCGTTGTAGGTATCGCGGGCTTCTTTCTTCTGCCCCAGGGCCAGCTGGGCCGCCGCGCGCAGGCTGAGCAGCTCCGTCGGCAGGACCACGCCGGCTTTGTCGACGCCGATGAGATCGAGCGCCTTTTGGGCCGCGCCGCTGCGGATGTAGAAATCACCCAGGCTGACGGTGGTGCGCTGGGTCTTCGCCGGGCTGGCATTCGCCCGCTCCAGCAGGGCGATGGCTTTCGGCATCTGCCCGGCATCCGCGTAGGACGCGGTCAGCATGGACAAAGCCGGCTCCGACGCCGGAGCCTTGGCAAGGATGGATTCCAGCATCGCCTGGCCCCGGTCTGGCTGTCCGCTCAGCGCGTAGACCCGGGCGAGATTGACCTTGGCGGGAACGAAATCGGGGAATTTCTGACTCAGGGCGAGAAACGTCGTCTCCGCGCCGCTGACATCGAGCTTGGCGAGTTTGAACAGCCCTTCCAGATTGCCGACGGTTTCGGTATCGCCTTGCGCGGCTTTCACCTTGGCCAAGGCTTCGGCGGCCTTATCCATGCTGCCGCTGGCGAGGGCGGCGAAAAACAACGCCTCCCCAACCGCCGGCATCTTCGGTGCCAGCTGGAGCGTGTGTCCAGATCGCCAACGGCCGCTTCCACATCCCCCTGGCCCATCCGGACGGACGCGAGGCGGGTCTGCAAACCGACATCTTCGGGCGCCAACGCCTCGGCCCGCTGGAACGCCTGAATGGAGTCCTGCGCGCGGCCGGTCAGCGCATAGGCGCGCCCGAGCAGATCGAAGGTCTGCGCATCGCCCTTCCCGGATTCGGACACTTTGGACAGCGTCTCGATCACCTGATCGGGTTTGCGTTCCTGAAACTGCACCCGCGCCAGCAGCTTGTAGGCGGCCAGGTCATTGGGGGATCGCGCGAGATATTTGCGGGCGGCTTCATCCGCTTCCACAAGCTGCCCGAGCTGTTCCTTGACGATGGCCTTGAGGTACAGGCCCCGCGGAATGCGGGACAAATACGTCTCGATATGGTTCAGCTGCTCATCGGCGCCCTTGAAGTCCTTGGTCTGCGCCAGATAGGCAGCGTTCAGGTAGAGCGCCTGGATATTGCCGCGGGTTCCCTTCAGAACCATGTCGATATCGGCCTTGGCCAGATCGGTCTTGTTCAGGGCCAATGTCAGGCTGGCCCGATCCAGGCGCGCCTGCATCAGCGACGGCTGGTCGGCGATCAGACCATCGAGAACCGCCAAAGCGCCGTCCCCGTCATTTTTCGTGCGCAGCAGCTGCGCCTTGGCCATCAGGGCCTCCGGCGATTTCGGCTGGGCGGCGAGTGCGCGATCGATTTTTTCGCGCGCGCCTTCCAGATTGTTGCGCCCCATCGCCAGCCGCGCATCGGCCAGCAGCGGCTCGACCGCGTTCGGCGCCGCCGCTTCCGCGTCGGCAAATGACTTTTGCGCCTCTTCGAGCTTATTCAGGCTCAATTGCGCGAACCCGCGCCGGACGAGGATCATGGCATCCAGGGCGGCATCCTTGCCGGTGGGTTTGAGCTTGTCGAGCAGTTCGGCGTATTTATTTTGCCCCATGAAGGCCTGCGCCAGCAGCGGGATGGCCTGGTTGGGATCAAACCCGCGTTCCCAGGCCGCCGTGGCTTCGCGTTCACCCGCCACCGCGTCACCCAACTCCAGCGCCACCCGGCCGAGCCAGTAATGCGCCTCCGCGTTCTGCGGATCGTTGCGGACCGCGTTGCGCAGCTCGATCTGCGCGGATTTCAGGTCACCCTTCTTCAGGGCGTCACGCGCGTTGGACATGTAATCCGCATGGGCCGCCATCGGCCAGACGCCGAACCAGGCGCCCATGATGATCCAACCAAGTGACCTGTAACGCATGTCCGATACCCCAAATTACGAGCGAAGCGGTGTTTCGTTGCTGTCGCCGACGACCTCACCCGCCTGATCGGCCGCACGGCCGCCGTCGAGTTCGATCCCGTGCGATTCCATCAGTCCATACAACGTCGGGCGGCTGATGCCGAGGAGGCGCGCGGCGATGGATAAGGTGTGGTTGCTCCGCGCCAGGGCCGCCTGCAGCACTTCGCGCTCCGCGCGCAACCGCGCCTGGCGCAAATCAAGGTCCTGCGCAGCCGCCGCCCCTGTTTCCAATTCCAGGTCGGCACAATCGATCATCCGGTGTTCAGCCATGACGACGGCGCGTTTCATGCGGTTTTCCAGCTCCCGGACATTGCCGGGCCAGGCATGGGCGCTCATGGCCGCGCCGGCGGCCTCGGTGAAGCCACGGATGTTACGCCGGTATTCCTCATTGAAGCGCGCGAGGAAGAAATTGGCCAAAAGACTGACATCGCCGCCGCGGTCGCGCAGCGGCGGCACCCGCAGCGTCACCGCGTTCATGCGGTAGAACAGGTCGCCACGAAACAGTCCCTGGCCGATTTTATCTTCCAGGCTGGCATTGGTGGCGGACACGATGCGGACGTCGACCTGGATTTTCTGCCGCCCGCCGACGCGTTCGACGATCTGATCCTGGAGAAAGCGCAGCAGCTTGACCTGCAGCGGATGCGGCAGATCGCCGACTTCATCAAGGAAGAGGGTCCCTTTATGAGCGGCCTCGATCTTGCCGATGGTCTGTTTGACGGCCCCGGTGAAAGCGCCGCGCTCATGGCCGAACAGCTCACTCTCAAGCAGGTTTTCCGGGATCGCGCCGCAATTGATGGCGACGAAAGGCGCGCGGGCACGCGGACCGAGGTCGTGCAGCGCCTGCGCCAGCGCTTCCTTGCCGGTGCCGCTTTCGCCCAGCAGCAGGACGGGCACATTCGTGGCCGCCAGTTTCTCAACGTCGCGGCAGACCTTCAGCATCGCCGCGTTGGCGGTGACGATGCGCTCAATGGGGGAGCGCGCGGGGGCTGCCTGAAGCCGCCGGTTTTCATCTTCCAGACGGCGCAGGTTGAGGCCGCGATCCACGATGGTCCGCAGAATTTCCAGCTCGATCGGTTTTTCACAAAAATCATATGCGCCCGACGAAATCGCCTGCAACGCGTAACGACGCTCACCATTGCCGGTCACCACGATGACCTTGGTGCGCGGTGCGTAGCGGAGGATCTCATCGAGCGTGGCGAAGCCCTCACTCACACCATCGGGATCCGGCGGCAGGCCGAGATCCATCACGACGATCGGCGGCGCCTCTTTGCGCACCAGGGCCATCGCCTGCGGCCGGGTGTGCGACAGCATCACCTCACAGGCCGGGAACGCCCAGCGGTACTGCGAGCACAGACCTTCGTCGTCTTCGACAATCAGGAGCTTCGGCTTCGCCATCGGTATCCTGTTCAAGCCATCAACGGAGTCGGTCCCGCGATCGATCGCGGGACCGCGGGTAACATGATTCGCATCGTGGTACCCTCCCCAACCCGGCTCAACACCAGCAGGTCCCCACCGGCCGCTCGGATCAGTTCGCGTGCCTGATAGGCCCCTATACCATGACCGCTGCCTTTGGTCGTTGTAAATGGACGAAACAATTCGTCACGTACGAATTCCGGCGCCATGCCCTGCCCCTGATCGACGATGTCGATCACCAGATTGAGGTTTTCCTGCCGCAATTCAACCCGAACCGGCACACCGGACGACGCTTCGACGGCGTTGTTCAACAAATGCGTCAGCACCGCATCGAACGCTTCCGGATCGATCGCGAGTCCGTCCACCGTTCCATCATCGCGCAGGTCGATCTGCGCCGATCGGGCGATACGGCAGGAGTCCACGGCCGTGCGCAGATGCGCGATGGGAGAGACCAGGGTGTGGCTTTGCTCCCGCTTGTTGACCTGCAGACGCGCCAGAAGCCGTGTGATCTTACCGACCGAGGCACGCACCGTCACCAGCATGTCGCGCTGGAATTCCGGGTTGTCGGCATGAACTTCGGCATTGGTCAGCAGCATCGAAAGCTGACCTGAAACATTTTTAATGTCATGGATCACGAAGGCGAAGCGTTCGCTGTATTCCCGTAATTGCTGCGTTTGCGCCAGGATCTGGGCGGCGCGCTGTTCCGCCACTATACGTTCCCCGGCCGATGCAGATCGCGCTTGCCCTGGCATCCCGCCAGGGTCGAACCCATGCGTGGCGAACGGAAGGCGTGTAGCTCAGTGGCAGAGCGCTGCTATCACATGGCAGAGGTGGGGGTTCGATTCCTTCGCGCCTACCAACGTGAAACGCAGGGCGCATCGCGCGCCACCACCCCAAACACCGGCCGCCCCATCGCTTTCTGGAGTTGACGTGATCGTGATCTCTCGCGCCCCACATCTGGCTCACCGCCTGACACGCCTCGCCGTTTTTGCATGCCTGATGGCGCCGTTGCTGACCGCGGGATGCAGTTCCGGATCCGGGGGGGACGTGGTGGACGCCTCGAGCCTGCCGAAAACGACCGATATCAAACTTGCCGAAGATTACGTTATCGGCTCGGGTGACTCTCTCAGCATCTTCGTCTACCGCAATCCCGATCTGAGCGAGGGCGGCGTGTCGGTGCGCCCGGATGGCCGCATCTCCACGCCGTTGATCGAGGATATCGTTGCGGCCGGGAAGACCCCCACCGTGCTGGCGCGCGAAATTGAGGAACGGCTCAAAAAATACATTCAGGAACCCAATGTCACCGTGATCGTCCGCGGCTTCATCGGACCGTCCGATCGGCAGGTGCGCATCATCGGCGAAGCCAGCGACCCGATCGCCATCCCCTATCGCGATCACATGACGCTGCTGGACATCATGATCGCGACCAAGGGCCTGACCAAATATGCCGCCGGCAACCGCTCGATCATCGTGCGTACATTGCCGGATGGCAAAAAATGTCGATCCGGGTGCGTGTGAACGACCTGATCAAAGATGGTGACATCACACAGAACATTGAAATGGCGCCCGGTGATACCTTGATCATCCCGCAGTCCTGGTTCTGAGAGGGCGGCTGACCCATGGATTCGATGCAGGCGGTCCTTGCGAAATACATGCGCGCGGCGTGGCGCCGGCGCTGGGTGGGTTTGCTCGTCGCCTGGCTCGGATGCGGCGCGGGCTGGGTGGGTGTTTACGCCATCCCCAATTCGTTTGAATCCACCGCCCGCCTGTTCGTCGACGCCGACGCCGTTCTGACGCCTCTGCTCCGTGGTATCGCCGCCGATTCATCGCCGACGACCCAGCTCGAGATTTTACAGCGGACGCTGCTGAGCCGCCCCAATCTTGAGAAACTGATCTCCAAAACCGATCTCGATCTGATGCTGAACGGTCAATCCGATCGGGAACGTCTGATGGGACGCCTCGCGGTCGACATCAAGGTCGTTCCCCAGACGAAGAACCTGTTCACGATCACCTATCGTGACAAGAACCCCAAGATCGCCCACGACGTGGTGCAGACCCTGCTGACGATCTTTATCGAAAGCGCGACGGGCACGAACCGCACGGACATGGAAAATGCCCGGCGCTTCCTGGAACGCCAGATCACATCCTATGAGCAGCAACTGCGCGGCGCCGAAAAGCGGCGTGCCGATTTCCGCGCCCGCTACCCCGATGTGCTGCCGAACGAAAACAACCCGGGCGTGCCCGCTTTGGAAGGCGCGCGCAATGCCGCCGCGGCCATCGAGGGCAAGCTGCAGGACGCCATGGTCAGCCGCGACGCGCTGAAGCAGGAAGTGGAAAACACCCCGCCCATGGTCGTTGTCGAGCAAGGCGGCCCCATGGCGGTCGGTCCCAACGGCGCCGCCCCGCGGACCCAGGTGCAGGAAGCCGAGGACCAGCTTCGGATGCTGCTGCTCAAAGACACCGACCAGCACCCCGACGTCATCGCGCAGCGCCGGCTCATCGAAAGCCTCAAGGCCGACGCGTCGCGCCAATCCGCCCAACGGGCGACCCCGGCCGGCGTCAAGGCGGCGGCAACGGCGGATGCGGGCCAGTTGAAGCGTTCGCTCCCCAATCCGGTCTATGACCAGCTCAAAGTGCGCCTGATCGAAGCCGATACCGCGATCCTCTCCCTCACCCGCCAGCGGGATGAGGCGGTGCGGTATCGTGAGCGTCTTGAGAAAGTGCAGCGCGAGCAGCCGGGCCTGATCGCGGAGTACCAGAACATGGACCGCGACTACACCGTGCTGCGGAAAAGCCATGAAGAGCTGCAATCGCGCTTACAGTCGGCCAATATCGCGCAGGCGGCCGATACCCAGGCCGATAAGGTGAAGCTGCAGGTCATTGACCCGCCGGAGGTGCCGCGCCTGCCCGTCGCACCCAATCGCATGATCCTCGTCAGCCTGGTCCTGCTGGCCGGCCTCGGCGCGGGCATCATCATGCCCATCGCGCTTGGCCAATTGGATCGTTCGTTTTCGACCGTCGACGATCTGCGCAACCTGGGCCTGCCGGTTCTCGGCGGCATTTCCATCCTGGGCATGACGCCGCTGCGGCAACGCTTTATGGCGGTGCTGCGATTCGGATTTGGCGTGGCGGTGCTTGTCGGCATCTACGGGGGACTGATGGTTCACATACTTCGCACAGCGGCGCTCATCTGAATGTTGCCCCCCAAGCCAGTCCATTTGGTCGAACGCGCGGCCCAGCAGTTGCGCCGCACCGGCGCGCTTGAAGAATCAGCGGCGCAGTTGCTGGCGCCCGGTTCGGCCCCCCCGGATCTCGCCGCCGCGCAGCCCACGGGATTGGAAGGCGGCACCCTACCGCCGGATGCCACCCTCCCCCGGCCGGTCCGATCCTCGCTCTTCGCATCCGCCGCCGCCGCGCCCCGTGATGGCGGGTCCAAAACCGCGGAAGCGCCGACCGCTGCCCCGAAGCCGCTGCCGCCCTTGCTGACACCGGCGCTCGCCACGCGCGAATCCGCGCCGCAGGAAAGCAGCGGGGGCGCGGAACTCCTGCAGGGCGGCGCTTCGGTCGATGCCACCGCGCTGGAGCGTGCGGGCATGGTCGATTGGTCCCGCACCCGCAGCCGCATTTCGGAAGAATTCCGCCTGGTGCAGCGCCAGATTCTGCGCGCGGCCTTCGGCCCTGGGGCGGAACCGGGATTTTCCAACCTGTTGATGGTGACAAGCGCCCGGCCGGGTGAAGGCAAAAGCTTCACCGCGGTCAACCTGGCGGGCAGTATCGCCCGGCAGGGGGATCATCAGGTGCTGCTGGTCGACGCGGATTCCAAGCGCGACTCCTTCTGTTACTCGCTGGGCCTGGCTGAATCACGCGGCCTGCTCGATCTGGTCGCAAATCCGAAACTGGACCCGGCGCCCCTGGTGGTCAAAACCCCGATCGAGCGATTGACGGTCATGCCGGTCGGGCGGGAACGCGAGCGCAGCGCCGAATTGTTCTCAACCAAGGAGATGACCCGTCTCATCCAAAGCCTGGGACGCCGCTATGCGGACCGGTTGCTCATCCTCGATGCGCCGCCTTGCCTGTCCACCAGCGATCCCGCCGTCCTCGCCCCCGTGGTCGGGCAGATCGTGTTCGTGGTCGAGGCGGATCGAACGCAGCGCAATGAGGTGGAGGCGTCGCTGGACCTCATCCAGGCCTGCCCGAACATCACCCTGGTGCTGAATAAACAGCAAATCTCGTCGCGCTACACGTTCGGGGCCTATTCGTCCTATTATTCCTCCTGACATCGAATCGCGTCGGATCACAGATATGCCAGCCCCCACCGCGTCCCGCTCGTCTGAAGGGCGATCAGCGGCCCTGATCGCCTCCCGGCGCCTCATGGCAGGCGCCCTTTGGGGTCTGACCTGGGGCGGTGCGTCCTGGGCGTTCCCCCTGGTGGACCTGCCGGGGGTCCACGCCGGCGCGCCAGGCGGCATCACCGATCTCGCCGCGCCGGATGCGGCCGATCTGCGCAACCAATTGCAGATCGCCAATGCGTTGCCCGCCGCGGCGCCCGGCTGGACCATCACGCCCCGGATCGGCTTCGAAGAGATCCTGAGCGATAACGTGACGCAGGTGCACTCTCCCCGGCAATGGGACCTTTCGACCCTGATCGCCCCCGGCATCGCGATCGAGGGCAATACCCGCCGCGTGAAGCTGAACTTCGATTATTCCCCCAGCCTGGTCTACAACGCCCGGACCACCTCCAATAACGCCATCGGCCAGCAGATGACAGGGATCGGCTCGATCACCGCGATCGACGAGCTGGCCTTCATCGACGTCCGGACGGCCGCCGGGGTGCAGTCGGGGCTGGGCGGGTTGGGCGGCGGCGCCATAGGCGCCAGTGAGACGGGGGGCCTGACCGCCCTCGGCAACGCCGCCGGTCTGACCGCGGCCAACCAGAATGCGTCATTCCAAACGACCAGCGCCGGCGTGTCGCCGTATTTGCAGCACCAGTTCGGTGACTATGGCTCGGGCCGCCTGGGCTATTCGCTGAATATGTCGCAAACCAAACAGATCAAGGGGACCCAGTTCAACCCCTTCCCCAGCGGCGCCGGCGGCCAGACGTTGATTTCACAGGAGATCAACGGCAACTACAACACCGGCAACCTGCTCGATACCTTCCAGAACACCGTTCAGTTCAGCGCCAGCCAGTCGCGTTCCACGTTCGGCGGCGGCAACGGGCTGACCACGACGGCCGCCAATCCGTATTCGTCGAATTCCTCAACGACCACCTTTTCCGATCAGGTCAGCGCCGCGCTTTCCCACAGCCTGTCGGTGCAGGTCTCGGCCGGGCATGAAACCATCAAATACAGTGGTGGCAATCAACGCAATATCGATGGCATGACCTGGCAAGCGGGCGGCACCTGGGTACCGAACCCCGACAGCTCCATCACGCTGAGTTATGGGCATCAGAACGGTGCCGACTCTCTGTCCTTCGATGGGCACTACCAATTGAGCGCCCGCACCAGCCTGAGCGGTTCGTACCACGAAACGCTGGGCACGCAGTTGCAGAACCTGCAGCAGCAGTTGCAACTGGCCACGCCAGGGGCGAATGGCGGGCTGATCAACGGCGTCAATGGCGGTCCCGGCTTTGTCGGCACCAGTGCCTTAGGGCTGCAACCCGGTGTTTTCCGGACCAAAACCTTCAATGTCAGCGCGACCAACGTGCAGGACCGCGACAGCTTCACGCTGACAATGACGCTGTCGGACCAAACGGTCTCGGGCCAGGCCGTCGCCGGGCAGGTGGCGACCCTGTCCAAGTCCGGCACGGTGTCATGGAGTCATGAGATCAAGCCGGACCTGCGCCTGTCCTCCTCCTTCTCGCTCAATCTCCAGAATGGGGGTGTCGGCGGGACCGGCAATAGCTGGGCCGCGAACACGGGCGTCTTTTACGCCCTCAGCTCCACGGTCACCACGAGCCTGCGCTATTCCCATTTCACGCGAACCGGCTCCGCTGCGATCTTTAATATCGATGAAAATCAGCTCGTCGCCGGCCTCACCAAAAAATTCTGACAGGCCCCCGTGTACGAAGACTTTTACCATTTCACCGGCCTGCCTTTTCTGCTGACCCCCGATCGGCGGTTTTTCTTCGATTCCAGCGGGCACAACCGCGCCATCTCCCATCTGGTTTACGGGCTGTCCCAGGAAGAAGGCTTCATCGTCATCACCGGGGAGGTCGGGGCCGGCAAAACCACGCTGGTGGAGCGGCTTTGGTCTCAGCTCGATCGGGAAACCTATGTCATGGCCCGGGTGGTCACGACCCAGGTCTCGGGCGATGACCTGCTGCGGCTGACCATGGCCAGCTTTGGCCTCAGTGACACGCAAGGCGCGGACAAATCGACCTTGCTGCTGCGCTTTGAACGGCTGGTGCGGGAACATCGCGACGCCGGCCGGCGGATGTTGCTGCTGGTCGATGAGGTGCAGAACCTCACGCTGCCCGCGCTCGAAGAATTGCGCATGCTGTCCAATATCACCGTCGATGGGCACGCATCGGTGCAGACGATCCTCCTGGGGCAGCCGCAGTTCCGCCCCATCCTCGCGAGCCAGGACCTCGAACAGCTCCGCCAGCGGGTTCTGGCGTCCTATCATCTGGGTCCCCTCACCGAGGCGGAGACCAAAGGCTACATCGAACACCGGCTCCGGCTGGTGGGATGGTCGGCTGATCCGATCTTCGATGAGGACGTATTCCCCGCCGTCTACCGCCACACCGGCGGCATCCCGCGGCGCATCAACACGCTGTGCTCGCGGGTCCTGCTATACGGCGCGCTGGAAGATTCGCACCGCATCACCGCCGCGATGGTGCAAGCGACGGCCGAGGAACTGAGCGCCGATCTGGGCGCCGGCGGCGTCGCCCTGCCGCGCAACACACGCGATGCGGCGGAGATTTCATCGGCCGAATTGGACCTGCTCACCGCCCGCATCGAAGCGCTGGAGCGGAAGTCGTCCCGCCATGACCGGCTTGCCAAGCACCTGCTCGACCTCGTCGAAGCGCTGGGAGAGGGCAAACGATGACCCCGACCGAGACCCGGCGACCGAATGCGATGACCGTGGATGTGGAGGATTATTTCCAGGTCCAGGCCTTCGCCCATTGCATCGACCGGGACCGCTGGGACAGCTTCGCGCCGCGCGTGGCGGACAACACCAACCGGGTGCTCGATCAATTCGCCGCCGCCGGGGTCAAGGCGACGTTCTTCACCCTCGGCTGGGTCGCGGAGCGCCATCCCGCCCTCATCCGCCGCATCGTCGCCGAGGGCCACGAACTCGCCAGCCATGGCTGGACCACCGGCGCGCGGACTCCCAGGATCGGCCGACATTTCGGGCCGATGTCAGCCGCACCCGAACAGTGCTGGAAGATATCGGCGGGGTGGCGGTGCGCGGCTATCGCGCCGCCACGTTTTCCATTGGCGCCCGCAATCTCTGGGCCTTCGCGGAGTTGGAGGCGGCTGGCTATCAGTACAGCTCGTCCATCAACCCGATCCAGCACGACCTTTATGGCATGCCGGATGCCTCACGGGTGCCGTTCCAACCGGAAGGCGGGCGGTTGTGGGAAATTCCCATGACAACCGTGCGCGCCGGGGGACGCAATTGGCCCTGCTCCGGCGGCGGATATTTCAGGCTCTTGCCGACATTTCTGTATTATCAAGGCCTTAAACGGGTCAACCGGACCGAGCACCGCCCCGGAATATTTTATTTTCATCCGTGGGAGGTCGATCCCGGCCAGCCCCGCATCGCCGGCTGCGGCTGGAAGTCGCGGGTGCGGCATTATACCAATCTCGGGCGCATGGCGCCGGCGCTGGACCGCCTGTTGCGCGACTTCGCCTGGGACGGGATGGACCGGGTCTTCGCCGGGGTGCTGCCCCCGGCTGCAACCGCTTGATACGACACGGAAGCTGACCGTATGTCTGTGACGATCAAACCCCTGGATGACGCCAGTGCCGCCGCATGGGATGCGTTCGTGGAATCGCGGCCCGACGGCACGTTCTTCCACCGCGCGCCCTGGGCGCCGCTGATCGAAAAGGCGTTCGGTTTTCGCACTTTTTACTGTTACGCCGAGCGCGATGGCTGCATCGTCGGCGTGCTGCCTCTGGTGCAGGTCAAGACCCTGTTGTTCGGCAACGCCCTGACCTCCACCCCGTTTTGCGTGTATGGCGGGCCGTTGGCGGCCGACACCGAAACCTACGCGGCGCTGGCGGCTTATGCGGCGGCGCTGCTGCCCAAAACCGGGGCCAGCGTGGTCGAGTTCCGCCATCGTGATGACGTTGACAGCGACTGGATCGATCGCCCCGATCTCTATGTGACGTTCCGTAAAGCCATCGCAGCCGACCACGAACAGAACCTGAAGGCCATTCCGCGCAAGCAGCGGGCGATGGTGCGCAAGGGCATACAGAACGGTCTGACATCGGTGGTGGAGCACGACCCGGGGCGGCTGCACCGGATCTATGCCGAAAGCGTGCGCAACCTCGGCACCCCCGTGTTTTCGACGAAATTCTTTCAACTCCTGATGCGGACGTTCGCCGGTTGCGCCGACATCGTCACGATCATGCATGGCGAAACCGCGGTCGCCTCGGTGATGAATTTCTACTTCCGTGACGAAGTGCTGCCCTATTACGGCGGCGGCACGATGGCGGCGCGTCCGGTGGCGGCGAATGATTTCATGTATTGGGAGGTGATGCGCCGCGCCGCGGATCGCGGCTATCGCCTGTTCGATTTCGGGCGCAGCAAACTCGGCACCGGCGCCTATGCCTTCAAGCACAATTGGGGGTTTGAGGCCGCAAAGCTGCGCTACAGCTACTGCCTGGCGCCAGGGGCATCGATCCCGGACCACAATCCGCTCAACCCCAAATACGCGCTCTTCATCGCCGCCTGGAAGCGTTTGCCCCTGCCGGTCGCCAATCTGCTGGGCCCGCCGATCGTTCGTGGCCTGGGATGAAGCCGCCGCTGCTGTTCCTGATCCAGCGCCTGCCGTTTCCCCCGACCAAGGGCGACAAGATCCGGGCATGGAAGATCCTCGCTTATCTGGCCCGCTGGTATGACATTCATCTCGGCTGCCTGCTCGACGATCCCGCCGATGAAGCCCATGTCGCGACTGTGCGCGCGCTCTGCCGCGACATCCATGTCGCCCGGATCAATCCGCGCCTGTCGCGCCTGACCTGCCTGCGCGGGCTGCTGACCGGGGAGGCGCTTAGCGTCACCTATTTCCACGACCGTGATCTGGCGTCCTGGGTCGAACGGGTGATGCGGACGGTCAAACCGGCGGTGGTCTTCGTTTATTCGTCCAACATGGCGCCCTATATCCTGGATCAGCCGGGCGCGGCCCGCCGGGTGGTCGATCTGGTCGATCTGGATTCGGAGAAATGGCGCGCCTACGCCGAGGAGCGGCAGGGGCCGATGCGCTGGGTCTACCGCCGGGAATGGCGGAAAATAGCCGACCTCGAACAGCGCATCGCGCGGGATTGTGACCTCGCCAGCCTGGTCTCGAACGCCGAGACGGCGCTGTTCGCCCGCTTGTTCCCCGTCCAGGCGGACCGGGTGATCAGCGTCAGCAACGGGGTTGATCACGGCTATTTCGACCCCGACGGGGATTACCCGCCGGTCTACGACACGACCCGCCCCAATTTCGTTTTCACCGGCACGATGGACTACCCCCCGAACGCCGATGCGGTGATCTGGTTCGCCAACGACATTCTGCCCCTGATCCGCCGCGCCCTGCCCGACGCGCGATTTCATATCGTTGGACACAATCCCACCGAGGAGGTGCGCCGCCTCGGCCGTCTCGACGGGGTGAACGTCACCGGCCGGGTGGCGGATGTCCGGCCCTATGTCGTGCACGCCACCGCCTCCGTCGCGCCGTTGCGCATCGCGCGCGGGATCCAGAACAAGGTGCTGGAGGCCATGGCCCTCGCCCGGCCGGTGGTGGTAACCTCCGGCGCGCTGGAAGGGATCGAGGCTGAACCCGGAACCGACATCGTTCTGGCCGACAGCGCCGGCGATTTCGCCACCGCCTGCATCGATTTGGCGAATGGCCCAAATGGTTCCAGGATCGGCCGTGCCGCGCGGGCCCGCGTGGTGCAAACCTACGACTGGTCCGCCCGGCTCAGTCAGTATGATCGTTTTTTGCGCCCAGCGGAGGCCATGCCATGATGGAGCAGACTCAGGCGGCACCAGCCTCGTCCCCCGCGTTACCGGGCGTGCGCAACGGGTGGGACGCGCTGCGCGGCACCGGGCCGGCCCTGATCGCGGCCATCGTGCTGCTGGGCGTGCTGTTCCGGGCCGAAGTGGTCACCGCGATCTATACATGGAACGATTCCACCGCTTATAATCATTGTTTCCTTGTCATCCCGATCGTCGGCTACCTCATTTGGGATCGGCGGGGCACGCTGCGGGGCCAGGCTGTCCGGCCGATGCCGATCCTGGCGCTGGCCGCGGTGCCGCTGGTGATGGTGTGGCTGGCGGCCGAACGGCTCGGCATCATGGAAGGCCGGCAACTCGTCGCGGTGGCGTTCCTGCAGGTGCTGTTCATGGCCGTGTTCGGCTGGCGGCTGTGGTGGCTGCTGTCCGGCCCCCTGCTCTACCTGTTCTTCGCGGTGCCGTTCGGTGAATTTTTGACGCTCAAACTCCAGGACGTGACCACGGATTTCGTCCGCTACGCGCTGCCGATGGTTGGGATTCCAGCCTATATTGATGGGTATATCATCGAAATTCCGGAAGGCACGTTCTTCATCGCGCAGGCCTGCGCGGGTCTGCGCTTTCTCATCGCCGCGATCGCCTTCGGGGCGCTCTATGCGCTGCTGATGTATCGCAGCCCCGTGCGGCGGGCGGTGTTCATCGGGATCTCCGTGGTGGTGCCGATCATTGCCAACGGGTTCCGGGCGCTGGGGATCGTATCGTTAGGGCATATTCTCGGCAGCGCGGAGGCCGCCGCCGCGGATCACATCATCTACGGCTGGGTGTTCTTCTCCTTCGTCATCCTGCTGCTGCTGGCCTGCGGCCTACCGTTCCGGGAGGATCATCACGCAGAGGTTTCACCCCCCGCCGTGCCGCCCCATCCCGGCGGCCATCGAATGGCCGGCGTCTGGGCGGGGGCGGCGCTGTTGATCATCACCCTGGCCGGTCCGGTCACGGCCGGCATGCTCGACCGCACGGCCAACGCGGCGATCGCGCAGCCGACGGCGTTCGGCTTCGGCACGGATTGCGTCAGCGAACCGGGCAAACCCGTCATCCGCGCCCGGCCACCCTTTGGCGGGCGGTCGATCGACCAGCGCGTCAATTGCAATGGGCAGGCCTTCGACATCCACATCACCGCCTTTTCCCGCCTGAACACCGCCGGCCCGGTCATGGCGGAGCGACGCCGCCTGACCCACGCCCCGGATGTCGAGGATATCGATGAGCGGTGGCTGGACGACACGACCCATGACTGGCGCATGATCACAGGCACCGAGACGTTCTTCGTCATGGCGATCAGCGTCTGGCTGGATGGCCAACCATCTCCGGTCGGGCTGCCGATGCGGGCAAAGATGGCCTTGGCCAGCGTGTCGGGCGGCACCCGCCTGGCGCCGGTGATCGTGGCGGTGATCCCGGTCGTGAACTGGGCCTCGGTTCCCAATGACCGGCGTCATGCGGTTGAAGCCGCGCTGGAGAGCTTCCTGCGTGAGAAGGCCGATATTGGCGCCCAGGTCCGGCAACTGGCGGCGGCCCCCGGGGGCTGACGCGGCCGGATCGGTGCGATTTCAATCGGACGGCGTAAGCGGTGACCGATCACAATCGGTTGGGACCGTGCCGCGGGAAGGAACCCGGACGAGCCCTACCGTGTCAACACATCGTGGAAACGAAAATTCGTAAGCCAAACAAAG
>CAIXEA010000204.1 GCA_903918315.1 uncultured Acetobacteraceae bacterium | reverse complement strand
GTGACGTCGTCGAAATTCAGAAACCAGACGGTATCTCCGGGGGCGATCAGGATGGCGCTTTGGGTAAACCTCTGGCCGACCTGGTCGATGGTGGTTGTCGCGGCATAGGCCAGATCCGCGACGGCGATCGCGAAAGCGGCGGCAGCGGCGGCAAAAAGCAGCGTGCGCATTGGCGTTATTCCTTGCGTTACCCTATCAGAATCGCCAGGCGGTCCATAGGCTCAGATAAAAGGCGTTGTTGTCCCCGGCATGCGACGTGGTGCCGTTGAACTGGGTATAGGCAACGTATTGGGCCGCCAGCCGCACATTGATCCACGGCCAGGGGGAGTCGGGCTTGCCCCAGGGGACATAGGCAATCTCCCCGATGAATCCGGCGCTGTTGGGAACCCCGCCCGGCAAGCCGTAATACAAGGGATTGGCCGACCCGGAGGTCCGGAAATACTGGATCGACGGCGTCACGGTCGCACCGATGCTGTAAGAAACATCGGCCCGCATCGTATCCAGGTTGCCCCGTCGGTTGGCGCCCGCCAGGATGTTGCTCGCGGACAGATACTGGTTCTCGTGGATCCAGGTCGCATGCGCGGACACCATGTCGCTCACGACGCTTTTGGGATCCGCGATCCATTGGTAGTTCGTGTCGAAGGCGATATCGGTGAAACTATCGGTCCGGGCCGCGCTGCCATCGCCGCCGGGATTGACGCTGACATGCATGCCATAGGTGCCGAACTGGACGTTGTGACGCTCCTCCCCGAAGGACTGTTGCAGTGCCAGCCGCCAATAGGGCACGGCGCCGACAATGGTATCACTGCCCGACACTGGGACGGCGCCCAGGGCGTTGCGGGTGTCCCGGCTGAGGCCCCCATAGACGGTGGCCTCGGCGTAAACCAGATCATTCCAGAGCATGTAGACGCCGCCGCCGGCCACTTTCTGCGCGATGCCGCCATCGAGCATCGTCGCCGCCGCGGGGGACGGCGCCAGGCCGCTGGCATTGTAGGGAAAGCCCCAGACCGGGGTGGAGTTCCACAGGTCCTGCATCGTGGGGGCATTGTTGACCGTCACGCCCCAGACGAAGTCCGTCTCCCAGGCCTCACCTTCAGCGGCGTAGCGGAGCTCGGCGTTGTTCAGCTTCACCACGCGCGCGATGCCGTCGTAGTTCAGCTCGATGAACGATCCGATCTTCGGGGTGAGCTTGCCGGCGAGATAGCGAGATAGATGGAGGCCTGATCGAGCGCCACATTGTCATTGGCCGCGAACCAGCGGGCCGCCCCGCCTGGCTGGCTGACCGCGGTGTGCGTGAACGAGGTCTGCACCGTGACCGCGATCGGGAGACCATGATCCTTGCCGTCGGTGCGGGTATAGCCATAGAGCTTGAAGTCACGGCCGAAGGGTTTGAGCTGGGGCCCGAACGCGCCGACGTGGCAGGCCGCGCAGGGTTGGCCGGTCTGGCCGGCAAAGCTGGGCACCGCGGACGCGGGGCGGGCCCCGGCGAGCACAAGCATCGCCGCGAGGAGAATTCCAAAATACCTCATACTGTCCCCAATCGGCTGCATTTTTGACTGATCCAATGG
>CAIXEA010000203.1 GCA_903918315.1 uncultured Acetobacteraceae bacterium | reverse complement strand
GACGGATCCCTTCGTGAATGCGTGCCCGGTCCATCTGTGCCCCCGTTCCTCACAGGGCAGATGACCGGACACGTCACGAGCTACAAACACCGGACACGTCACGAGCTACAAACACCGGACAGATCACGAGCTAGCCACACGGAGCGCGCATCCATTTGACGCCGCCACTACCGGCCAGTAGCCTTCCCGCAAAGGCAAACCACACGAAGGGCGGCGATCATGAAAGTCGGAATGGCACTCAACATGCTCAGTCAACCCGGACGGCCGGACTCGGCCATCCTGCATGAGCATATGCAGCTTGGTGACCTTGCTGAACCGCTGGGCTTCGACTCCCTGTTCGCGTTGGAGCATCACTTCACCGGCTATGCGATGTCGCCTTCGCCGTTACAATTCCTGTCCTATTATGCCGGACGCACCAAGCGTATCCATCTCGGTACCGGTGTGATCGTGATCCCCTGGCACGACCCGATCCGCATCGCCGAGCAGATCGCGTTGCTCGATATCCTCTGTGGCGGACGCTGCATCTTCGGCTTCGGCCGCGGCGCTGCCAGGGTGGAATACGAAGGCTTCCGCATTCCGATGGATGAGGCCCGGCCGCGCTTCAAGGAAGGACTCGAAATCGTCAAGCTCGGCCTGACCCAGGCCAGCTTCGAATATAAGGGGGATTATTTCGATATTCCCCGTACCTCCATCCGGCCGGCCCCCATCTCCCATCCGGAACGGCGGTTCTATGGGTCCGCCAACAGCCCGGAATCGGCGAAGCTGATCGCCAGCCAGGGCCTCGGCCAGCTAATCGTGATGCACAACGAATGGTCGAAGGCCGCGCATGAGGTCTACGACTTCCATAAATACGCGGTGGAAGCGGGGCACACGCCGAAGCCGCCGATCATCGTGACCAACGTGTCGTGCGCGGAAACGCGGGCGGAGGCGGATGACCGCGCCGTCACATGGCTCGGCAAGAAGTGGGATTCGGTTGATAACCACTACCGCTTTTCCGATGGCGGCCTGGCCAACGTGAAGGGATATGAAGCCTATTCCAAGATCGGCCGCACCTACCAGAAAATGTCGGATCTGACGCATCGCCAGAAGATGACCGATACCTATGTGAAAATTCAGCTCGTCGGCACGCCCGATGATTGCATCGAGCAGATCGCCCAGCTTCGGACCCTGACCGGGCTCGAACATCTGGTCTGCGAATTCTCCTACGGCGGACTGCCGCATGACGAGGCGGAGCAGAACCTGCGCCTATTCGCCGACAAGGTGAAACCCGTGCTGCAGAACGATGCGCTGTTCACCCAGCCGGCGAAGATCGTGACCGACCTGCCGTCGTTCCAGGACACCGGGGTGTTCGTGCCAGCTTAATCCGGCCCGTCTCACCGAAGCTCGGTCACATCGCGAAGCGGGACATGCCGCCGTCCACCGGAATCACCGTCCCCGTAACATACCCCGCCCGCGGTGAGGCCAGGAACGTCACCAGATCGGCCAGTTCCTCCGGCTCCCCAAATCGCCCCATGGGGATGTGCTGGGCGATATAGCGCTGGGTGACGACGGGATCGGGATGCAGGCGGCTGCGGATCTGTTCGCTGTTGATGCGGCCGGGCGGGATACAGTTGATGGTGATTCCGTCCGGTGCCAGATCGCGCGACAGGCCCTTGGACCAGGCATGCACGGCGGCGCAGGCGGTCAGGGCGGCGCTGGTCGCCATCGGCTCGACAATGCCGGTGATGTTGATAATCCGGCCCCAGCGCTGTGCCCGCATGCCCGGCATGAAGGCGTTGGTCAGGCGCCGCAAAGTGGTGAATTTCAGGTCAAATCCGGCGTTCCAGACGGCGTCGGCCGCCATGGGTTCGGGCTTGCTGGACAGGCCGGCATTGTTGACCAGAATCTCCAGCCCGCCAAACGCGGCTTGCACCGCCGCCCGCACCTGCTCCGGCGCGTCCTGGGTCGTCAAATCGGCCACGATGACCACCGGACGGGCCCCGATCTCAGCAGCGATCTCATCGGCCAAAGCCGCCAGCCGATCGGCGCGACGGGCGAGGATGGCGAGTCGAACCCCTTCTCGGGCAAGGGCCCAGGCGATGCCAACACCAATGCCGGCGCTGGCGCCGGTGACGAGGCAAGTCTTACCCGTGAGTTTCAGGTCCATGGCCGCTGTCCTTGGATGATGGGTGGGTTATGCCAGGGCCGCATCAACGGCGTCGCCCAGTCGTTCCACGATCGCGTCGATGTCCGCCCCGGTGACGAGATAGGGTGGGGCAACGATAAAATGATCGCCGCGCGTGCCATCGATCGTGCCGCCCATCGGGTAACCGGACAGGCCGCGTTTGAATGCCTCCCGCTTCACCCGCTCGTTGAACTTCATGGCCGGGTCGAACACGGCCTTGCTGGCTCGGTCTGTCACGAATTCGATCGCCCAGAACAGGCCTCGGCCTCGGATGTCGCCGATAGCCCGGTGATTGCCGAAGCGTTCGGTTAAGGCGGACTCCAGCCGTTGGCCCATCGCCTGGACATTGGCGAGCAGATTGTCCTCCCGGATGATGCGCTGGACCTCCAGCGCCGCGGCGCAGGCGACGGGATGGGCCTGGTAGGTCTGGCCGTGCAGGAAGCCGGAGCCGGCATCCATGGCCCGGACGACCCTGTCCCCGATCAAAATACCGCCGATGGGCTGATAGCCGCCGCCAAGGCCTTTGGCGATGATCTGGATGTCGGGGGTTACGCCCTCCTGCTCCCATGCGTGCATGGTCCCCGTGCGGCCCATGCCGCACATGACCTCATCGAGGATCAACAGCGCACCGTGGCGGTCGCAGATCTGGCGGACACGCTGGAAATAACCCGGGATCGCGGTGACGCAACCCGTGGTGGCACCGACAACCGGTTCGGCCAGGAAGGCCATGACGGTATCGGGGCCGAGGCGCTGGAACGCAGCTTCCAGCTCGTCCGCGAGGCGGTCGATGTATTGGGCATCGGTTTCGTTATCATTCTTGAATCGGTATGGAAAGCAGGGGGAAACCAGCTCATGCACCCGGCTCAGGATCGGTACGAACTTCTCCCGGCGCATCATGTTGCCGCCGGCCGCCAGGGCGCCGAGCGTGGTGCCGTGGTAGCTTTGGCGGCGGGCGATGGTGTGGATGCGCTGTGGCTGGCCGATTTCCAGGAAATACTGGCGGGCGAGCTTCAACGCGGCCTCATTGCCCTCCGACCCCGAGGAACAGAACCAGGCCCGCGTCAACCCGCCGGGTTCGTCGGCGAGCAGAAGGTCCGCGAGATCCTCGGCCGGCTGGTTGGAGAAGGTGCCGGTATGGGCATAGGCCATGGTGACGGCCTGGCGGCCGATGGCGTCAGCGATCCGGCGGTTGCCATGGCCCAGTGCGGCGACGGCGGCACCACCGGAGGCGTCGATGATCGACTGCCCATCGGCGGTATAAAGGCGGATCCCCTCACCACGAACGGCGATGGGCGGGGCGGTTCCGCCGCGATGGAGGACTCGGGACATAGCTAGGCTCCTGCGGCGGAAGGGGCGACCGCGTGAGCTTGCCCGATCAGGCCGGGCCTCGCCAGTCTGTGACGACAGTCTGCGACGACAGTCTGTAGCTAACACAAGCTGCCCTGTATGGTTCCCTCCGCAGAGCCAGTGTGATCTAGTCCCGGCAATGATTGCCGAGGGAGGCAAACGATGCGCCGATGCCTGAAGGTCGCGGCCCTGTTGGGCGCGATGCTGTTCGCCAGTGAGACCCGTGCCGCGGACCTTTGTGCCAATCCCAGGCAGATGGATGGGTTCAAGACCTGCGCCGATATCGCCAAGGCCGAAGCTGAGGGCGCGCTGGTGGTCTATTCCACCGACCCCGAAGATGGCTCGGAAAAGGTGCTCGCGCGGTTCCGCAAGATGTTCCCGGCGATCAAGACGACCTTCATGCGGCTGCAGGCCGGGGCGCTCTATGCGCGCCTGACCTCAGAACGCCAGGCCAAAGCCTATCTGGCCGACATCGTGCAGCTATCCGACATGAGCCTGGTGCTGGATTTCCAGAAGCATAACGGCTGGATGGAATATCAGTCCCCGGAAATGGTGCATTTCAAGCCGGAATGGAAAAGCAAGCCGGAGGGGTTCTGGACCTGGGGCGCCATCGGCGTCGCCGCCATCGCCTATAACCCGACGACGGTGCCGCCGGATCAGGCGCCGAAGAACTGGCTCGACGCGGTCGATCCGCGCTGGAAGGACTCGATTACCAGCAAGGCCTCGACCTCCGGCATGCAGCACATGACGTGGTATTTGCTGCGTCAGCTCTATGGCGATTCTTATTGGGAAAAATTCGCTGCCCTGACGCCCAAGGGCTTCGATTCCTACGTGCAGCAGTACGACCGCACCATCAGCGGGCAGGAGAAAATCATCCATACCGCGCAATATTCCGGCTACCTGCTGGCCAAGGCCAAGGGGGCGCCGATTGCTTATGTGTATCCGCCGGATGGGCTGATCGCGGTGCCGGAAAGCTGGGGCGCGGTGAAAGAAGCCCCGCATCCCGAGGCCGCGCGGCTGTTCGTCGACTGGTTCATTGGCCAGCCCGGCCAGAACGCCTATGGCCAGGACCTGATGTATAATTCCCTGCGCACCGACGTCGCGCCGCCGCCGGGCGGGATCAGCCCCTCGGAGATGAAACTGCTGTTTCCACAGGATTGGGAGGCGTTCCTGAAAACGCACGGCCAGTTCGTCAAAGAGTGGAACAAAATCACGGGCATGCGCTGACCGATGCGCCACACCGGTTCCAGCGCCTGGATCGCGCCGCTGCTGCTGCTCGTCTGCGGGGTGCTTGTCCTCTATCCGCTCGTGTATCTCGTCACCGAATCGCTCAACATCGGCGATGCCCAGACCTTCCCGCCCGAGGAATATGGGTTCGGCAACTATGCCGAACTGTTCGAGGAGCCGAAGGTCATCCTCAACACGCTGTTCGTCGCCTGCCTCGCCACCGTCATGGCGGTGCTGTTTGGCTTCATCCAGGCCTGGATCCTGACCCGCACCGCCATTCCAGGGCGGGAGCGGCTCGAACGGCTGATGCAACTGCCATACTACATGACCCCGCTCATCGGCGCCCTGTCCTGGGGCGTGCTGTTGGGGCCCAAGACCGGGTTGATCAACCAGGCCTGGCGGTCGCTGGGATTTTCCAGCGATGCCTTCAACGTCTATTCCCCCTGGGGCATCGCCTGGGTGATGGCGCTGTTTGAGGGCACGGTCGCCTTCGTGATGATATCGGCCTCCATGAAATCGATGGATCCGTCGCTGGAGGAGAGCTCCCGCGTGCTCGGCGCCGGCAAGATGCGCACCGCGCTGAAGGTGACGCTGCCGCTGGTCGCGCCTGGCGTGCTGTCGGCGACTATTTTCGTGTTCGCGGAAATGCTGGGCTCCTTCGCCGCCGCCTTCGTGCTGGGCATTCCCGGCCGCTTCTTCGTCGTCACCACCGCGATCTGGGAGGCGACCCTGTCCTTCCCCCCCGATTACGGCCATGCCGCCGCGATGGGCCTGTCGCTGTCGGGGGCGATGGTGATCACCCTCGGCATTTCCAAATTCATCATGCGCAAGGGCAGCTACGCCACCATCTCCGGCAAGGGATTCCGGCCGCGGGCGATGGAGGTGGGCGCGCTGCGCTGGCTGCTGCTGGCCATCGCCTGGGGCTACATCATCGTCGCCGTCATCCTGCCGCTGATGGCGCTGACGCTGACCTCGTTCGAGCGCTTCGCCACCGTCATCGTGCACCAGATGCAGTTTACCTTCGCGAACTACGAGACCGCTTTGGCCATGGGGTCGCTCGCCCCGGCCTTCGCCAACAGCCTGCTGCTCGGCATCGTTGTATCCAGCATCGGCGTGCCGACGATCGGGGTGCTGGCCTGGATCATCTACCGGTCCCGCATGCCCGGCCGCGGCGCGATGGAGTTCCTGATCATGGTACCGCAGGCGGTGCCGCGGCTGGTCTTCGGGCTCGGGCTGCTCTGGGCCTGGATCAACATCCCGATCCCGATCTACGGCACGCTCTGGCTGCTCGGCATCGCCTATTTCACGGTGTTCATGCCGCTGGGCCTGCGTACCATCGCCGGCGTCGTGCTGCAGGTCGATAAAAGCCTGGAGGAATGTGCCCGCGTCTGCGGCGCCAGTTGGACCTACCAGATGCGCACAGTGACGCTGCCGCTGCTGCGCCCGGGCCTGATCGCCGCCTGGCTGCTGATCTTCATCGCCAGCGTGCGCGAACTCGGGGCGTCGGTGTTCCTGATGGGGCCGAATTCCAAGGTCATCGCGCCGGCGATCGTGAATTCTTGGCTGTCATCCAGCTCCGAGCTATCGGCGGCGATGGCACTGATGCAAACGGTGATGGTGTTCATCGCCGTGGCGATCCTGTTCCGGGTCGCGCGGCGCGTGGGGGGAACGACGGTATGAGCGGCGTGCAACCAAGGATCGAAGTGAAGGACCTGGTCGTGCGCTATGGCGACGCCGTCGCCGTTGACCACATCGACTTCGCCATCGCACCGGGGGAACTGGTGACCCTGCTCGGCCCCTCCGGCTGCGGCAAGACCACCACGCTCCGATCCATTGCCGGGCTGGAAACGCCCTATAGCGGCACGATCACTCTGAACGGTCAGACGGTCTTCTCCGGCAGTGAGCGTCGCAACATTCCGGCTGAAAAGCGCGGCGTGTCGATGGTGTTCCAGTCCTACGCCATCTGGCCGCATATGACGGTGTTCGAGAACGTCGCTTATGGGTTACGCGTCCGCAAAGCCCCCAAGGCCGAGATCGACACCGCCGTTGCCCGGGTTCTCAACATGGTGCAGATGCAGAGCTACGCGGATCGCCCATCGTCGAACCTGTCCGGCGGCCAGCAGCAGCGCGTCGCGGTGGCCCGTGCCATTGCCTTCGCGCCGAACGTGCTGCTGTTCGATGAGCCGCTGTCCAACCTGGACGCCAAGCTCCGCGCGGAGATGCGGGTGGAACTGCGCGAACTCCAACGCAGCCTCGACATCACATCCCTTTATGTGACGCATGACCAGGAAGAAGCCCTCGCCATCTCCGACCGCGTCATCGTCATGAGCAAAGGCAAGATCGAGCAGATCGGCTCCCCCGAGGAAATCTACAACCGCCCCCGCAGCCTGTTCGTCGCCGATTTCGTCGGTGCCGCCAATATGATCCAGGGCCAGGTGATCGGTCCCGGCCCGAACGGGACGCTGCTGTTCGAGGGGCAAGGCGGGATTAGACTGGAAGTCGAGGCCCCGCCCGACGGCCGTGGCGGCACAACGGTGGCGCTGCGCACATCCTATATCCACCTGACGCCGATGCCGGAGACGCATAACGCGGTCGCAGGAACGATCCACCGCCGCATGTTCCACGGCGATTTCATTCAGTACGTGGTGGATTGGCCGGCCGGCCAGTTGATCGTCCGGCGCCCGCCGACGGAGCATTACGCGGAAGGGAGCGCGGTGACCTTGTCGTTCCTGCCGGAACATTGCGTATTGTTGTAGGCCGTGTGGCCGGCACGAAGCCGGCCACACACCCCGATTACGCCGGGTCGTTGGTGAAAATGATCGTCCCGGATGCCGCGAACATGCCGCCCACGCCGTGGCAGACAGAAATCTTAGCACCATTGATCTGCGCCGGAGACGTCCCGCGCATCTGACGCACGCTTTCTTGCAGCGCATACATCCCGTACATGCCCGAATGCATATACGACAACCCGCCGCCATTCGTGTTCAAGGGCAGCTTGCCACCCGGCGCGGTGTTGCCGGCCGCGATGAACGCCGCTGCCTCCCCACGCGGCAGGAACCCCAGATCCTCCAGGCCGTAGATCGGGAGATGCGCGAACGCATCATAGATCATGAGGTGATCGACATCATTGACGCTGATGCCGGCCTGCTGAAACGCCGTCGGCCCAGCCACGCGGAAAGCGCGTGACGAGGTGAAATCCTCCATCTGCGAAACCATTGGGGTCTCGACGCTTTCACCGGTGCCCGTGATATAAACCGGTTTCGTTTTGAAATCCTTAGCCCGATCGGCTGAGGTCAGGATCAGCGCGCCGCCGCCATCGGTGACCAGACAGCACATCAGCAGCCGGAACGGCCAGGCGATCATGCGGCTGTTCAGAACGTCATCGGTGGTGATCGGGGTGCGGAACGTGGCCCGCGGGTGCATCGCAGCCCATTGGCGCTGCACGACGCTGACCTGGGCAATCTGCTCCTCTGTCACGCCATAGCGCTTCATGTAGCGCAGCACCGGGATGGTGAACATCGACGGCGGGCCCATCGGGCCGAATGGCTGCTCGAACTGCCCGTTCAGCGACTGCGGATGCACACTGCGCGGCGGGTTGCCAACGCGCGATTTGCCGCTTTCACCATGGGTAATGAGGATGGTCTTGGCGAGGCCCGCTTCGATCGCCGCGGCGGCATGCCGCACATGGATCATGAACGAGCATCCGCCCACCGACGTCCCATCCACCCAGGTGGGCGTGATGCCGAGGTAATGGGCCAGTTGCACCGGCGTTTCATTCGCCGTGGCGATGCCATCGATGTCCTTGGGCGACAGGCCGCAATCGGCCATCGCATTCAGGGCGGCATCGGCGTGAAGACCGAGCTGCGACAGCTCCGGAATGACGCCAAGACGGGTGGTTTCCGCGGCGCCGACGACCGCGACTGCATTTCTGCGCATGGGTTCAGCCTTTCGCCGGACGGAAGAAGGGGAGCGTGATCTTGTCGTTCTGCGCTTCGAACACGACCTCAAGCTCCATATCGAGCTGCAGGGCTTCCGGCGTCTGCGGGCATTCGACGATGTTGGTCATCATGCGCGGCCCTTCGGCCAGCTGCACGACGGCGATCGCGTAAGGCGGCGTGAAGCCGGGCACGGGGCGGTGATGGATCACGTAGCTCCAGAGCACGGCCTTGCCGGATGCCTTGAAGACGCTGACGCTGCGGGACGCGCAAACGGGACAGAAGGGGCGTGGCGGGAAGTAGTTCTTGCCGCAGGAATCGCAGCGTTGCAGGCGTAATTCGCCCGCCTTGGTGCCATCCCAGAAATGCTGGGTCTCCGGCGTTGGCGCCGGCAAGGCGCGTCCTGGTTCAGCCATTTTGTACGTCTCCTGTTAGAATGAAATCAAACGGCGCGGCGGCCAACGATATAGGCCACGCCCTGCGGGCCGCTATGTTCGGCGTGGGGGTCATTGGCCGGAACCATGCAGCTTTCGCCTTCACGGAAGGTTTCGGCCTTCCCATCGCGGGTGATGGTGATTTCGCCGGCGATGACCATGATGCGGGCATCCCACCCATGGCGATGATCGGGGTTGATTTCGCTGGCGCGCAATCCACCGTAAAAAATCCGGTAGCCCTCACGCAGCAGATCGGCTTCGAAGTCCGAACGGTTCATGACATCCTCCGGTGTCTGGGGAACGGCGCGTTCCACACGCTAGCGGGGGCGCGTTTAACTGACCAGTACGGCCTTGCCGGTGACGGCCCGGTCGATCACGGCCTGAAGCGCCTCCGCCGCCTGATCGAGCCGGAATCGATGCGAAATGCGTGGCACCAGCTTGCCCTGCCCGGCCAGTTCGGTCAGCGCTTTCATATTGGCGATAGCGAGCGCCGGATTGGCCTCATTCAACCCACCGATCCGCACGCCGATGGCATCGATGCCTTTGATCAGCAGATAGTTGGATCGAATATTGGTCGGACCGCCGCCCAGGAAACCCAGAATCAGCAGCCGCCCGCCCCAGGCGAGGCACCGCAGCGATTCTTCCGCCACCTTGTCGCCGATGGGATCGTAGACAATGTCGACCCCGCGCCCGCCCGTCAGGTCCTTGACCGAATCGGTAAAACCGCCGCGGTAATCGATCGCGTGGTCCGCGCCCTCTTCCAGGCAGGCCGCACGCTTGGCGTCCGTGCTGGCGGTGGCGATCACCTTGGCGCCGAACAGCTTGGCGACCTGGATGGCGGCGATGCCAATGCCGCCGGCCGCGCCATGCACCAACACCCACTCACCGGCCACCAGACGCCCGCGCTGGAGCAGAGCGTGGTAGGCGGTCGTATAGGCGCCGCGGAACACGCCAGCCGATTCGAAGCTCATGGCATCGGGTATTTTGTCGCAGAGCACGGCCTTGGCATTGCCCAATTCAGCGCAGGCCCCCAGCGAATGGCGGCTCATGACCCGGTCACCGATGGCGAAATCGGCGACGCCCGGTCCGACTGCGATGACCTCACCGGCTGCCTCGCTACCGGGGATGAACGGGGGTTCGGGCCGGAACTGGTATTTTCCCTGGAGCATCAGCACATCGACATATTGGACGCCGCGGGCGCGGATCCGGACCTGTATTTCACCATCCGCGGGCGGAGGCGGGTCGGGCCGATCGCGCAAGGCCAGAACCTCCGGCCCACCGAACGATTCGCACACCATGGCTTTCATGCATTCGTTTCCTTTTTTCCCGCTGGCATCCCGCTGGCATCCCGCTGGCATCCCGCTGGCATCCCCTTGGCGCCACCAGCCGGCGCGATTCCGCGGTGATTGTGGGGCAATCATGCGCCGGAGAGGAGTCCCCGGCGCCCTGGCCGCCAATCGCGGGTTGAATACCGCAGATTCCCTGGTTACCATCATCTGGTCAAAAAACTGTGCCTTGAACAAAGTTTGATTGGTCGGTCCGATGTCCGCTACCCAGCTTGAGACGAGTACGACACTTGGCCAGGAACGGCCCATCCAGGCCCCAACGGTCGAACAGTTGCGTCAGACGCAGATATTCCGAGAACTGGATGAACCGGTTCTGAACCAACTCGCCGCCATGTCCGCGATGCTATCGGTTCCGGCCGGAACGGAGCTGTGCCGCCAGGGCGCGCCCGCCAATCGATTGCTGGTCATCCTGGACGGGCAGATCTCCTTGATGAACGCGACAGCGAATGGGGCCAGCGCGGTTGTCGAAGTGATCCCGGCTGGCGGCCATCTTCTGCTCAGCGCGGTCCTGAGCGGCATGCCATACCTCATGAGCGCGCGGAGCGTAACGGGCGCGCAGTTGATCGCGGTTGACGCGGACGGGCTGCGCCAGCTTCTGCATAAGGAAATTTCTCTTGCAACCGCCATGCTGAAAGCCGAGGCGTTGGATTTTGGCGCCATCGTCCGCCAGGTGTGCGATCTCAAGCTACGAACGACCGCGCAACGGCTCGGCTGCTACCTGCTGGACCTCACGAACGATCCGGCCAGCAACATGGTCAATCTGCGACTGCCGTTCGACAAACGCCTTCTGGCGGCGCGTCTCGGATGCCGGCAGGAAAACCTGTCACGGGCCTTCGCCGCATTGCGCGGGTTGGGCGTCGAGACCCACGGCTCCCGGGTGATCCTGCACGACATCGCCAGCCTGCGGAATTACGCATTACCCGACAACGACGCGGATTACGAAACGGCCCCAACCTGATCGCACCAGGGAGCGGCCGGTCGCTCTATCAGAGTGTCTTGTTCGGACGCTAGGCAGCGACAATCTCCGCCCATAGGCGATCGCCGCCGGCTTTCGCCATGTGCTGGCCCAAAAGCCTGTTCCAGCTCGATTCATTGCCGAACTCGTCGCGCCAGGACCACAGCCGCCGCGTGAGAAACTGCAAGTTGTATTCAAGCGTGAACCCGATCGCACCATGGACCTGATGCGCGATTGACGCGCCGATGCCCGCTGCCTCCCCGGCACGCGCCTTGCCGGCGGCGATGGGGAGAAGCCCCTCGCCTCCGGATGCGGCAAAGGCATCCGCCGCGATATCCGCGGCGGCCACGGCCGCTGCCGTTTGACCCGCCAGCACCGCGATATTCTGTTGTATAGCCTGGAACTTGCCGATCGGGCGGCCAAATTGAATGCGGTCCTGGGCGTATTGCGTGGTCATCGCGGTCAGCGCCGTAAGGGCACCCGCCATCTGCTGGGTCCGCATCGCAGCCCCGGCCGCACGGAGCGCGCCAGGGCTGACCGAACACCGCGCGGCAGCGATCGCGATTCCGTCAATGGCGAGTTGATCGCGCGGCTCGCGGGCGACATTCTCCCCCGGTGCACATTGCCATGCGCTGGCGGGCACCAAAGCGAGCCAGGTTTCTCCGGCATGCGTCGCAAGCACCGCCGCTGCCGCGACCGACCGGCCCCAGGGCACACGACTCACATTGCCTTGAACGCGAAAACCGCCGTTCTCCGGCGTGAAGGTCAGCGTCTCATGCGCCACGACGGGCGCAACGGTCAGCGGCCCGTCCGGGATCGGCAAATCCGACGCGGCGAGAAGCCAATGAGCCAGCATGGTTTCCGCCAATGGGAGCGGAAGCGCCTGTTCCGCGGCGACACGCAACAGCGACAGCGCATCAACGACCGCCACGCCGTAGCCGCCGGCGCTTTCCGGCAGTAACCCGCGATGCAGCCCGGCCTGCGCGACCGCATCCCAGGCCGCGGCCGGCCAGGCCCCTGTGTCGGCGGACCGCTGGACCGCGGTATCACAGCTTTCGCGGAAGACACGCTCCGCCGTTTCGCGCAGCATCGTGCCAATGGAGTCGGTTTGTTCGATCGCGGGCATGGCGGTTATCGTTTTCCTTCGCACCACATGCCACACTGGCTTCGGGCGATCAGAGCGTGAAAGGGCAGACCATGGTCACGGTATCCGCGCAAGAGATCAAGGCCGCCATTGATGCGCAGCGCCAATCCATGGGGGCCTTGTTTGATCAGCTACGCCGCGACGGGCTGGATGAGCCCGGCGTGTCGCGCGATCCCTACGGGGCGGGAGAACAACGCGCCCATGCCACGGTGGCCGCCGCGGCCCGGGCCCTTGGCCTCGAGATCAGCAGCGATGCCGCGGCCAACCTCTATATGACGCTGCCCGCCCGGGATCGCACCGCGCCGCGGGTGATCGTCGGCTCGCATTTGGATTCAGTCCCGCATGGTGGGAATTTTGACGGCGCCGCGGGGGTCCTGGCGGGTTTGGCCGCCGTCACCGCCTTTCAGACCCTGGGCATCGTGCCATCCTGCGATCTGACGGTGATGGGCATCCGGGCCGAGGAAAGCATCTGGTTTCAGGTTTCTTATATCGGCAGTCGAGGGGCGCTCGGCACGCTGCCGGACGGTGCGCTGGACGTTCGCCGGATCGATACCGGGCGGACGCTGGCGGACCATATCACGGACTGCGGCGGCGACCCCGCGGCCTTGGCGGCCGGGGCCCGGCACCTCGATCCCGCCGGCATACGCGCCTATGTGGAACTGCACATCGAGCAGGCACCCAGCCTGGTGGAGGCTGGACGGCCCGTCGCGCTATGCACCGGCATTCCCGGCAATTTCCGTTATCCCAATGCCCGTATCGAAGGTGCGAATGATCACGTTGGCCTGCCCCGCCGGTTTCGCCGCGACGCGGCGCTGGCAGGCGCTGAATTCGCAATGGCCCTGGACGCACTATGGGAGGAATACGACGCGAAAGGCATCCCGATGGCCTGCACTATTGGCCGCTTTCACACCGACCCGGCGCAGCACGGGCTAACCGTCGTTCCCGGGCGATTCGAGTTCAGCCTTGACGTGCGTGCCTATGACGAAGCCGTGCTGGCGGCGCTTGATGCACGGGTCGCGGCGATCATGGCCGGGATCGCGCAACGCCGTGGGGTGACCTTCCGTACCGGCGCCAAGGCACGGGCGGCGGTCGGGCCGGCCGATCCTGCGATCAAGGCCGGTCTGACGGCGTGCGCCAGCCGGCTGGGAATCAGCACACTCGAAATCGGCAGCCCAGCATCGCATGACGGTGCCGCCTTCGCGGCCTGCGGCGTGCCGATCGGCATGGTTTTTGTCAAAAACCATAATGGCAGCCACAATCCTTATGAAGCTATGGAGATAAATGACTTCCTGGATGGCACGTCTGTGCTAACGTCGTGGCTGGCAAGTGAATATGGGTTGTAACGGCCTGAATATTTTACAGGTCCGCATATTTTACAGGCGCATGGTATGACCGGAACCCGCCCGATCGATTTGTCCGAAGCGGCCTGGGGCTCCTGGCCCCGGTGGCTCGTTCCGCTGATCTACCTTGGGTGCCTGATCGCCTTCATCGCCGACATCTCGGTTGAAATATTTTATGTCCCGTTCGGCGTGGTTTACATTCCGCTGATCTGCACGGCGGTCTTTCATAAAAACCCACGTGGTGTCTGGTACCTGGCCTGTCTTGCCACGGCGATGGTGGTCGTCGGCTTCTTCCTGCCGGTTGTCGCGCCCCATGTCGGACATGGCGTCTTCGTCCGCGCGATTTCCGTCATGGCGATCTTCATCACCGCTGCATTGGTCCGCCATGCCCGCACGATTCGGGAAAAACTGGCCGCCCAGACCAAACGGGCGGAGGCCGCTGAACGCATAAAATCAGAGGTCTTCACCACGCTCAGTCAGGAATTGCGCAACCCGCTACAATCCCTTGTCGGCCTGTCCGCGGTCATGCTGGCCAGTTGCAGACCCGATCAGCGTCCGGCTTTGACCTTGGTGCAAAACAACGGTGCGCGGCTGCTCGCGGCAATCGAAAACCTGATCGACCTGACCACCATCGACGACCGCGCGATCACCAACGAAGCCGTGGATGTGAACGAAGTCGTACGGGAGGCCGCGGCCGCCAGCCGCCAGGCCGCGGCCGAACGGCAGGTCGCGTTGGCCCTCGATTTCGGGCAGGCGGACCTGACGGCGCGCACCGATCGCTGGGCGATGCGCCGCATTCTGGAAAACCTGATCGCCAACGCCGTGAAATTCTCCCGCGCCGGCAGCACGATCGAACTGGCGACCGAGCATGAGCGGGGCCAAATCGCGTTATTGGTGCGCGACACCGGAATGGGCATGTCGCCCGACATCCTCGACCGTCTGGGCAGGCCGCCGGAACCGGGCGAATTCTTCGTCCCTCTGACCGGCACAGGCACCGGGTTGGCACTGTGCCGCCGGCTCGCATTGGCAATGGGGGCCGAGCTCGCCTTCGACAGCGAACTCGGAGCCGGAACAACAGCGATCCTGCGCATTCCCGCGTGAGTTACGCTTCCCGGTAGATCAACAGGACGAAGCCGCAAAACAGGATCGCGCTGGGCCACACCCAACTCGAGACTCGCAATGCGGTGGCATTCGCCTTCGGGTCGAGCCGCAGTTCCAGCCACCTGGCCCAACCCGCGACGATCCCCGCCAGTGCCAATGGCGTATGGGTTAGCTCGATCAGCAACTGATCCTTAATGTTGGCGATGGCATGGCTATGGGTCAGCAACAAAACGCCGCCGCCGGCGCATAGCAGGGGGAAGACGTAAGCGGCCCCGCGATTGGCCCAGCCCGCCGCCCGCACCCGCCATTCGAACCAGGCGAAGACCAGGATCAGCACGACGTAGCTGCGATGCTGTGCGACCTCCACATCCCGGAAGCTCTCAAAAAACCCGATGTCGCCAAGCGGCCAGGTCTCGGGGTCCGAGCGCACGAACAGGAACGCGGCCAGCCCCAGGAAGACTAAGGGCCAATGCCGGGCCCAGCCAATGCCGGCCCGGTTCATCAAGGCCAGGATGCCAACCGCCACCACGAACAGCCCGGCCCAATGGTGATTGTATTCCGACCAGGCGATATCGTCGGCATTGCGCGGCGGCAATTCCCCGGCGCCGGGGATAAAGGCAACCTGCGGCGCCGCTTTTTTCGCCGCCGCCTCCGCGTCCAGCTTGGCCTGCAGGGCCGGCAATGCCAGGGAGTCATGGTCTGGGCTGCTGAGGCGCGGCCAGACCGGGGTGTTGCGCTCGATGATTTCCGCCATCGTCACCCGATCCTTGGTCAGGTCAACCGCGGGCGGGACAGAGGTCAGCGACGCGGCGGCGAAGAAGATGGCCGCCCCGATGCCAAGCTCAACCTCCGCGAAGCGACGCATCCGGGTCACCGGGGTCGCGGGATTGGCACGCAGCCGCTCCACCAGCAGGAAATTGAGCCCGCCCAGGCCGAGCAGCATCAGGAACATCGCGATCTTGGCCCCGACCATGACACCATAGGCGGTGCCATAGAATCCTTCGGGTTCGCCGATATACAGCACGCTCATGATCAGACCGCTGATCACGATGCAAGACACACCCGCCATCGACATGCGGGAAAAGCGCGTGCCTACCAGCCGCCAGGCAGCGCCGTCATGGAGGTTCGCGAGCGCCAGCAGGAAGCAGGGTATGCCGCCGATCCACAGCGCGGCTCCGGCCTGGTGCAGCCAGGCCGCCGCGAGCAGCGGCCCCCGGTCATCGAGCCTGGCGACCGCATGCGTGGTCAGGATCGCCGCCAGGAGCGCGATCACCACGCCAACCAGCAACGGTACCACGGGGGCCCGGCGCCCCCGGGCGAACAGCAGGAAGGACAGAATCGCCGCTACCGCCATTTTCAGGAGGCCCGCTATGGCGAAATTGGCGCCCAGCGCGTCCTCAAGGCCGATGCCGATGGACCCCACCAGGACGGCGGATTGCAGGGCGACCGTCGCGGCCTCACTCATCAACAGCGCCACAGCACTCCAGGCCGCGACCCGCGCACAGCGATCAGCGATGGTCGCACCCGCGGGCCCCAGACGCGCTGCCAAGGGCCGGGCCAGGAGGATCAGGAACAGCACGCCACCCAGCGCCATGGATTGCGCGAGGATGGTCAGCCCATGCACGACGATCGACAGATAGCCGAACAGGTCGATGAGGAGTTCCACCGCCTAATGCTCCGTCACGGTGAAGCGGACATCGCCGCGGGTAAGATGGCCATCGATCGCCAGAACCTGCCAGCGCAGACTGTAGGAACCCGGCTTTAAGGTCAGATTGGCGCCGACGATATCCGGGGGGCCGCCTTGCAGGATGGTGAGCGTGGTCTGCGCCTGGTCGGATCCCACTGGATTGGGCCCTATCAATGTCAGGCGCGACCGCGTGAGGTCGATGCGGCTGTTGAAGCGCAGCCGCAGCGCCACGGTGCCCGCTGGAATGCTGCCACCAGGTTCCGGCAGGCTTTCCTCCAGGATGGCATGCGCATGGGCCAGGCGAGGCGCCAGCAAACCCATCAAAAGGCCAGCGCTGACGAGACGGCGTGAGACAATGGGACGAATGGGCACGGTGGTTCTCCTGCGCGCCGCGGAGCGCGGGCGTTTACCGCCTGGCGCCAGCGCTGTCCAATATGGACGCGCGCGGGGGAATGCGGTTGAACGGCCGCATCTTTGACGGAGGAACCCCGCCCATGACCCGACTGCCACCCGGACGCCGCGCCGACTACCGGTATTTCCATGCCATCACAACGCGGTGGATGGACAATGACGTCTTCCAGCATGTGAACAACGTCAACTACTTCTCCTATTTCGACACCGCGGTGACCTATTACGAGATGACGGAAAAAGTGGTCGGGTTGATGGACGGGCCAACCCATTGCGTGGTGGCGGAGGTCGCGTGCCGGTACCACAGCTCCCTGGCATTCCCCGACCGGGTGCTTGTCGGCATTCGGGTGGCACATATCGGGCGCAGCTCGGTGCGCTATGAAATCGGGGTGTTTCGCAACGACGACGCGGTTGCCGCCGCCGAGGGCCACTTTGTCCATGTGTTCGTCGAACGGGGCTCGCAGAAGCCGGTGGCGATCCCGGACGCGTCGCGGGCATTGTTGGAGGCGATCAGGGTGCCAGCTTGAGGCGTATCCGTTTGAGGACGAAGCGCTTTTAAACCGGTACCTCTCCCGCCACGATGATCCGCTGCATGAACCGGCGCGCGCCTTCGGGGTAATCGCCGTTGGCCTTGTGCATCAGACAGCGGTTGTCCCAGATCACGATGTCCCCCTGCCGCCAGCGATGGCGGTAGGTGAATTGCGGCTGGATGGCATGCTCGACCAGTTCATCGATCAGCCGGTGCCCCTCTTCGCGCTCCAAACCGACGATGTGATCCATGCGGTTGCGGCTGACATAGAGCGCCTTGCGGCCGGTTTGGGGATGGGTGCGCACCAGCGGATGGGTAGAGGGCGGGCATTGCGCCAGGATCTCCGGCGCGATGGACCGGGTCCGGCCCAGCCCCTCCCGCGCTGGCTTCATGGCGTGCACCACCTTCAGCGTGTCCAGATACTGCCGCCGCGCTTGCGGCAAGGCCTCATACGCGGCGTACATGTTGGCGTATTCGGTATCGCCACCGACCTCCGGCACGATCAGGCCATAGAGCGCGGTCAGGGCGCTGGGGCGCGCCATGAACGTGTCGTCGGAATGCCAGTTCGCCCCCGCCACCAGCCGCTTGCCGTCGCCTTTGAGGTCGCGGTCTTCTGACGACAGCGTGGTCACCGCTGGAAACCCCTCGACATGCGGGATTTCCGGGCGGACCTGCGGTTCCCCGAATAGGCTGATGGTTGCGAGGTAGGCGCCAGGCGCGATCGCCTGGCCGCGGATGCACAGGATCTGGTTCTCCCACAGAGCCTGGCGAAGCTGAGCCGCCGCTTCGGCGGATGGGGGCGTGGACAGGTCCAACCCCTCTGCCGCGATCGCCATATGGCCGCCCAATTTGGTGAAGGTAATCGCCATCGTACCCTCCTCTGATCGCCGTCCGCCCGTCAAACCACGCCGCGGTCGCGCAAGCCCTTCACCGCCGCCGGATCGACCCCACACAGAGTGCCCAGCAGGGATTCGGTATGCTCACCCAACAGCGGCGGCCGCGTCACCGCGACCGGCGAATCCGACAATTTGATTGGCGAACCCACGGTCTGGTAGGTCCCCCGCGTCGGGTAATCGATGTCGAGGATCATATCGCGCTCCCGCAGATGCGGGTCAGCCAGCACCTCCCCGGTGTCGAGGCAGGCGCCGCAGGGTACGCCGGCGTCGCCCATCAGGCGCATCACCTCATGCTTGCTCCGTGCGCTGGTCCAGGCGGTGACGATCGCTTCCAATGCCTCCCGGTTTTCCCACCTTGCATCGGGGGTGGCGAAGCGCGGGTCGTCCAGCAACGCCGGCTGGCCGAGGACGCCCACCAGCCCTTTCCACATCTGCGGCTGGCAGAAAATGTAGACATAGTCGTTCGGCCCGCCGGGCGCGCAGAGGAACGTCGTCCCCGGCACCGTCTTGCCCAGCTGATTGCCCGATCGTGCCGGCGGATGGCCATAGCGCTGGTGGTCGCGCAGGCTGACGCGGATCAGATTGACCACCGCGTCCTGCATCGACACTTCCACGTGCTGGCCCTTGCCGGTCGTGTGGCGCTGCTGCAGCGCCGCCAGGATGCCGATGGCCATGTGCATGCCGGTGCCGGAATCCCCAATGGCCGGGAAGTTGAAGGTGGGCGGCCCGTCGGCATAGCCGGTGACGCACATCGCGCCCCCCATCGCCTGGGCAATCGGCTCGAAGCTTTTGAAATTGCTGTAAGGCCCGTAGGTGCCGAAGCCTTTGATGGTGGAATAGATCAGCCGCGGGTTGATCTCTTTCAGCATGTCATAGCCCAGCCCGAGCCGATCGAGCGCGCCGGGGCCAAAGTTTTCCAGCAGCACGTCGGACTCGGCGATGACCTGTTTGAACAGCGCCTTGCCTTCGTCGGTTTTCAGATTGAGCGTCAGGCTCTGCTTGTTGGCATTCAGGATCAGGAAGAACAGGCTGTCGCTGTCGGCGATGTCACGCATATTGGTGCGCGCGACGTCGCCGCCCTTGGGTTCTTCAAGTTTAATGACCTCCGCGCCAAGAAATCCGAGAATTTGGGCGCAGGCGGGGCCGGCCTGATTATGCGTCATGTCGATGACGCGGATGCCGGTCAGGGCCTGGGACATGATGGGTTCCTCCGGGAGGTTTCTATTGCCACCGATGATGACCCGGATTGGCCGAACGCGCTACCAGCGGCGCTTAAAGTCCTAGGCCGCCAACGCCAGAATCTCCCGCACATGCGCCGGGCCGTCGATCCGGCGGGGGTTGCGCGGGATCCAGGGCGTGCCCATCGCCTGCTCGGATATCCGGACATACGCGTCCGGCCCCACATTCACCGCACCCAGGCTACGTGGCATGCCCAGTCCGCCGATAAACGCATCCAGCACGTCGCCCGCGTCCTCCCCGGGATGGCCCATCGCCGCCGCGATCTCCGCCTGCCGATCGGCGTTGGCTTGTTTGTTCCAGCGCATAACCGCGGGGAGCATGATGCAGGACGTGTGCCCGTGCGGGATGTCGAACACCGCGCCCAGCACGTAACCGATGCCGTGGCTCGCGCCCATCGGCACACCGCTCGCCAGGGGACCCATCGAAAGCCAGGACCCGATCTGGCAATCCAGGCGCGCCTGCAAATCCGAGGGGTCCGCCTTCACCCGCGCCAGCCCGCGCGCGAGCAGCGACAGGCCGCGCAGGGCCTGCGCATCGGCATAAGGATTGGCCTCCTGCGAGCAGAACCCTTCCACGCAATGATCGACCGCGCGGATCCCGGTTGAGAGAAAAAGCCATTCCGGCGTGTGCCGCGTCATCGCGGGATCGAGGATCACGGTCCGCGGGATCATCATCGGATGCGCGAACAGCTCCTTGACCCGGGTCCGCTCGTCGGTGACGCCGGCCAGGGCGCTGAACTCCCCGGCGGAGAGCGTCGTCGGCACGCTGATCTGGCGGATGGTGGGCGCCTTGCCCGGCGGCGGCGCGCCCTTGACAGGGCGGTAGGCGTCCAGCGCCTCGGCCGTGTCGATCCCGTTGCCGAGGCAGAGTTGCACCGTCTTCGCCGCATCCGTGATCGAGCCGCCGCCGATGGTCACGATCAGATCCGCATCGGCCGCGCGCGCCTGATTAGCGGCGGCGATCACGGCCTGGCGTGGCGTATGGGCCGGCATCCTGTCGAACACCCCGGCGCAGAGGTTGCCGAGCGCCGCGCGTACCCGGGCGATCTCATCGGTTTCCCGATTAAGCGTGCCGCTCACCATCAGGAACACCCGATGCGCGCCGAGTTCCCGGGCCTGCGCTGCAACCGCCTCGGCGGCATTCACGCCAAACAGCACCTCTTCCATTTTGCCAAAGGCGACGCGTCCTGATTGGACCATGATGTTTCTCCCCTGTGCCTGGACGCGCCAGGCCGCGCACCGGCGCGGGCGGTCAGACTGAACGATCGGTTGCTTCCCCGGATGGTGCCTGATCCGAGGGCGCGCGCCAACCGCACCGCAGCAGGGCAGCGCGCAACGCCGGCGGAGGCTCGGCGCGTGCCGCGATGGGCGGCTCCAAGGGCAGCGCGATCGCGCGGGCCAGCAGATGCAGCGGCCCCTTGCCATCGCCATAGATCGGATCGCCGAGGATCGGGCATCCCAGCGACGCACAATGGACCCGGATCTGGTGGGTGCGGCCTGTCCGAGGATGCAGTTCCAGCCAGGCGATGCCTGGGCCGCGGCCCAGGACATGCCAATCGGTGATCGCCCGTTGACCACCCGGGCCGATGACCATGCGCCACCCGGCCTGACTATCCTGGCGGCGCAAAGGCGCATCGATCATGCCGCTGTCCGTGGCTGGGCCCCCGCGCACCACGGCCCAATAGGTCTTGCGCGCACGGCCTTCGGCGAAGGCAGCCTGAGCCGCGATCAAAGCCGCCTTGCGCAAGGCCACGACCAGGCAACCGGCTGTATCGGCGTCGAGCCGATGCGCCAGCCAGGGCCCGTCCTTGCGGCGGCTGAGCCGGGGGAACCAGTCCTCCACACTCGGTCCGCCGCGCGGGCCCGGGTGCACCGCCAGGCCGGCGGGCTTGTCCAGCACGACGAAGCGCTGGTCACGGTACAGCAATACGGGTTCAGTCGGGGTCGCGGCCATGGACCGCAGCATACCCGCTCCCGAAGGCCGCGTCCCGCTGCTGAAAGGCGTGCTTCACCCCGTGCTGGCGCATCGTCGCCTTGAACGCCATCGCCTTGGGCGCAAGATGCCCGCGGGCATCGATTTCGGCGCCGATGCGCTGGATGGTGCGCGCACCCATCAGTTCCAGCCCCAGATTGACCATCCGCTTGTTGGCCGAAAGCAGATGCGGATCGACCAGGCCCATCCGGTCGGCCAGCCGCATGACCTCCGTCTCCAGCTCCGCCGCCGGGTAGGATTTCAGGGCCAGACCGATCTCGGCGCAGTCCTTGCCGGTCAGGCAGTCGCCGGTCAGCAGCAGCCGCTTCGCCCATTGCGGGCCACAATGGTACAGCCACATCGACCCTGGCGGTGTCCCCAGATCCCGCACCGGCGGGAAGCCGATGCGGGCGTCGTCGGCGACGATGATCATGTCGCAGAACCAGGCGAGTTCGGTGCCAATGCCGATACAGGTTCCATGGACCTGGGCGATCACGGGCTTGTGCATGTCGAACAGCTGGATGCGCAGGCGCTGGCCTTGCTCCAAGCGCCAGATGTCGTCGTCGATTTCCTGCCGACCGCGATAATCCGGGCCGCGCCCGGCGGAATATTCGTTCAGATCGGCGCCGGCGCAGAAGTGCGGGCCGGCACCACGCAGGACGACGCAATGAACGGGGTTGTATTCATCGGCCTCCATCAGCGCGGCGTTGAGCTCCCGCAACAGCTTCGCCGACAGCGCATTGCGCCGCTCCGGGCGGTTGAGGGTGATGATCGCGGTGGTGCCATGCAGGACGGAGGTGATGAGTTCGTATTCCATGGTTCCTCGGGTGGGTCAGGGTAGGGAAAACGCAAAGAAACCCGTTCAGCCCGGCTGTTTCGCCGCCTCCTGGTAAACCGCGCGATGCGCTTGCGCGGAATGGGCCCAGTCGAAGCGGTTTGCCCAGGCACGCGATTGCAGATTCGGCGCGGGTGCCATCAAACGATGCGCCACGGTCGCGCGGTAAGCCTCCAGCCATGCGGCCTCATCGGAGGGGTCGAGCGCGATGGAACCAGGGCCGGCCAGCTCCACCAGGCTACTGACATGGCTCATCAGCACCGGGGTCCCCGCCGCCTGTGCGTTCAGCGCGGGGAAGCCGAACCCTTCGTAAAGCGTGGGGTATAGTACCACGAGGGCATTCTGGTAGAGCGCCGGCATCGTCTCGGCCGGCAGAAACGGGGTGAACACCACCTGGGCCCGCAGCGCCGGCGGCAGCGCTTCGATATGCCCCGCATGCGCCGATTGCGGCACGCCGCAGACCACGAGCTGAACCCCTGGGTTGCTGAGGGCGCCATGCAGCGCGATCGCCCAGTCCAGGCGCTTGCGCGCCGTAGTGCCACCGACATAGAGCACATAGGGCCCGGCAATGCCCCGTGCCGCCAGTTCTGGCGGCAGAGCACCGGGGGTTTGCGTCAGGAACCCGTCATCCACACCGTGCGGGATCACCCGCACTTTCGGCGCCAGCGCGGGCCAGAGCCGGAGGATGTCGCGCTTCGAATGCTCACTGATCGTGATGACCGCGGCACAGCGGCGATAGGCCAGGGGCAGCAGACGATCGCGATAGAAGCCCGGCGGCAGAAATTCGCCGGTATCCCAAGGGATGGTGTCATGGATGGTCACCACCGTCGGAACCGGCTGCCACAGCGGCAGCGTCGTGGCGGTGCAATGCAAGACCTGCCTGCGGTCCCGCAGGGCCAGCGCCGGCAACGCGAGCTGCTCCCAGGTCTTGAACCGGTCGCCTGGAATGTCCGCCAGGACGAGCTTCGCCGCCTCGCACCCATCCGGGCGATGAAACGCCAGATCAGGCCGGGCGCCGTAGAAGACCCAATCCACGTCGCCGCCGGCCTGGATACGGGACGCGATCGCGCTGACATATTCCCCCATGCCGCGGATGAAACCCGTGTTCAGGCAACGGGCATCCAGGCCAATCCGTAACGTCACGGGGACGATCCTTACCGGGGCCGGGGTGTTCCGGCGTCTCCCAGATCCCACCAGAGGCCGGCGAATGCGGCGATGCCCTCCCGCGCCGGGCCGCGCAGGAAATGCTCATCCGGGCCGTGCTGCTTGCAGCCATTGTAACTGTGCGGGATCCAGACCAGCGGCACGCCGAGGTGATCGACGAACACATCACCCGGCAACCCGCCGGAGGCGTTGGGAATCACCTGCACATGCTTGCCCAGGGTCTTTTCCATGCTCGTGACCGCCCAGCGCACCCAGGGATCGCCGGGATCGGTGCGGCTGGCGGGCATGCGCAGGCCGGCATTTTCGATCCGAACAGTGGTGAATCCCTCCGCATCCAGATGCCGGCGCAAGGCGGGGGCGAAATCAGCGGGATCGGTGTCAACGGTATAGCGGATCTGGCAATGCGCCCGCGCGTTCGGGGCGACGGCGTTGACCGGGTTGTCCGGCTTGCCCGATGTCATGGCCAGCACGATGAAGCTGTTCCAGCCGTAGATCTTCTCGGCCGAGGTCAGGCCCGGCTCGCCCCAGTCCGGGTCGATCGTCGCCGATTCCCCGCCGCCGCCCACCGGACAACCGGCCAGCACGGCGCGCACCGAGGCCGGTACTCCGTTCCGGGGAAGCCAGTCGCGCACCAGGATCTTGCCGCGACGGTCAATGATGCAGCCGATGGCATGGGTCAGCAGCACGGCGGGGTCGGTCGTCAGCCCCCCCCAATGGCCGGAATGCACCCCGCCCGCCCGCAGCTCCAGCACGAGGTCGAAGTGGAAGGTGCCGCGCGTGCCCGTGGCGATCGTGGGCACCTCCGGCATCACGCGCGGGCCGTCGCTGGCGATCAGCACATCGGCTTTCAGCGCCTCGGCCCGTTCGGCCACAAAGGCCTTCAGGCCGGTGGAACCGCGTTCCTCACTGGTTTCGAGGATCATCTTGATGTTGTAGCCGAGACGGCCGCCCCGTTCCGTCAGGACCGCTTCCAGCGCCGAGAGGTTGACCGCATGCTGACCCTTGTTGTCGGCCGTGCCGCGGCCATACCAAAGGTCGCCTTCTTCGGTCAGCGTCCAGGGATCAAGGCCGACACGCCACTGATCCTCCAGCCCGCGCACCGTGTCGCCATGGCCATAGGTCAGGACGGTTGGCACTGCCGGGTCTTCGATCCGTTCCGCCGTCAGGATCGGCCCAAACCCCTCGGCTGGGTTGGAATGGATCGCGACGCTGAAACCCAGGCGTTCCAGCCAGGGCTGGATGGCGTCGGTCAGATACCGCCGCACCTCATCCGCCGCTCCCGGATCCTGGGACGTACTGCGGATCGCGACCAGTTTCGCGAGTTGGTCACGAAACTGGTTGGTGTCGAAAACGTCGAGGGCGCGGGCGATGGCGGTTTCGCGGGATGCCATGGGTTGCGGCCCTTCCTAATTCGATCCAGCCAGGCGCACGGACCGCAGATTATCGGCCACCGTCAGCACCCCGCCGGTGGTGGCGCGGATCTCATCGACCGTCAGGCCGGGTGCGATTTCCCGCAGCAGGAAGCCGATGCCTGTGGGTTCGAACAGGCCGTAATTGGTGGATACCAGCGTCACCACACCGCGGGCGGTGACCGGCAGATCGCAGGCCGTGACCAAACGCGGCTCGTTCTTGCGGGTGACATGTTCCAGGATGATGAACACCCGCCTGGCACAGGCTGCGAGGTCCATCGCCCCGCCAATCCCGCCGCCCTTCTGGCCCTTGAGCTTCCAGTTAGCGAAATCGCCGGTCATCGACACCTGATAGGCACCCATCACGGTGGCATCGATATGGCCGCCGCGGATGATGGCGAAGCTGTCGGCATGATGCACGACCGAGCCGCCTGGCTTCATGGTCACGTTCTGGCCGCCGGCATTGACGAGGTTGAGGTCTTCCTCCCCCGACGCCGCGACCGGGCCGTAGCCGATGATCCCGTTTTCGGAGTGATAGGTGAAATCCACGTCCCCGAGGTCGGTGTTCGAGCACATGGTCGGAATGCCGACACCCAGATTGACGATCCAGCCGTCCTGGAACTCCAGCGCCATGCGGTCCGCCATCTGCTGGCGGTTCAGTCCTTTGGTATCGCTCATCGGCGGCGCTCCTGCCGGCGGGTTGGCCAGATTCCCTCGGGTTCGGGCGGCACCTGCACCAGGCGCTTCACGAAAATGCCCGAGCAATGCACCTGATCCGGATCAATCCCGCCCACCGGCACGATCGGCTCATCCACTTCCACGATCGTGGTGCGGGCGGCCATGGCCATCACCGGATTGAAATTGCGCTGGGCGCGATGGAACTGCAGGTTGCCGAAAGTGTCGGCGCGCGCGGCGCGGATGAAGGCGTAGTCCAGCGGCAGCGCGTATTCCAGCAGGTATTCGCGGCCGTTGATCACCCGGGTTTCGCGGCCCTCGGCGAGTTCGGTGCCGACGGCGGTGGGGGTGAAGAAGGCCGGGATGCCGGCGCCGGCGGCGCGCAGGCGTTCGGCCAGGGTGCCCTGGGGCACGAGTTCGGCCTCGCATTCCCCCGATTCGTAGTATTTGGTGAAGGGCAGCACGTCGGTGGGGCGGGTGGCGGCGGTGAAGGCGCAGATGACCTTCGCGACCTGCCCGTTTTCCACCAGCATGCCCATGTCGGGCATGCGCGGCACGGCGGCGCCGCCGGTGGTGTTGCCGACAAGCGTCAGGCGCTTGGCGCCCTGATCCAGCAACGCCTTGATGAGGTTGAACGCCACCCCCGGCATGGCGAAGCCGCCGAAGCCGATAGTGCTACCGTCAGGGATGTCCGCGATCGCTTCGCGGAAACTCCCGACCTGTTTGGATTTGAGTGCCATCTTGGTGTCGCAGGGCCCCCTGCCCGTTTCCATCTGCTGCGATGAACGGGCAGGGGCGGGCGGGAGTCAAGGTGGGCTGTATCGGGGACCTTGGGCGGCTAATGGCACATCGGGGGTTCATGCCGGCTTCCGCTGCCCGACCTGAACGTGAGCTTGCCGCGGCAGCGCAGGTCGTGGTTTGAGCTACGTGCCGCCCGTTCGACGCGGAGTTGCGCGGCTGACGCAGCAGCATTCTCACGGCGTATAGGGTTTTCCGGAGACAGACGGCGGAACCAGTGCCGCCTCGCGGGCTGGCGGGGATGAGACCGGGATGTACCGCCGCGGACGGCAGAGATTACCTCCACGTGCAAGCCAGCCCCCGATCCGCTAAACTCCCACCCATGCCACAGTCTGAACTCACACTCCGCCCCATCGGCACCATCCACACCCCCTGGCGCAGCATCGCGGACTGCCCGCGCAACGGGCGTCAGCCTGATCCCGCGCCGATCTGCCGGGTTCGGGTGTTCGCCGGCTTTATCGAGGGACTCCGCAGCCTGGAGGGGTTTTCGCACCTCATCCTCACCTACTGGCTGGACCTCGCCGGCCCGACCGAGCTGGTCTTCACGCCCCCCTTCGATCCCACCCCGCGCGGCGTCTTCGCCACCCGTGGCCCGCGGCGGCCCAATCCCATCGGCCTGTCGGTGGTGGCCTTCGATGGGTTTGAACGGGCCGACACGCTGAAGGTCCGTTACCTCGACTGCGTCGATGGCACGCCGCTGCTCGACATCAAACCCTATCTGCCGACCACCGACAGCGAGCCGGCGGCGACGATGGGCTGGCTGTCACCGCATGCCACGGCGCGGCGCGGCTGAACGCATGTGCTGACCAATCCCTGGGCTATTCTGGCCGTCCTGATCCTGGGGCGCACCGCCTTCGGGATGCAATATCAATCCGTTGGCGCGGTCGGTCCGGCCATGATGGCCGAGTTGCATCTCAATTACGCCGATCTGGGGACGCTGTTGGGGGCTTATTCGACGCTGGGGATGTTTCTGGCCATCCCCGCGGGCTGGCTCATCGGGCGCTTCGGGGATCGGCGGGTCATGCTGGCGGGCCTGACGCTGATGGTGGCCGGGGGGGCACTGCTGACGGTGGCGCCGGGCTTCGGGGTGGCACTGGCCGGGCGGTCCGCCGCCGGGGCCGGCAGCCTGCTGATCGGGGTCGTCGGTCCAAAGATTGTGATGGATCGCTTCACCGGCGCGGCGCTGCCGGCGGCGATGGGGGGGCTGATGTCGTCCTATCCACTGGGCATCGGGCTCGGGCTGATGCTGCTGCCAACACTCGGCTCCTGGCGGGTGGCGATGGCGGCGCCGGCGTTGTTGAGCGCGCTGGGCCTGGTAGCCGCCTGCTTCACGCCGGGGCAAGCCAGCGGCACAGGGCAAACGGCGGCACCGACCCGCCTGGGGCCGGGGATGCTGGTGCCCTTGATGGTCGTGGCGCTGACCTGGACTTTCCTCAACGCCGGCTACGCGGTGATGCTGGGCTTCGCGCCGGCCTTCTTTGTCCAGCATGGCATGGCCGCCGCCGCGGCGGGGGCGCTGACCAGCGTGGGCGCCTTCGTGACGGTGGTGCTGACCCCGGTGGGGGGCTGGGTGACGGGGCGGCTCAGCTGGCCGTTGACCGCGATCGGGCTGTGCCTGCTGACCATGGCCGCGGCGCTGTTGGCCCTGGCGGCCGGGCTGGCGCCATTGCCGATGCTGCTGCTGACGGCGGTGGGCCTCGGCCTGTGTGCCGGACCGATCATGACCTTGCCGGGGGAGATCCTGGCACCACGGCACCGCGCGCTGGGGATGGGGCTGCTCTACGCGGTCTATTATGGCGGGATGACGCTGCTGCCGCCTCTGGCGGGCGTGGCGGGTGACGCCGCCGCCAGCGCCGCCGCCCCCATCGTGGTGGGGGCCGGATTCTGCGCCCTGGCGGTGCTGTGCGTGCTGGCCTATGCCCGGCTGCGACAACCGGTTTAGGCTGCGTGCATCCCATTGATGGAGCACGCCATGGACTCCGGCCTCGTCCCCTATTCCCCCATCATGCACCGCCCGGCCTTGCGATGGCCCAACGGAGCGCGGGTCGCGCTCTGGGTCGTGCCCAATATCGAGCATTACGAGTATCAGCCGAAGTTCGTGCGCACCCGCGATCCCTGGCCGCGCAGCCCGCATCCCGACATCCTCGGCTATTCCACCCGCGACTACGGCAACCGGGTCGGCCTTTGGCGGATGCTGGAACTGACGGACGATCTGAACATTCCCTGCACGGTCAGCCTGTCGATGACGGTGATCCAGCATTTCCCCGCCATCCTGGAAGCGATGGAAAAGCGGAACTGGGAACTGATGTCCCACGGCATCTACAACACCCGCTACCACTGGAACTTCACGCCGGAGGAAGAGCGCGCGGCCATGCTCGAATCCCGCGAAATCCACCGCAAGCTGACGGGACGGGAACAGAAGGGCTGGTTCAGCCCCGCGATCACCAACACGCTGAACACCTTCGACCTGGCCGCCGCGTGCGGCTATTCCTATACGGCCGATCTGTATCATGACGATCAGCCGTTCCCGCTGCGGGTGAAGACGGGCAAGCTGGTGTCGTTGCCCTACACCACGGAACTCAATGACGTGCTGTCGCACCGGCGCGGTGAAGAAGCGGAGGAATTTGGCCGCCAGATCCGCGACTACTTCGACACCGTCTATGCCGAGGGTGCCGAACAAGGTCGCGTGATGTGCATCGCCCTGCACCCCTACTGGGTCGGACAGCCGCACCGCATCCGGGCCGTGCGCGCCGCGCTGGAATATGTGCTGTCCCATTCCGGCGTCTGGCTGGCCCGGGGGGCGGAGATCGTGGACTGGTTCAACGCCAACCATCTGCCAGCCCTGGAATCGCATCTTGCCGCGCGGGAGGCCGCCAATGGTTGAATTTGTCCCCACCAAGGTCCCGCCGATCGGCGAGGCGCGCGCGCCTGGCATGGACCATGCCCATTACCCCTTCCGTATTTTACCCGAGGCACCGCGCTTCGTCTGGCCGGACGGGGCCCGCATCGCGCTGACCGTCACGGTGATGGTGGATCATTGGGAACTCACCCCACCCGCCGAGGCGACGGCGGATCCGCGCATCGTCTCCCCCCTGGGTAAATTTTTCCCCGATTGGCTAACCTGGAGCCAGCGCGCCTATGGCACCCGTGTCGGCATCTTCCGGATTCTGGACGTGCTGGATCAAGCTGGCATCGTGCCCTCGGTCGCGCTGGGCGCGGGGGCCGCGGCATTGTGTCCGGAGCTGGTCGACGGGCTGATCCGCCGCGATGCCTGCTTCATGGCGCATGGCGATTTTGCCACCCGGCGCATCAGCAGCAAGATGACGGAGGACGAAGAGCGCGCCTTCATCATCCAGGCCCGCGACGCCGTCGCGTCCGCCACGGGGGACGTGCCGACGGGCTGGTGCGGCCAGGATTTCAACGAATCCTTCGACACGCCGGCCCGCCTCCTCGAAGCCGGCTTCCACTACACCACCGACTGGGCCAACGATGATCGGCCTTACCTGCTGGACGGTTCGCTCGTGTCCCTGCCACCGCAGCCGGAATGGAACGACCTGGAATGCATCCGCCTGCGCGGCGTCACCTCACCGGTCTGGGCGGACAACGTGGCTGAAGCCTTCGCCGTTCTGCACGCGGAGGGCGGCGGGGTCTTCAATCTGACGCTGCACCCCTGGATCACCGGCCAACCGCAACGCATCCGCTGGCTGCGGGAGGCTTTGGCGCGGATTCTCGGCAAGAGCGGCGTGTGGCGCACCACCACGGACGCGCTGGCGAAACAGGCCCGAGCGCAGCTCTGAGCGGGATGACCGGAGGTAGACTCACCGAAAGTCTGAATCCCGCGATCAGGATCCATGAGCGGGTATGATCGCTCGACCCGCAAATGGTGATCGAAAAATTTCATGATCCCGTGAACTTCAATTCAAATGGCACTTGGACTAGGTTGCGGGCGTTGGAAAGCGGGCGGGACCGACGGCATCCGCCGGGGGTGACACGCTGCGCTGATCCATCGTCCTGAAAGCTGAAAGGAACCCGTCATGGCCGCGCTCAAGGGAAGCAAGACCGAAGACAATCTGAAGGCCGCGTTTGCTGGTGAATCCCAGGCGAACCGCCGCTACCTCTATTTCGCTCAGAAGGCCGACGTCGAAGGCTACAACGACGTCGCCACCGTGTTCCGCTCCACCGCCGAAGGTGAGACCGGGCATGCGCACGGCCACCTCGAATACCTCGAAGAGTCGGGCGATCCCGCGACCGGTCTGCCGATTGGCGCGACCAGCGACAACCTCGCCGCCGCCGTGGCCGGTGAGACGCACGAGTACACCGACATGTACCCGGGCATGGCGCGTACCGCGCGTGAAGAAGGCTTCGACGAGATCGCCGGCTGGTTTGAGACCCTGGCGAAGGCCGAGCGTTCGCACGCTGGCCGCTTCCAGAAGGCTCTGAACGAGCTGGGCTAAGGCTTACGATCCCCCTCCCCCGGCCCGCCGGGCGGAGGGGGTTTCTACCCGTTTATAGTAACGCCGCGATATAGTAACGAAAGTGCAGGCGATGCGCGAAGGCAGCCTTGAAGCCCCGACCCGGCATCCGATCCCCTGGCAGGATGAATCCTTCTACGACCCCGCGGAAATCGAGCTCGAATTGCGCCGCGTGTTCGACATCTGCCACGGCTGCCGCCGCTGCTTTAATCTGTGCGATTCATTCCCGCGCCTGTTTGACCTCGTCGATGCCTCCCCCACCGAGGAACTCGATGGCGTCGACAGCAAGGATTTCAAATCCGTCGTCGATGCCTGCACGCTGTGCGACCTGTGCTACATGACGAAATGCCCCTATGTGCCGCCGCACGAGTTCAACCTCGACTTCCCGCATCTGATGCTGCGCTACCGCGCGTTGGAGCATAAGGAAGGCAAGACCCCATTCGCGGACAAGCAACTGGCGGAAACCGACCGCAACGGGGCGCTGGCAACCATCGTCGCCCCCATCGCGAACTGGACCACCAAGCGGGGCAATGCGACGGCGGGACGGGTCCTGCGCGCGGTCGCCGGGCTGCACAAGGACGCGGAACTGCCGAAATACGCCAGCCACAGCTTTGAGCGGCAGGATTACGATGCCCCCGCGGTCAATGCCGAAGCACCGGCCTTCGGGCGCAAGGCGGTGCTGTATGCCACCTGTTTCGTGAACTTCAACGAACCCCATGTCGGCATCGCCGCCCGCCAGGTGCTGGCGATGAACGGGGTTGAGACCCAGATCGTCTATCCCAGCTGTTGCAGCATGCCCCTGCTCGAACAAGGCCGTATCGCCGACGTCGCCGCCAACGCGAAGAAAGTGGCGGCGGAGATGAAGCCCTGGATCGAGAAGGGCTATGACATCATCGCTTTGGTCCCGTCCTGCGGGCTGATGCTCAAATCGGAATGGCCCCTGATCCTGCCCGACGACCCCGACGTCGCCCTGCTGTCCCGCGCCACCTTCGATATCAGCGAATATGTCGTTGATATCGCCAAGAAGCAGGGCATGGCCCCCGGGATGGAAAACATCGGTGGCACCCTGACCCTGCACATGGCCTGCCACGCCCGGGCCCAGAACATGGGCCAGAAGGGTGCCGAAATGCTGCGCCTGATCCCCAAAGCGAGCGTTAAGGTGATCGAGCGCTGCTCCGGGCACGGCGGATCCTGGGGTTTCAAGGAGGAATGGTTCCCGGTGGCGATGAAAGTCGGCAAGCCGGTCGCGCAGCAGGCCGCCCGCAACGGCGCCGGCTTCGTGATGTCGGAATGCCCTCTGGCCGGGGTGCATATCGTGCAGGGGATTGACGCCCTGGGCGGCGATGCCCCGAAGCCGGAGCTGGTGACACATCCCATCCAGCTCATCGCCCGCGCCTATGGATTGGGCGGATGAACCCGGATCATCAGGAGACGAACATGCCCAAACACGCGATCACCGCAGCGGACATCATCCCGGCCGCCGAATACGCGAAGAACCGTGCCCAGATGCGCCGCGACATCACCGCCAAAAAGCGCAACCGCCGCATCGAGGTCGGGCCGCATGTCACCTTCTATTTCGAATGCTACGACACCATGTGGCACCAGATACAGGAGATGATCTACATCGAAAAAGGCGGCGCCGAGCAGATACCGGGCGAGTTGGAAGCCTATAATCCGCTGATCCCCAATGGGTCCGAACTCACGGCCACCTTCATGATCGAAATCGACGACCCCATCCGCCGCAAGCGGGTGCTCGACGGGCTCGGGGGGATCGAGGAAGCCGCTTTCTTGCGTGTCGGTGGGGAAACCATCAAGGGCGTGGCCGAGGCGGATCAGGACCGCACCCGCGAAGACGGCAAAGCATCGTCGGTGCAATTCGTGCACTTCCCCTTCACCGCAGATCAGATCGCGGCATTCTGCAGCCCGGGGGCGGAGGTGGTCATCGGCTTCAACCACCGCAACTACGGGCATATGGCGATCATCACCGAGGCCGTGCGCGCTGAATTGACGACCGACTTCGGGTAACCGACACTCCCGAGCACGAGGAATGCCCGGGAGCAACGGCCGATGTCATTATATGAAAAAGGCGCCGTTACCGGCGTCGGTGAAACGAAATACCTGCGCGGCACCGACCGCACGGCGCTGTCGTTCCAACTTGAGGCCTCGCTGAACGCGATCCGTGACGCCGGTCTCAAGCCCACCGACATCGACGGCCTGATCCCCTACGGCCATGGCGCGGTGGCCGAGGACTTCATCACCAATTTTGGCATCAAGGACCTGCGCTTTTCCGCCACCACGCCGATGGGCGGCGCCTCGGCCGTCGCCGCTATACAGTGCGCGCTGGCGGTGATCGATGCCGGCATCTGCAAGCACGTGCTGATCTCCCTTGGGCGGACCGGCTATTCCGGGGGGCGCATCGGCACCCGCGTGCAGCAGATGCCGCAGTTCCGCACCATCGGTGAGTTTGAGATGCCGCTCGGTGCCATCGCCCCGGCGCAGCTTTATGCCCCGATGGCGCGCCGGCATATGGAGCTATACGGCACCACCTCCCGCCAGTTGGCGGAAGTCGCGGTGACCACGCGCTATCATGCCTCCCTTCAGTCCAATGCGACGATGAAGAACCCGATGACGATCGAGGATCATCAGTCATCGCGCATGATCTCCGACCCGCTGCGGCTGCTGGATTGCTCGCTGGAAAGCGACGGCGGCGCAGCGGTGGTGATCAGCGCCCCGGATATCGCCCGTGACCTGGCCAAGCGGCCGATCATGGTGATGGGCGTGGCGGAGGGTCATCCGGACTCGCCGTCGGCGATCACGCAGCGGCCGGACCTGACGACGCTTGGCCTGGCCAAAGCAGCACCAAAAGCCTTCGCGATGGCGGGCATCACCCCGGGCGATATCGATGTGGCCGAAGTCTATGACTGCTTCACCTATATCGTGATGTGTCAGCTCGAGGACCTCGGCTTCTGCAAAAAAGGCGAAGGCGGCGGCTTCGTGGAGAACGGCGCGCTCGGCCTGAACGGCCGCCTGCCGGTGAACACCCATGGCGGGCTGCTGTCACAGGCGCATATGGCGGGGATGAACCATATCGTCGAACTCGCCCGCCAGCTCCGCGGCGAAGCGGCCGCCCAGGTCACCGATGCCGAGATCGGACTGGTTACAGGTTACGGCGATATGGGCGACGGGTCCGTCGCCATCATGCGGAGGGGTTGAGGCTGTGTCTGACTACGAGAAACTCGTCCCCTCCCCCACCGCCGACACCCAGCCCTACTGGACCGGTCTGCAAGAGGGGCGGCTGTGCCTGCAAGCCTGTGCCGATTGCGGCAAGGTGCGGCATTATCCGCGGCCGGTCTGCGATTCCTGCTATTCCATGAACGTGACATGGGTCGAGGCTTCGGGCCGGGGCAAGGTTCATAGCTGGACCATCACCCATTACGCGTTTCATCCCGGCTTCAAGGGCGAGTTGCCCTATATCCTGGTGACGGTGGACCTCGATGAAGATGTGCGCATGAACGCCCAGGTGCGCGGCATCACGCAGGCTGATCTGCGGGTGGGGCTGGCGGTGAAAATTGGCTATGACAAGGTCAAGGACGATCTGACGCTGCCGGTGTTTGAGCGGGTCACTTCCTGACCGGCAGCCGCCCAGGCCGGACAGTCAGTCGACCCCGACAACACCCCCTAATGTTTCCCCAATCGGACGATTCAGCACCAGATCGGCGATCTCATCCAAGCCGGTGGGATCGCGGTTCAGGATCACCAGGGCGGCGCCGTGGCGCTTCGCCAGTTCGGGAAATCCCGCCGCCGGGTAAACCACCAGGGACGAGCCTACGACGATCAGAAGATCCGCAGCCAAAGCCTCGCGCTGCGCAAGGGTCATTTCCCGCACCGGCATCGACTGCCCAAACGACACCGTCGCGGTCTTGACCCAACCGCCGCAGGCACAGCTTGGCACGATGCTGTCCCGCTCAAAATCCACCTGAAGAGAGGCGATGGAATATCGTTGCCCGCAATCAAGACAATGGGCGTAGGTGGTGTTGCCGTGCAGTTCGATCACCTTGTCGTCGGGGATTCCGGAATCCTGATGCAATCCGTCAATATTCTGGGTGATGACCGACGACGCTTTGCCCGATCGGATCAACTCCGCCACGGCGCGATGGCCGCGATTGGGCGTGGCCTGACGGAATTGCGGCTCCATATCGAACCGGCGCCGCCACGTTTCCCGCCGCGCCGCGTCGGAGCGCATGAAATCCGAGAAATCGATTGGTTTCATTTTGGTCCAGGCACCGCCGGGACTCCGAAAATCCGGAATGCCCGACTCCGTACTGATACCGGCGCCGGTGAACACCACGGTTCGGCGGGACTGACGGATCAGACGGGCGAAATATTCCAATTCTTCATCGATTGGCATGAAGCGGATCTCCGCTGCGAGGGTATCGTGATCACGATACTCCGGCTTTCAGCCGCCCGCAAAGTCGCGATCCACCCAGCCGGCGGCGTGACGCCGTCCAGCCGGGAGGACGTGTGAAGCCTATTTCATCTTCACATAGCGATAGGGAAAGGTGTTGTCGGCGAGCTGTGCCAGATCAATCCCCTCTTTGGCGGCCCAGACCACCACCTGCTGATGCAACGGCAAGGTCGCCACGTCGGTCTGCACGATGACCGCCGCCTGGCGGATCATATCCGTGCGCTTCGCCTGATCCGTTTCGACACCGATTTTCGTGATCAGATCATCAAGCGCTGCATTGGAATAGCCGCCGACATTGACCTCCCCCCGCTTGCCGTCGCGCGTGCCCAGCAAGGTGTAGAGGGCATTGTGCGCGTCATAGGTCGAAGGCGTCCAACCCAGCATCCAGAAATCGGTATTGTAATTCGGATTGAGGATCTGGGTGAAGAACTTGGTCTTGGTCTGCGCGGTCAGGTTCACCTTGATCCCGATCCGGGCCAGCATCGGCACGACCGCGGTGCAGATCTGCTCGTCCATGATGTAGCGGTCATTGGGACAATCAAGACCGACCTTGAATCCTTCGGGATAGCCAGCCTCGGTCAGCAGTTCCTTGGCGCGAGCCGGGTCTGCCTTTGGGTGTACATCCTGCTTGGCATCATACCCATTAATCCCCGCCCCCCACATCAGCCCGGTGGGATGCCCCAAACCCAGCATGACCTTGGACGCGATGGCCGGCTCATCGATCGCGAGGCTGATCGCCTGGCGCACGCGCACATCCCGGAACGGATTCTTGCCCTTGATGTCGGACGACGGGAGTTCGTCACGCGATTGATTGAAGCCCAGATAAATCGTGCGCAATTCCGGGGTTTCGAACACTTTCAGACCCGCGGTCTGCCGGATGCGCGCCAGATCCTGCGGCGGCACGCTGTAGACGACATCGACCTCTCCCGACAGCAGCGCCGCGACGCGGGTGGGGGCGCTTGAGATCACATTGAACTCGACCCGATCCAGATTATGTTCCGGCTTGTCCCACCAGCCCGGGTTCCGCTCGAGCACGGTTTTGCGATCCGGTTCGCGGGAGAGAAGCCGGAACGGCCCGGTCCCCATCGCGTTATGCAATGCGTAATTGTCCTCCTTGCCGATGGTCGCGGGGACGGTCGCGTTATGCGCCTCACACCACGCCTTGGACATGATCATGAAATTGGTCTGTTCCTGCACGAAAATCGGATCCGGCAGATGGGTTTCGAATTCGACCGTCAGATCATCGATCTTGCGCGCCTCCTTCACCGGCGACAGCGGCGCCCGCATGGATGAGCTCGGCTCCTGGATGCGCTTGAGCGAAAACACCACGTCATCGGCTGTGAAGGCAGACCCGTCCTGCCATTTCACGTTGGGCCGCAGATGGAACCGCCAGACGGTCGGACTGGTTTGTTCCCAGGACACCGCCAATGACGGCTCCAGTCCCAAGGACCGGTTCCGCCGCACGAGCGGTTCGTAAATATTGGCCAGGAAGGACAACTGCACGGTTTCTTGCCGTGTGGTTGGGTCCATGGCGTTCACGTCGCCATCGCTGGCCCAGCGCAGCGTGGCGGCGGAGGCGGACTGTGCGGCGAAAGCCCCGGCGAAAATCAGGCCGCCAAGACGGAGGCAATTCGGTATCATGGGATCTCGTGTTCCCTTATGGCAATGGTTTATACCCGGATAACGATCGAACATACAATCGCTGTTAGAGTATGGCCAGCGCCCACCCGCGCCAGCGGACAGATATTCCGCTATTTATCAAGCCAAACATCCTCAAAGCGCCACCCATTGTAGATACTGTTGACCATGATACTATAGTTTTTGACATATGATTGCCAACAGCCCGCCTGTTGCCCGTAATAGGTCACCGGGCGCGCCACGTCTTCGAGCAAGCGGCGTTCGATTTCCCACACCATCTGTTTGCGTTTCGTCACATCCCCTTCCTGTGACTGCGCATCGAACAGCGCCTGGATGTCGCGGTTGCAGTAATTAGTATAGTTGCGAATGCTGCCGCAGCCATAATTCTCGTAAAAGACCTGATCCGGATCGTCCAGGGAATAGCCGGTCGCGTTCATTCCAATCTGGTAGTCCTTTTTGAACACACGATTATAGAATTGCGGCGTATCCACCACATCCAGTTCCGCATCGATATATATTTCCTTCAGATGATCGGCCAGGATCAGCGCCGGATCGCGGAACGTCGACAAATTGCGCGTGAAAATCTTTACCGCCAGTCGCTTGTCCGGCCCGTAGCCGGCCTTGGCCATCAAGGCCCGGGCCCGATCCCGCGAAGCCACGATATCGGAGCCATAGCCCGGGAACGTCGCCAGCATCGCCGGCGGCACCCCCCAGATCCCATCGGGTTCGAACAGCATGGAGGCACCAATGCCGTCGACGCCTTCGTTCATGATGGTGTTGAAGGCCTTGTGGTCCAGCGTCAGCGCCAGGGCCTGGCGGATATCGGCATTGTCGAAGGGCGGCGCATCACGGTTGATGATCAGATTGGAATTGCCAATCGGCCGGATCGTGCATTGCACCGCCGGGGCCTGCTGCTTGAGGTCGCGCACCAGCCCCACCGTCGGGTCGGTGGGGAAACTGATGTCGTATTTACCGGATACGAGACCGAGCATGCGCGTCGCCCGGCTCGTGACCACCGGCACCTCGATCCCGTCCAGATACGGCAGGCCGGGCTTCCAATAAGTGGGATTGCGCTCCAGCCGGATGATCTCGTTCATCTTGTATTCCACGAAGCGGAACGGACCGGTGCCGATGGGCCTCGTGCGCATGTCGGCCGATGAGACGTGGCACGGATAAACCGGCGAATAGCCGGACGCCAGCATCGCCAGCATCGACGGTTGCGGCCGCCTGAGGTTGAAGGTCACCTCCAACGGGCCATTGACCGTTATGCTCTCAAGATTGGCGAACCATTCTTTGCGCGGACTCTTGCGGATCTTCCCGGGCGTGAGGCCGGAGACCATGTCCCAGGTGCATTTTACGTCAGCCGAGGTGAAGGGCTTGCCGTCGTGCCAGGTCACGCCATCGCGCAGCAGAAAGGTGAGCCTGGTCCGCGTCACGTCCCACGACCACTGGGTCGCGAGGTCCGGGATGATCGTCGAATCCTCATTGCGCGGCTTGTGCTGGTCGTAAACGATCAGATTGTTGAACAGCCCCATGAACGGCACGACCACCGTCACAGTCGCTTCCTCATGCAGGGATGGGCTGGCGGGGGAGTCCAGCAGCGGCATGGTCAGCACGCCGCCGCGCTTCTGGGCCTGCGCAGCGCCACAGAGCAGCCCCATAACGCCAATGACCAAACACAAATACCATCCCAACCGGCCGCGCATGACCGCCTCCCCTTTTGCTCTTGGAAGAGACGGTCCGCGATTTTCAGTCCGGGCGCAACATTGTCACTCCGTGAGGTAAGGCTGGCCCCAGCGATCCTGATAGACGAAATCGGCCAGCTTGCCGCGGCCGACGGGGCCGAATTTACCCATGGGGTAGCCGATGGGAAGGATCGCGTAGGACCGCACGCCCGGCGGCAGGCCGAGCGCGCCGTCCGTCTCGGCTTCGAACAGCAGATGCCGGGTCGTCAAGGTCGACCCCAGGCCCAAGGCGCGCGCCGCCAGCAGCATGTTCTGCACGGCGGGGTAGATGGACGCACCGGCCCAGCGCGGCGGCGGATTCGGGCCTTCGTCAATGCAGGCCACGATCCAGACCGGCGCTTCGTGAAAATGCTCGGTCAGATATTCGACCGCACCGTGCTGGCGCTGGTATTTGTCGCCCGTCACGCCCGGGGGGGGCGCGCTGGACGCATAGCGTGGGCCGACAACCTCATCGAAGGCCTTTTTATACCAGACCTGCACCGCCTTCTTGATCGCGGGGTCCTTGACCACCAGGAAGCGCCATTTCTGGGTATTGCCGCCATTGGCGGCGCAGGACCCCGCCTCCAGAATCTTGTGGATCAACGCATCCGGCACGGGATCCGGCTTCAGCCGGCGCATGGAGCGGGTGGTCTGAATGATATCGAACAGGCCGGGTTCGTCGGTCATGACTGGGTTCCTCCGTTTCTCGAACCCGCCCATATTAGCAGGAACCCAGCGTGAGTCTTGCCCCGCTCAGGGACGCAACATGACCTTCGACGCCGCTCGCTGACGGGCCAGTTCGAAGCCTTCGATCCCCCGCTCCAGCGGCAGGCGATGGGTGATCATCGGGCGGAAGCGCTCGGGATCACGGCTGAGCAGGGTCAGCACCTTGTCCCAGGTCGGGCGATCGCACCCATGGGTGGCGCGCAGTTGGTGGCGGTTGCGCACGAAATCGGTCAGCGGCAACGTCAGGGGCCCGGGGTGAATGCCCGCCACCACCAACACCCCGCCTTTGCGCAGTACCCCCAACCCGTCGATCACGCTGGGCGGGTAACCTGTCGCTTCGATCACCACATCCGCCTTGAGCCCGCCCATCAGTTCCGCCAGCGGGGCCTCCGCCACGTCAAGGATGCGGTCGAAGCCCAGCGCGCGCACCACATCGAACCGGGGGCCGTCCGCCTTTCCGACGACGAAGACCTTTCCCGCCCCAGCGGCCCGCGCGAACAGCGCGGCCGCCTGGCCGATGGTACCGGGGCCCATGACCATGACCGTATCGCCCAGACCAACCCCACCGGTCAGAACGGCTTCCGCGCCCACGCAGAGCGGCTCAGTGAGTGCGCCCAGTTCGGTATCCACGGCATCGGGCAAGGCCAGGCAGTTGCCAGCCGGCACGGTGACATAGCGGGCGAACCCACCATTGCGACTGAGGCCGATGGCGGTGCGCCGGAGGCAGTTGCGTTGATTGCCGCGAAGGCAATTGGCGCAAACCCCGCAGTCGACACCCGGCATGACCGTGACCCGCGTGCCCTCGGCCATCGTCACCCCCGCGCCGGCGCGCACCACATATCCAGCGAATTCATGCCCCATGGTGATGGGCAGATAGGGGACCATGAAACCGTAGCCGTCGGTCCACTCATAGGCGTGTACGTCGGAACCGCAGATGCCCGCATGCTCAACCCGAACGGTGACATCCCCGGCCGCAGGAGCCGGGGCCTCGACCCCTTCGAACAGGTCGAGGCCGAAGCCAGGTTTGGATTTGCGCAGAGTCAACATGGTCGTGGGTCCTCGATCAGAGCGTCCTCACGAGGATAGTGCACAGGCGGCGGAGGGCAATCGGCTCCGCGCCTTATGGTTCAACCGTGATGCGGGTCAGATCCTGGAACCAGCTTTGCGCCTGCACGAAGCCCTTGAGCTTTGGTGACAAGGCCCGCGGATTGAGGTCATGCGCGACCCAGATCATCACCGCCTGCTCGCTCATTTTCTCATGCAGTTGGGTGAGCAGGCCCATGCGTTTCGCATCGTCGAATTCACCGAAGATCTGGCCGATCAAGGATTCAGTTTCAGGGGAGGAGAAATGTCCCCAGTTGCCGCCGACGGGGGCCCATTGCCCGGTCCAGACATGACGGACGATGCCATTGAAGGGATCGACCAGATTACGGCTGATATTCACTCCGGTGAAATCAGGGAACTTATCGACGCCGCCGCGGGAAATGTTCAGCAGTGCGTTCCAGTCCATACTGGTCAGAGTGGTTTCGAACCCAACTGCATCCAGCTGCGATTTCACCAGCTCATTCATCGGCAAAGGCTGCATCTGACCGGATCCGGAAGTGGAAATCGCCAGATTAATCTTGCAGGGGTAACAACCCGCCTCTTTCAGCAGCGCCGTCGCCTTGGCGGGATCGTATTTATATTTCACCGGATTGCCGTAGTAGGGCATGCCCGGCGGGGCGGTGGTGTAGCCGGCGATGGCGGTGCCGCCGAGCAGTTCGACCACATCATCGCGGTTGATCGCGTAATTCGCAGCCTGACGCACCTTGATATCCGTCATGGGGCCTTTGACGAAATTCAACTGGTAGGCCCAGTTGTGCGGATAAGTGTTGGTGATGACGTTCATCCCCGCCGCTTTCAGGCGCGGAATGGCATCCGGCACCGGCGCCTCGATGAAGTTCACCTGCCCCGACAGCAGCGCCGCCGCGCGGGTGGAAGCTTCCGGCATCGGCAGCAGCACCAGGTGATCATGCCCGGGAATACGATCCTTGTCCCAGTAGTCCTTGTTGGCATCCAGCTCCAGCCGCTCATGCGCGACCATGCGGCTGTAACGATAGGGGCCGGTCCCCGACGGCGCGAACATCAGCGCATTGCGGTCATATCTCAGCTTTTCGGCATTGCAGCGGCTGATCAGCATGATCTGCGGCAGCAAATAGGGGAACAGGGAATGCACCCGGTCCATATTGAAGGCCACAGTGTGGTCGTCGATCTTGTCCACGCTCTGCACATTGCCGGCATACGTGCGGCCCAGCGCGAACTGGAAGGCGTCGAACTGCGGCGAGTCCTTGTTCAGGATGCGTTGGAAGTTCCATACGACGTCCTCGGCCGTGAAGGGGCAGCCATCGTGCCATTTCACACCCTCACGAAGATGGAAGATCCAGCGCTTCTGGTTGGCGGGATCGATATTCCACGACGTCGCCAGGCCCGGCCTGATATCGGATGCCTTGTCCGAGCGCGACAGGTCGAACAGGACCAGGGCGTCGTACAGCGAATAGCCGATGAAGCGGACGCCTTCGCTGCCTTGGTCGGGAATGCCGGTCGTGATGGGAATATCACCGGCCGTCATCGCGACGGTCAGCGTCGTATCGGCCGAGGCTGGACCGCTCAGCCCCGCGGCCAACGCCGCGGCGGCCAACGCCGCGGCGGCCAACACTGTCGAAACACGCTTCATGACATACTCCAATCAGGCAAAGGCCGGCACACCGAGGCGCACGCAGCGCGCCATGCGGCCGGGGGCAGGAAAACGGGGCTCGGGAACGGCGGACAGGCATTCTCCGGCCGCCAGGGAACAGCGCGGCGCGAAGGCACAGCCGGGCGGCAACTGCCGCAAATCCGGCGGGCTTCCTGGGATGGCATCGATATCGCGGGACCGGTCCTGACCGTGCACGGTCGAGGCCATCAGCCCCCGGGTATAGGGATGCAGCGGATTGGCCAGGACGTCGGCCACCGGCCCCTCCTCCACCACCCGTCCCGCGTACATCACCGCGATCCGATCCGCGATTTCGCTGGCCACACCAAGATCATGGGTGACGAAAATCGTTCCCATTCCCATCTCTTTCTGCAGCTTGCGCAGCAGGATCAGCACCTGAATCTGCACCGTCGCATCGAGCGCCGTGGTCGGCTCATCGGCCAGCAGCAGCCGCGGACCGCAAGACAGTGCCATCGCGATCATCGCCCGCTGGCGCAGGCCACCCGACAATTCGTGCGGGTAGTTGTTGAGCCGCGACGCAGCGGAGGGGATTTTCACCAGCTCCAGCAGTTCCAGCGCGCGGGCCAACGCCACCGTCTTGCTGACGCCCTTGTGACGCATGACCGTTTCCGCGATCTGGTCGCCGATGGTGTAGACGGGGTCCAAGGCCGTCATGGGCTCCTGGAAGATCATCGACACCAAACCGCCGCGCAGACGCCGTAACGCAGCCGGGTTCAGCGCCAGCACATCCTGCCCATCGACCGTGATCGAGCCCGAAATCCGCGTCTTGCCCGGCGGCAGCAACCGCATCAGGGCCCGCAGGGTTACGCTTTTGCCGGATCCGGATTCACCGAGGATGCACAGGACCTCCCCCGGCCGGACGCTGAACGTCACGCCATTGACGGCATGCGCCGTCGAATCACGGGTCACGAAACGAACCGTCAGATCCTCGACCGACACCAGCGCCGGCGCGAGCGTGGGAACAACGCCGCCATCCATGTCAGTGAGTCCTTATCGCAAGGGAATGGCCGGACTCGGGAACCTGCATATGGCAGGCCGCGATATGCGAATCCTGGTCGTTCCAGGCCCCGAGCACCGGTTGTGTCTGGGCACAGACGGCCTCGGCGTGCGGACAGCGGGTGCGGAAGCGGCAGCCCGAGGGCGGATTGATCGGGCTCGGCGGATCGCCGGTTATCGGCGGCTCCTCGATCCGTCGCGCCGGATCCATCGACGGGCGGGAGGCCAGCAGCGCCGTCGTATACGGGTGCTTGGGGCGGGAAAAGATATCCTGCACCGGCCCGAGTTCGACCACCGCGCCCAGATACATCACCAGGACCCGGTCGCTGATGTAGCGGACCACACTGAGATCATGGCTGATGAACAAATAAGTGAGGTTGAAGTTCTCCTTCAACGCCCGCAGCAGGTTCAGCACCTGCGCCTCAACCGATTTATCGAGCGCCGAGACTGCCTCATCCAAAATCACCATCCGCGGCTCGATCGCCAGAGCGCGGGCAATGTTGATGCGCTGCTTTTGCCCGCCGGAGAGCTCATGCGGATAGCGCGGCCCGAACAGGTCGGGTTTCAGCCCCACCTTCACCAGCACATCACGCGCGATACGGCCGGCCTCGGCCTTGGTCTTGCCATGCACGTACGGGCCGAAGGCGATGGAGTCCCGCACGGGCATGCGCGGATTCAAGGATGAGGAACTGTCCTGAAACACCATCTGCACCTGCCGGCGCAGCGCATTGACGCTGATGCCGCGGATCTCCCCCACGGGATCACCGTCAAACACCAGCTCCCCGCCATCGGGTTCGATCAGGTGCAGCAGCAGCCGCGCCAGGGTCGATTTGCCGCAACCGCTTTCGCCGACGACGCCCAGGGTCTCCCCTTTGAAGACATTGAACGAGACCCCGTCGACCGCGCGCACCACCGCACCCGGGGCGCCGCCCTTGACCTTGAAATGCTTGCGCAGGTCCCGCGCGATCAGCAGCGGTTGCGCCGGCCCACCCCGATCCGGATCGATCATGGCCATGGCTACATCCTTACATCCATCGCCGAGCGAATGCCGTCGCTCAGCAGGTTGAAGCTGACCGAGGTGATCAGAATCGCCGCCCCCGGCAGGGCGCAGACAACGGGGTTCACGTAGATTGATTGCCGCAAAGTACTGAGCATCAGGCCCCAGTCCGCTGTCGGCGGCTTCACCCCCAGGCCGAGGAATGACAGGCCCGAGGCCAGGAGAATGCCGACGCTCACCAAAGACGACGCGTAGATGAACACCGGTCCCAGCACGTTGCCGAGGATGTGGTAGCGCAGGATGGTCAAGGTCCCTGCCCCGGTGGCGCGCGCAGCCTCCACGAAGTCCAGATTTTTCACCTGGGCCGTCGCCGTCTCCGCCACCCGGCACATCGCGGGGGTGAAGACCATCGACAGGGCGATCATGCCGTTCGTCGCGCCGCCGCCCATCGCACCCGAAATCGCCACCGCCAGCAGCACCGAGGGGAAGGCATAGAACACGTCCATCGTGCGCATGATCGCCGTATTGACCTTGCGCCCGCCAAACCCGCCGACAACGCCGAGCGTGCCGCCGACAAGGGTGGCGATCGCCACCGGCACTACGCCCATCAGCAGCGACACCCGCCCGCCATGGATCAGACGCGACAGGATGTCGCGGCCCAGTTCGTCGGTACCGAGCCAATGCCCCTTCCAGCCCAATGGCTTGAGGCGGCCGATGATCGATTCCTTGTAAGGATCGAAGGGGGCCAGCAGCGGCGCAAAGACCGCCGCCAGGATGATCGCGAGCACGACGAGCCCGAAGAACACCGTCACCGGGTCATAGCGCAGGCGGTTGCCGACAGAGCCCCAATAGCCCCGCTGTTTCGGCGCCGCCGGTTCGATCATGGACGTAGGGAGAGTCATGGTATTCGGCATCATCAGGTCCGCCGGATGCGCGGATCGATCAGCGATTGCGCCAGATCGACCAGCAGGTTGGTCGCCACGAAAATCAACGCGAGCATCAGGATCGTGCCCTGCAACACCGGCACATCCCGATTGATGATCGCTTTGCTCAACAGGAAGCCACTGCCGGGCCAGGTGAAGACCGTCTCCACCAGGATCGAGCCGCCCATGAGGTAGCCAAACTGCAGCCCCATCACCGCCAGCACCTGCGGCAAGGCGTTCTTCAGCACATGGCGGATGATCGCGGGCTCACTCAGCCCCTTGGCGCGCAGTGTGCTGACGAAGTCCTGGCCCATCACCTCCGACACGGCCGCGCGGGTCGAGCGGGCGATGATCCCAATCGGCACCATCGACAACGTGATCACCGGCAGTACCATGAACCGCGCATCGGCCCAGCGAAAGATACTGAACCCGTCAGAACCATTGGCGCCCATACCCGTCGCCGGCAGCACCATCGCTTCGACTGCGAACAGGATAACCAGAACGATGCCGAACCAGTAATTCGGCAGGCTGACACCGATAACGGCCGTGCCGGTCAGCAGACGATCCAGCCAGGAGCCCGGAAAGCACCCCGCGATCGCCCCCATCGAAAACCCGGTCGAAAACGCGATCGGCACCGCGAACAGCGCCAGCGTCGCGGTATTATGCAGCGCGCCCATCACCTCCAGCGACACGGGGCGCCGGGTGGCGATCGACTGCCCGAAATCCCCCAGCATCACCCGTCCCAACCATTTCAGAAACTGGATCGGCAAGGGCTGATCGAACCCGTAGGCCGCCTTCACCAGCGCGATCGTCTCGGCCGAAGCATCCGATGGCAGAATGGTCTGCAGAGGATCGCCCGGCGCCAGATAGACCAGCGAGAAACACACCACACTGACCCCGAACGCGATCGGAACCGCGTAAAAAATCCGCCTTATTAACAGATTGATCATGGCATCACCTCGATTGGCGTCAGATCCTGAAACCAGTTTTGTGCCTGTACGAAACCCTTCAATTTCGGCGACAGAGCGCGAGGATTGAGGTCGTGGACCACGAAGATCATCAACGCCTGCTCGGCATGCAGCTCATGCAGTTTGATCAGCAGCGCCAAGCGCTTGTCGGCATCGAATTCGTTGAGAATGGCGGTGATCAGGTCTTCCGCGTCCTGGCTAAAGAAATGGCCCCAATTGCTGCCCGCCGGCGACCAGTGGAATTTCCACACCGGTTTGATCAACGCCGACAGAGGGTCCAGCAGCGCGCGGGAGCCGTTGTAGCCATCAATATTCGGATATTTCGGCACGCCAGAGCGGGCGATTTCGATCAACGAATTCCAGTCCATGACCTTGAACTCGATCTGAAAGCCCACCGCTTCGAGCTGCGATTTCAGCAATTCATTCATCGGCAGAGGCTGCATCTGGCCCGAGCCAGAGGTGGAAATCGCCAGCGTCAGCTTGCACGGCACGCAACCGGCTTCCTTGAGCAGCGCTTTCGCCTTGTCCTGGTTGAACTCATATTTCATGGGATGCCCATACCAAGGCGAGCTGGGCGGCATCGTGTCATAGGATTCGGTCGCCAGACCGTTCAACAATTCCACGAATTCCGCCCGGTTCAACGCGTGGTTGGCGGCGCGGCGAACCCGGATGTCGGTCATCGGCCCATGCTCGAAATTGAGGATGAAAGGCCAGTTATGCGGATATTTGTTGGTCACGATCTGCATGCCGGCCGATTTCAGGCGCGGAATGGTGTCCGGGGCCGGCGCTTCGATGAAATTGATCTGCCCGGTCATCAGCGCCGCGGCGCGGGTCGCGGCCTCGGGCATCGGCAGCAGCACCAGCTTGTCGTGCCGGGGGATGCGATCCTTGTTCCAGTATTCTTTGTTCGGCAGCAGTTCGAGCCGCTCATGCGGGACCATGCGGCTGAACCGATACGGGCCAGTGCCCGAAGGATTCGCTGCATAGGCGTTCCAGTCGTATTTCAGCTCCTCCGCCCGGCAGCGGCTGACCATGAGCAAGTAGCTCATGGAATAAGGGAACAATGACTCGACCACCTTGGTGTTGATCGCGACGGTCGAGTCGTCGATCTTCTCGGCCGATTCGAAATTGGTGACATAGGTGCGCGACAGCGCCATCTGCTGCGTGAAATATTGCGGCGCCTTGGAGTCCGTGACACGGGCAAGGTTCCACAACACGTCATCGGCGGTGAACGGGCAGCCATCGTGCCATTTCACGCCCTGGCGAAGATGGAATATCCAGCGCTTCTTGTTGGCGGGGTCGATTTCCCAGCTCGTCGCCAGGCCCGGCTTGATGTCGGACGCCTTGTCGGCCGAGGACAAATCCCAAAGCACCAGGGAGTCGTAGAGATTGTATCCGACGAAACGGAAACCCTCGAACCCCTGATCGGGATTGCCGGTGGTGACGGGGATGTCCCCGGCGGTCATGCCGACGGTGAGAACGCTTTCAGCCTGAGATGGCGCGGCGGCCCCGATCAGCCCGGCGGCGAGTATCAGAGTGGCGAGGGTGGATCGTGGTCCACGATACGGCATACGCGCGCTCCTGCATGCAAATGGGGCAAATTCTCAACGCCCCTCGTCATTGTGCGGTGCAGCATATGCATTTGATGATAGTTTGCGCAAGTCTGTCGGATGTTTAAATTATACGTCTATAATTACGCCTTTTGCCTTATATGTGTGTTTATTAATTAGGCTATTCTGCCATAAAAGCCTAAAATTACGCCTAATTCACTGATACGCAGGTCGCGCCGATCTGCATCGACATGACGGGACCATGCGAGTGCGTTGGGATTCGGTCAGTGATCAACGTGATCTGGGGGAAAGGCAGCCTATTGCTGCGACTGGGACCCGCCGGATTGCGATTGGGACTGGCTCTGCGCCATCGCCTGCACGTCGACATCGACCGTCAGGCTTTCCTCCCCGTTCATGCGCCGGATGCCGCGAATCGGCGCCGCCGATGCCGCATCCAGCCCCGCGCCCAGTCGCACATAGCGATCCGTCGGGCAGAGAGCATTCGCCGCGTCGAACCCGACCCAGCCGAGGTCATCCACATAGGCCTCCGCCCAGGCATGATGCGCTGGCGCCTCGGCGCCGTCTTCCAGCAGGAGGTAGCCGGTCACGTAGCGGGCGGGAATGCGCAGGAACCGGCAAGCCGCGATGAAGACATGCGCGTGGTCCTGGCACACGCCGCGTTTGGCCTCGAAGGCCGCGGCCGCGGTGGTCTGGGCATGGGTGCTTCCGGGTTCGTAGACGACCTGCTCGCTGACCGCATCCATCAGCACGTGCAGGGTCGCGAGGCGGTCATCCCTGCGCGCCGCCTCTGCCATCGCCGCGATCGCCTCGTCCGCTTCGGTCATCGGGCTGGTGCGCAAAAATGCGCCAGCCACCACCGCCTCCTCGGTCAGGCCGGAGACGCCGCCGGTATCGGTCGTTTCCACCACGCCGCTGGCCGCGATCCGCACCACCGTGGAATCTGCCGGCGGGGAGACGAGATGCACCAGATTGCCGAACCCATCGGTGTACGAGCACGCGCTGTCGATCCCCGGCGCATCGATCGTCCACGACACCAGCCTCTGGCCTTTAACCGGTGCTGGCGTCAGCCGCAGCGCCTGCACCGCCGAACCAGCCGGGCCGTCGTAGCGATATTCGCTGATATGGGTGATGGCGATGCGCATGGCGGGCGGATCCTGAAAGCGGCTGCGAACTCAGTTGAAATGGAAATCGCCGGCCAGCGCGTCGGCGAACGCGGCGGTGCGGCTCAGGTATTCGGTCAAATACTCGTGCAGGCCGACCCGGCAGATGGAGTCGATCTTGCTTTGGCGGAGGATGAGGCCGGTTTCACGGGCCAGCGACTGGCTCGCCGCGCCACCGCCGGTCGCCGCGGCGAGTGCCGCCATCGACCATTCGATCCGATCCTGACAGAAGCGCAGGCTGCGGGGCATTTCCGGACGCAGGATCAGGAAATCGAGCACATTCGCCGGGCGGTACCGCGCCTTATAGACATGCCGGTACGACCGATGCGCGGAGGCGGAGCGCAAAATCGTCTCCCACTGATGCATCCCGCGTTCGTCCCCCGCGGTGCCGGTCGTCGGCAACAGGACGTTGTATTTCACGTCCAGGATACGGGCGGTGTTATCGGACCGCTCCACGAAGGTGCCGGTTTCGATGAAATGGTAGCCTTCGTTGCGCAGCAGCGTGCCTTGCACGGCGCCGCGGAACAAGATGGACCGCTGGCGGACCCAGTCCAGCAATTCCGACAGCTTGCCCGGCCCGAAGTCGTCCGGCTGAAAATTGCTGAACTCGATCCAGGTGGAGTTCAGCGCCTCCCACACTTCCCGCGTCAGCGCGGTTCGCACCGACCGGCCATTATGGCGCGCGGCCTCCAGGCAGGCGCTGACCGAGGACGGGTTGGTCCGATCGAACAGTAGATATTTCTGAACCGCGGCTGCGGTCGGAGGCATGCGGCCACTGCCGAACTGATCGGGGCAGCCCGCCGCGGCGAGGGTGGAATACCAGTCCTCCCGATAGCCAGACCCGACATCGGGGGTCAGCGACAGGCGATGCCCGACTTCGGTCAGGCGGGCGACGTTCTCGGCACGCTCGATATAGCGCGCCATCCAGAACAGGTTGGAGGCAGTGCGGCCCAGCATGGTCAGTCCTCCAGCACCCAGGTGTCCTTGGTTCCGCCGCCCTGGCTGGAATTCACCACCAGGGACCCCTTCTTCATGGCCACCCGCGTCAGCCCGCCCGGGGTCACCCGCACGCGGTCACCGACCAGCACGAAGGGGCGCAGATCGACATGGCGCGGCGCGACGCCTTCCGGGCAGAAGGCCGGGCAGGTGGATAGTGACAACGTCGGCTGGGCGATATAATTGGCCGGATTGGCGCGGATCTTTTCGGCGAAGTCGGACAGTTCCTTCTTGGTCGCATGCGGCCCGATCAGCATGCCATAGCCGCCGGAGCCGTGGACTTCCTTGACGACGAGTTCGTCGAGCTTGTCGAGCACATGCCCCCGCTCATCATCGATCGAGCAGCGGAAGGTCTGCACATTGTCCAGGATGGGCTTTTCGCCGGTGTAGAACGACACGATCTCCGGCACATAGGCATAGACCGCCTTGTCGTCGGCGATACCGGTGCCGGGGGCGTTGACGATGGTCACTTTGCCAGCGCGATAGAGATCGAACAGGCCCGGCACGCCAAGCAGCGAATCGGGCCGGAAGTTCAGCGGATCCAGGAAGGCGTCATCCAGCCGGCGATAGAGCACATGCAGCCGCTCTTTGCCGCGGGTGGTGCGCATATAGAGCGCCCCGTCCTCAATGATCAGATCGCTGCCCTGAACCAGTTCGACGCCCATCTGATCGGCCAGGAAGGCGTGCTCGAAATAGGCCGAGTTGAACACGCCAGGCGTCAGGACGGCGATGGTCGGTTCACCGTCACACTCCCGCGGCGCCATGCTTTCCAGGGTCTGACGCAGAAGTTCCGGATAGCGTTCCACGGGAGCCACGCGGTGGGCGGCGAACAATTCCGGGAACAGATGCATCATCGCTTCACGGTTTTCGAGCATGTACGACACGCCCGAGGGGGTGCGCAGATTATCCTCAAGCACGAAGAAACCGTTTTCCCCGGTGCGGACCAGATCGACGCCAATGATGTGGGCATAGACATTGCCCGGCGGGTCGAAACCCATCATCTCCGGCAGGAAGGCCGCGTTCTCATTGACCATTGCCGAGGGGATCCTGCCGGCCCGCACGATCTCCTGCCGATGATAGATGTCATACAGGAAGGCGTTCAGCGCGCGGACCCTCTGCTCGATCCCACGCTCGAGAAAGCGCCATTCAGCGGCCGAGATGATCCGGGGGATCAGATCGAAGGGAATGACCCGCTCATTGGCTTCCGCGGCGCCATAAACAGCAAAAGTGATGCCCAGCCGGCGGAAAATGGCATCAGCCTCTTCCTGCTTCGCCTTGAAGGAGGCACGGGACTGCCCGCCTAGCCATTTCAGGATTTCAGCATAAGCGGGCCGCGGCGTCCCATCGGGCCGCAGCATCTCGTCAAAAAACGGCGACTGACCATCTGACGTATAGACCTGGGTTTTAAGCACTAAACGGCATCTCCCCTCGGTGTGATGATCGGCGACGGAGCCAATCCCCCCTGTGGTACGATCGACTTCGCAAGAAGCATGCCTGAGGGTTTAGCCTGTCGGCAATCCCGCTGATAGGTTATTGAGCCTTTTCGCAGACCTAAATTTGTGCACTGCACCAGTCGTAGCCACCGCCGGGCTGTGATAAGGCAGTTCCGGCTTTCCGATGGTAACGCCAGAGGGTTAAATATGTCGATCCACGCCGCGCTCACCCACCGCACATCCTACCGGTATGACCGTCTGGTGACTCTCGGGCCGCAGACCATCCGCCTGCGCCCGGCGCCCCATGCGCGCACCGGCATTCTGTCCTACACGCTCAAGGTTGAGCCACAGCCGCATTTTCTGAACTGGCTTCAGGACCCGCAGGGCAATTTCATGGCCCGCGTCGTGTTCCCCGAACGGGTGTCGCATTTCGATGTGACCGTCGATCTCGTCGCCGACATGGCGACCGTGAACCCCTTCGACTTCTTCCTGGAACCGGAAGCCGAGACCTGGCCTTTCACCTATGACCCAGTGCTGGATCAGGAACTGGCGCCGTTCCGCCGCCTCGACCCGCCCGGACCGCTGCTGCAGTCGCTCATCGACAGCGTGCCGCGGGACGAAATACGCAATGTGGACAAGCTGGTCGCGCTAAACCGCCTGATCGCGGATCGTATTGCTTATATTGTACGCATGGAGCCCGGCGTCTGGTCACCCGAACAGACCCTGGGCGAAGGCCGAGGCTCCTGCCGCGACTCCGCCTGGCTGCTGGTCCATCTGCTGCGCCATCTCGGCTATGCCGCGCGCTTCGTGTCGGGCTACCTGATCCAGCTCGTCGCCGACGTGAAACCGCTGGAAGGCCCGGAAGGTCCGACCGCCGATTTCACCGATCTGCATGCCTGGGCTGAAGTCTATCTGCCGGGCGCCGGCTGGATCGGGCTCGACGCCACATCCGGCCTGATGGCCGGCGAAGGCCATATTCCCCTCGCCGCCAGCCCCGATCCGGGGTCTGCCTCCCCGATCTCCGGCCTGATCGACGACTGCGAAACAGAATTCGACTTCCACATGGAAGTCACTCGCATCAGCGAGACCCCCCGCGTCACCAAGCCCTACACCGATCGGCAGTGGCAGGACATTCTGGCCGCCGGACAGCGGGTCGATCGGGCGCTGTGGAAGGGCGACGTGCGCCTGACCCTCGGTGGAGAGCCGACATTCGTGGCCGCGACGGATCTGGACGCGGCGGAATGGAATACCGACGCGCTGGGCCCGACCAAGCGCGGCTATGCCGGCAAGCTGCTTCGCCGTCTGGCGACGCTCTGGTCCCCCGGGCACGCGCTGCAATATGCCATGGGAAAGCAATATCCTGGTGAGCAGTTGCCGCGCTGGGCGCTGTATTCGCATTGGCGCACCGATGGGCAGCCGGTCTGGACCGATCCGGCGCTGTTCGCCTCCGATGAGGACACGGGCACGGCAACGGCCACGGACGCGGCGCGGTTCTGCGCCAGCCTTGCCGAACGGCTACAGGTCGACCCGGCGCTGGTGATGCCGGCGCACGAGGACATCCACTACTATTTATGGAAAGAGCACCGCCTGCCGGCCAACGTGGTGGTGGAGGACAACAAGCTCCGCGATCCGCTGGAGCGCGCCCGGATGGCGCGTGTGTTCAACCAGGGCCTGGCCTCCTCCGTCGGCAGCGTGCTGCCGTTGCGCCGGGTATTGGACGATGGCGTGCGGCGTTGGCAGTCCGGCAAGTGGTTCTTCCGCGACGGGGTGATGTTCCTGATCCCTGGCGACAGCCCCATTGGCTTCCGCCTGCCGCTGGAAACTCTGCCCTGGGCCGACCCGGATGCGATCGATCATGATATTGAGGTCGATCCGTTCGCGCCCCGCCCGCCCTTCCCGCCGGCGCAGGCTTTCCGCCGCGTCAGCAGCGAACGCAATCCCGGCCCGGGCATCGACCGCTTCCGCCCCGTGCCGCAGGACATCCCGCTGATTGGCCCGGACAACAAGCGCGGTGAGGCCGATATGGTCCGCACCGCTTTAACGGTCGAAGCGCGTGACGGCATCATCCATGTCTTCTTCCCCCCGCTCTACGCGGCCGAGGACTGGCTGGCTCTGATCGCCGCGGTTGAACAGACCGCCGTCGAAACCGGCCAGAAGATCGTGCTGGAAGGCTATCTGCCGCCCAGCGACCACCGGTTGCAGCACTTCTCCGTCACCCCCGACCCGGGCGTGATCGAGGTCAACATCCACCCAACCACCACCTGGCCAAAGCATGTCGAGCGCACGACCCAGCTTTATGAGGAAGCGCGTCAGGTTGGGCTGGCATCGGAGAAATTCCTGATCGATGGCCGCCATGTCGGCACCGGCGGCGGCAACCATGTGGTGATGGGTTCCGCGGAAGCGACCGACAGCCCGTTCCTGCGCCGCCCCGATCTGCTGAAATCGCTGCTGGGCTTCTGGCACAACCATCCCAGCCTGTCCTACCTGTTCAGCGGCCTGTTCATCGGCCCCACCAGCCAGCACCCCCGCATCGACGAGGCACGCCAGGACAGCATCAACGAGCTGGAGATCGCCTTCTCCCAGATCGCGCCGCATCAGCAGACCCCGCCCTGGATGGTCGATCGCATGCTGCGCAACATCCTGGTCGATATGACAGGCAATGCGCACCGGACGGAATTCTGTATCGACAAAATGTATTCCCCCGATAGCAGCGGCGGCCGCCGCGGGCTGGTGGAATTCCGCGCCTTCGAAATGCCGCCGCATGCGGAAATGTCGCTGGCGCAGATGCTGCTGGTCCGCTCCGCCGTGGCCGCCTTCTGGCAGACGCCCTATGAACGCCGGCTGGTCCGATGGGGCACCCGCCTGCACGACGAATTCATGCTGCCGCATTATGCCACGCAGGACTTCCACGACCTGCTGGGCGAGCTCGACCAGTTCGGCTTCGCCCTCGACCCCGCTTGGTTTGCCCCGCATATCGAGTTCCGCTTTCCCAAGATCGGGGAGGTCACGATTCGCGACTCGCATCTGGAACTGCGCCACGCGCTGGAGCCCTGGCACGTCCTGGGGGAGGAACAGGCCGCCGGCGGCACCGCCCGCTATGTCGACAGTTCCGCCGAACGGGTGCAGGTGAAGGTCAGCGGCTGGCTGGACGAGCGCTTCATCCTCGCCTGCAACGGCGTTGGGGTGCCGCTGCAACCGACGGAGCGCCAGGGTGAATACGTGGCTGGAGTGCGCTTCAAAGCCTGGCAACCACCCAGCGCGCTGCATCCTACGATCAAGGCGCAGGCGCCGCTGGTGTTCGATGTCTATGACCGTTGGAGCGGGCGCAGCCTGGGCGGCATGACGCATCAAGTGGTGCATCCGGGCGGGCGCAGTGATGAGACCGCGCCGGTCAACGCCAATGCCGCCGAAGCCCGCCGCCGGGCGCGGTTTTTCCCGTTTGGGCACACCCCGGGCGCGATGACGGAGCCCCGCATGGGTATCGGCAAGGAGCATCCCCGCACCCTTGACCTGCGGCGGTTCGCCTGAGCCAATGACCACCGATTGCGTCCACCCCCATTGCCGATACGGGTGATGGGGGGGGGCCGATTAAATTGAGGCTGAGACCCATCCCTTGAACGCTCCCCCGCCTCGTCCATCCTTCCTGCCGCCCGGCGTCGATGAGATGGTGGACGGTATCGGCGGTCTGCGCCCGCATTGGCGGCAGCTCGTCAGCACCTTCACCGCCTTTGGCGACGGGGGCTGGACCGAGCATGCCAAGCGCCTCAACGCCGCTTTTGACGATGAGGGTGTGACCGGGATTTTGCCGGGCACGGGGCGTCAGTCCTGGCGCTGCGATCCATTGCCCTTGCCCATCCCCGCGACCGAATTCGCGCATCTGGCGGATGGGTTGGCGCAGCGGGCCGAGCTGCTGGAAGCCGTGCTCCAGGACGTCTATGGCGCGCAGCAATTGCTGGCCGAGGGCGTTCTGCCGCCGGTTCTGGTCTATGACAATGAGGCCTATTTACGGGCGTGCCACATGAGCGGCCCGGCACGGCGCCAGCCCGGCCACCGGTTCATGGATTTCTACGCCGCCGATCTGGTCCGCGGACCCGATGGGGCGTGGCGGGTGCTGGCGGACCGGACCGCTGGCGCGGCGGGCATCGCCTACGCCCGCGAGAACCGCCGGACCCTGGCACGCGTCATTCCCGAAGCCTTCCGCGGCATGCAGATGCGGCAGTTGCGGCCCTTCTTCGAAATCTGGCAAAGCGCTCTGCAACGCATGGGGCAGGAACGAGCCGCCGCCGCCCGTTTCGCGCCGCCACCCGGCGTCGGACAGGGTCAGCTTCCATTGGCGCAATTGCCATTGGCGGATCTGTCGACCCCTTCCCTGACCAATCCAGGAATCGCCCTGCTCACACCCGGCACCGGCAGCCGTCATTGGTTTGAGCACATGATGCTCTCCCGCGAGCTGTCCTGCGCCTTGGTCGAGGGCGGTGATCTGACGGTTCGCGGCGGTGCGGTCTATCTGAAAACCCTGAAGGGCCTGCAGCGCGTCGATGTGCTGCTCCGCCGGCTGGATTCGCGGATGATCGATCCGCTGGAACTGGATGCCGGCAGCCTGATTGGTGTGCCCGGTCTGATGGATGCGGAACGCTCAGGGGCCATCCGAGTCACCAATGATGCGGGCGTCGGCGTGATGGAGGCACCAGCCTTCGCGGCCTGGCTTCCCACACTGGCGATCCGGCTGCTGGGTGAAAAGCTGAAGATCGACAGTGTCCCGACGGTTTGGCTGGGCGATCGCCAGGCGCGGGAGATGGTCTGGCGCAGTCCCGAGCGGTGGATGATCCGTGAAGCGGTGAATGGCCGCTCCGCCGCGATCGAACCGGCGCGCCTCACCGCCGATGAGCGCCGGACCCTGCTTGAGGATATCGCCCGGGAGCCTTGGCGCTACGCCGCCACGACAGCCCTGGCACCGTCGGTCGCGCCCTGCGTTGGCCCCAACGGTATGGAACCCAAGCCGGTCATCCTCCGCGTCTACATGGTTTTCGATGGCGAGGAATGGCGCGCCATGGAAGGCGGGTTGGCCCGTGTGCTCGAAGCCGATGAGAAAATGTGCGGCGCCTTGCCGGGTGAAGGACTGTCGAAAGATGTCTGGGTCCTGAACGATGAGCGCGACGACATCGTCGGTCCACCGATGATGCCCGTGATGCCGATCGCGATCCGCCGCACCACGGGCGACCTGCCAAGCCGGGTGGCCGATAACCTGTTCTGGCTTGGCCGCTATGTCGAGCGGCTGGAAGGCTCCGCCCGCCTGGTTCGGGCCACGATCCTGCGCCTGTCGCGCGGGGCGGTCATGCCACGGGAGCTCGTTGAACTCGCCGCCCTGTCGCGCAGCCTGGTCGCGGCGGACCTGGTTCCAGCCGAAGCGAAGATGGTATCCGGCGGCGGGGAGGCTTTATCGCATGCCCTCCTGGCCAGCCTGCGCGGCCGCGGCTGGCCGCCCGGCTCCATCGCCGGTCTCGTCGACACCGTCGCACGGCTGACGGAATCCGTGCGCGATCGGCTGACCGGCGACATGTACAGCGCCTTCACCACCGCGCTCCGCCAGATCCGCCATGACTCCCAGGACGTCAGCCATAGCTGGGAAGCGCTGTCGGTGGTGATGGTGGATATCCTACGCTTCTCGGCCTCGGTCGCGGGTCTGGCGGCGGAGAACATGGTGCGCGGCGGCGGCTGGTTGTTCCTGGAACTCGGCCGGCGCATGGAACGCGCCCAGGCCATCTGTTCGCAGGTTGGGTTCTCACTCGAACAGTCCCCCGCCCGGATTGAGCCGGCGCTGCGGCTGGTGCTGGAGCTGTGCGATTCCCTGATCACCTATCGGACCCGCTATCTGACCGTGTTGCAACCGGCGCCGGTGCTCGACCTCGTGCTGGCTGACGACGGCAATCCGCGGGGTTTGGCGTTCCAACTCGCGGCAATCGGGCATTTGCTGGACCAGATCTCGGGGCCCGGCGATGGCGCCCTGTCGGGTATCGCGCGGGGGTTGCTGGACGACATCCAGGCCAGGGTGAACACCGTCGCCGAAGCGCCGGATCAGGCTGTGGCTGCCTGCCTTCTGCCCGAAATCCTGCATAAACACGCGGCCAATATCGCGACGCTGTCCGATCGCGTCACCCGCCATTATTTTGCGCTTCTGCCGATGGCGCAGACCCTGGGCATGGGCGAAGAAAACGTCGGAACCGGCGGTACCGTATGAGATTTCAGGTCGAACACAAAACTACCTTCACCTATGCCGAAGCGGTGGATCTGGCGTGCCACATGGTGCATCTGCTGCCCCGTGCGCTGCCGCATCAGACCGTGATTTCTCGTGCCATCGTCGCCGAACCCACTCCGGCACGCCAGTCACAGGGCATCGATCATTTTGGCAATGAGGTGAACTGGCTGTTCCTCGACCAGGCTCACCCGCATTTCACGATCACCCTGCATGCGGAGGTGGAGGTCGCCTTCCCAGCGCCCCCTGACCCCGACAGTACGCCGCCCTGGGAACAGGTCGCCACCGCCCGCGAGGGTGGCCCCGCCCAATGGCAGGCCGCCGAATTCACCTTCGCCAGCCCCATGGTCGCGGCTGATCGCGACGTTGCGGTCTATGTCGCGAAATCCTTCCCGCCTGGCCGACCGATTCTGGTCGGATTGATCGATCTGTTGGCCCGCATCCGCACGGATTTCACCTTCCAGGCCGGCGTGACCACGATTGCCACACCGGTCGGCCGTGTCATGGCCCAGCGCGCGGGCGTGTGCCAGGATTTCACCCATCTGATGATCTCCGGCCTGCGCAGCCTCGGCCTGCCAGCGCGCTATGTGTCGGGCTATATCCGCACCCGCCCGCCGCCCGGCCAGGTCCGCCGCCGAGGCGCCGATCAGTCGCATGCCTGGGTGGGTTGCTGGCTGGGTCCGGCCTTCGGCTGGGTGGATGTCGACCCCACGAACAACCTGATCGTCAGTGACGAGCATGTGGTGCTGGGCTGGGGCCGCGACTATGGCGATCTGAGCCCGGTGCGCGGCGTGATTCTGGGCGGCGGCGCCCATAGGCTGGATGTCAGCGTGGATTTACTGGCAGTCTGATCCATCTAACGAAGGACGAAACGATGTTCGAACTCCCCGAAGAACACCGCATGCTGCAGGAGCTTGTGGCCAAATTCATCGAACGCGATGTGATGCCCCTGGAAAAGCTGACCCTGGCGCGCGAAGCGTCGGGCCAGTCGTCCGGCCTACCGGCGGAACAGGAAGCGGAATTGCTCGCGAAGTGCAAGGAACTGGGCCTGTGGGGCCTGGACGTCCCGGAAGAATATGGCGGCGCCAACCTGCCCTATACCGCGCTGATGGGCGTCTATGAGGAACAGGGCCGCACTTGCGTGCCTTTCACCTTCCCGCCCGACAGCCCCAACCTGCACATGCTGATCGCAGTGGCGAATGATGAGCAGAAGAAGAAATACCTCGACCCCTATGCCCGCGGTGAAGCGCATTCCGCCATCGCCATTTCCGAGCCCGGGGCCGGCGGCGACCCCGCCGGGATGACCACCCGCGCGGTGAAGGATGGCAACGACTGGGTCATCAACGGCCGCAAGATCTGGGTCAGCCGGGTGCCGAAAGCCGATTTCGTCATCGTCATGGCCCGCACTGGCGAAGGCAAGCGCGCCGACGGCGTCACCGCCTTCATCGTCGAACGCGGTACCAAAGGCTTCATCATCGAGCGCGAAATCCCCATGATCGGCGGCCAACGCACCTACGAACTGGTGTTCGAGGATTGTCGCATCCCCGCCACCCAGATCCTCGGCGTGGAAGGCAAGGGTTACGCCCCGATGCAATTGCGCCTGACGGTGCGCCGCCTGCAGATGGGCGCCTGGTGCATCGGCATGTCCCGCCGCGCGTTGGATATGATGGTCGATCACACCAAGCAGCGCGTCACCTTCGGGCAACGCTTGGCCGATCGGCAGGCGATTCAGTGGTGGATTGCTGATGCGGCGACCAAGATCCATGCCTGCCGGCTGATGGTCTACGATGCCGCGGCGAAAGCCGACGCTGGCAAGGACGTGCGCACCGAGGCGTCGATGATCAAACTCTACGGCACCGAAATGGCGACGGAGATCGTGGATCATGCGCAACAGTCTTTCGGTGCGATGGGCGTGGCAAAAGAGCTGCCCCTGCAATTGATGGCGCAGAAGGTCCGCACCATGCGGGTCTATGAAGGCCCGTCGGAAGTGCACCGGATGGCGATCGCGCGGCGGATTATCGGGCGTTAACGGTTGCCTTACGGTTTGTGGTGAGGAAGGGCGGGTCTGGGCGCAGTTCTTGCGTTTGGACCCGCCTATTTTTTTACCACGGATGAACACGGATAAGAATCGATTGAACGGTGTGACCGCGCGTATCATCGGCTGCGCGTTCAGGGTGACCGATACGCTGGGCGTGGGGTTTCCGGAAAAGGTTAACGGCAATGCGCTGGCGCATGAGATACGCGAGGCGGAATTGGCCGTGATGGCGCAGCGTAAGATGGGTGTGCCGTATGATGACATTATTATCGGCGAATTCGTCGCCGATTTCCTGATCGAAGATCAGATTATTGTCGAATTGAAAACCGCCAAAGCCCTCGGCCCCGAACACCAAGCCCAATACCTGAATTACCTCAGAACCACCAATAAACGGCTATGCATGCTCATAAATTTCGGCAAATCACGGCTGGAAATAAAACGGATAGCCGCCTGAGCCCCTCATCGGCGGACCGTCGATTTTTGTCGGTGTTAATCGGTTTTTATCAGTGTCAAAAAAACATCCCACCGCACAAACCCGACCTATTCCACCGACCGAAACCGCGTCCGGAATCGCACCGCCAAATCACGGTAAACCCTTGCATTGCGGGCGAATTTTTCCTGCTCGTCAGCATCCATCACGCGGCGCAATTTCGCCGGTGAACCGGTCCATAGCTCGTTGGGGCCAATCACCTTGCCTGGCGTCAGCAGGCCACCGGCGCCGAGCATGCCGCCTTCTTCGATCACCGCGCCATCCAGCACCGTCGCGCTGATGCCGACGAAGGCGCGGTTTTTCAGGGTGCAGGCGTGGATTACCGCGTTGTGGCCCACGGTCACGTCGTCGCCGATATGGGTGTCCATGCCGCCAGAATCGACATGGATCACGGTACCGTCCTGGATATTGGTGCGCGCGCCAATGCGGATGATGCCCATGTCGCCACGCACCAGGCAGTGAAACCAGATGCCGGTTTCGGACCCGACCTCGACGTCGCCAATCACCGCCGCGGTGGGGGCGATGAAGGCATCGGGGGCAATCTTGGGGATGATGCCCTCATATTCGAAAATCGGGCCGAACCCGCCATAAGGCAGGTCGGTCATGCCCCAAGCCCCAGCATCAGGCCGATATTCTGCACCGCCGCGCCGGACGCGCCCTTGCCGAGGTTATCCAGCCGCGCGACCAGGATGGCTTGGCGGTGGGTCTCATTGGCATGGACATAAAGCTCCAACAGGTCGGTGTTGTTCAGCGCCTCCGGCTCCAACTTGCCATCGGCTTGCGGCGGCATGACCTTGACCAGACGGGATCCGGCGTAGCGCCCTTCCAGAATGGCCCGCAGATCCGCACCCGTCGGCTTGCCGTTGAGCGTATCAAGGTGCAGCGGAATCGACACCAGCATTCCCTGCCGAAAATGCCCCACGGACGGTACGAAGATCGGTCGACGGGTCAGCCCGCCATAAAGCTGGGTTTCCGGCACATGCTTATGCTCCAGCTTCAGGCCATAGAGTTCGAAGGCCGGGCCGCCGGTGCTTTCGTGATCCTGGATCATCGCCTTGCCGCCGCCGGAATAGCCGGACACGGCATTGATGGTGACGGGGTAATCGAGCGGCAGAACGCCCGCATCGACCAGCGGCCGGATCAGGCCGATGCCACCGGTCGGGTAGCAGCCGGGATTGGCGACATTGTTGGCCGCGGCGATACGCTCAGCCTGGCCGGGCATCATCTCCGCGAAGCCATAGACCCAGTCCGGATCGACCCGGTGCGCAGTGCTGGCGTCCAGCACCTTGGGCGCGGCATTGCCGAGGCTGGCCGCCATGGCGGAAGACTCCTTGGCCGCGTCATCAGGCAGACAGAGCACCACCAAATCCACTTCGGCCATGAGGTCACGGCGCGCGGCCGGATCACGGCGTCGCTCGGACGGCAGGCTCTTCAGCGTGACTTCGGGAATGGCAAGCAGCCGCTCTCGGATCCCCAGGCCGGTCGTGCCGGACTCGCCGTCGATGAATACCGTTCCATGCGCCATGATTGGCTCTCCTTTCGCACCACCGATGGTGTTAGTCCGGGTCCGCGTTTGCAAGGGGGGAATGGCGCGGGGCAGCTATCCCCGCGCGGGCTCAGTCGCGCAAGGCGCGCTTCGCCACCCCGGCCAGGAAGCCCGAAGCGGCCGGCAGGATGTCGTCGTTGAAATCGTAGTTGGCGTTATGCAATTCCTGCCCGCCGGCGGCGGAACCATTACCGATCCAGACGAAGGCGCCGGGGCGGCGGTGGAGATACCAGGCGAAATCCTCCCCGGTCATGGCGGGCAGCATATCGCGACGGAGCGGCAGGCCGGCTTCGAGGACCGCTTCAGCAGCGATCTCACGTTCGGCCGGGGTGTTCAGGGTCACGGGATTGCCGCGGGGGATCTGGACGTCGATCTCGACCTGGCAGGTCAACGCGACCCCGGCGGCGACACGGTGGATGGCCGCTTCGACGGCATCGCGGACGCCATCACTCAGGGTGCGCATGGTGCCGCGCATCTGCACTTCGCCGGGCACCTGATTGGCGGCGGTGCCGGCCTGGATGATGCCGATGGTGATGACAGCACTGTCGAGCGGATCGACATTGCGTGAGACGATGGATTGCAGCGCCAGAGTCAGATGCGCCGCCGCGATCATCGGGTCGCGGGTCAGATGCGGCAGCGCGGCGTGGCCACCGTGGCCGGTAATCGTGAAGATCAGCCTGTTGCCGGCGGCCATGACCGGGCCGTTATGCACCGCCACGGCGCCGGCATCGAGACCGGGCCAATTATGGTAGCCGAAAATGCGCTCCATCGGAAAACGCTCGAACAAGCCGTCGGCGATCATGCTCTTGGCGCCGCCGCCGCCTTCTTCGGCCGGCTGGAAGACCAGTTGCACCGTGCCGGACCAGTTGGGATCCTGGCTCAGCAGCGCGGCCGCGCCTAGCAGCGAGGTAGTGTGACCGTCATGGCCGCAGGCATGCATCACCCCGGGATTGCGCGAGCTATGCAGCGCGCCCGAGGTTTCCAGGATGGGGAGCGCGTCCATATCGGCGCGCAGCCCGACACTGCGGTTCGACGACCCACGTGCGATGGTCGCGACCACACCATGCCCGCCGACGCCGGCGACGAAGGGCACGCCCAGTTCGCGCAGTTTCTCCTGCACGAACAATGATGTGTTTGCCTCCTGCAAGGTCAGTTCGGGATTGGCGTGCAGATGGCGGCGCCATGCCGTCAGCCTGTCGGCGAGGGACTGATCCATGCTTGCTCCGGTATCCCAGCGGTCCCTGCCTGCGTACTTGCTTCACGCCGGACGTGCAACGGGAAGATCAGGCGGGCACCCCGAAATCGGTATGGGCGATGTTGACCATGGTCTCCCGCAGGGCTGAGGACGCTTCGGTACCATAGGCGGTTTCGAACCGGGTCTGCGCCTGTTTCCAAAGGGGGCGGGCCGCGCGCAGGCGGGCCATACCGTCCTCCGTCAGTTGCACGAGTCGGCTGCGGCGGTCGGGGCCAACGGTCAGGGCGATCAGGCCCTGCGCTTCCAGCGGACGCAGATTATGGCCGATGGTCGCGCGGTCCATCACCAGCAATCCCGCCAGGGCCTTCAGGGTGATCGGTCCGGAGTCGCGGAGATGCGCCAGCAGAGAGAATTGGGTGACCCGCAGGCCGGTGGGGGCGAGCGCATGGTCGTACAACTGCGTCACGCGGCGCACAGCTTGGCGCAGTGCGTGGCAATTGCAGGGGGATGCGACGGTCGCTGGGGGAAGGCTGGCTGTACGGCCCTGCTGAAACAGGTCCACACCCACGCCTTGGCTGACGGGGTTGGAACGAACGCGTGGGTTCAAATGGCGGGTGGGCAGAGGAACGGCCGCCACAACAGGGTCCTCGGCCACGTCGTTCGGCATCCGTGGTTCCAGCGGTGGAAGCCCTGGAGAGGTTGGTTGATTTACACTCATATGCCCTTATTATTCACCCACGGGTCCAACCCGTCAACATCCGGGAGTCCCGATCATGAACCCAACCAAACCGCGGCCAGTCTGGCTGATTCTGCTGGCAGCCGGCTGTATCGTCGGCATGGCGATGGGGCTGCGTCAGGTCATGGGCCTCTATCTGCGCCCGGTCACGCAGGACCTCGGCATCGGACGGGAGCCGTTTTCCAACGCCATGGGTCTTGCCAATCTCGTCTGGGGCCTGGGCGCTGCCTTGTCGGGCGCAATCGCGGATCGGTATGGCGCCGGGCGGGTGATCGCCTCCGCCGCGCTCTGCACCCTAGCGGGCCTTGTCGTCATGGGCATGGCACAGAGCAGCACGGGACTGATGGTGAGCGGCGTGTTGCTGGGCCTCGGCGTCAGCGGCACCGGCATCACTGCTTTGGTGGGCGCGGTCAGCCGCGCGGTGCCGGCGGAGAGGCGCACCGCCGCCATCGCCTCCCTCGGGATGTCCGCCGGGATCGGCGGCTTCCTCGCCTTCCCCTATGCGCATCTGCTGATTGAGGCGCTGGGCTGGAAAACCAGCCTGATCGCCCTGGCCATCACCGGCACCGCGATGGTGCCGATGGCGGTGGTGCTGCGCGGCAAGCCCGTCAGCGCTGATGGCGTGGTGCGCACCCAGACCCTGCCCGATGCCTTTCGGGAGGCATTTTCCCTCCCCAGCTTCTGGCTATTGACCACTGGCTTCTTCGTGTGCGGGTTCCACGTATCATTCTATTCCGTCCATCTCCCCGCTTACGTGCAGGACAAGGGCCTACCCGCCTGGGTCGCCGTCTGGGCGCTGATGTCGGTGGGGATCGCGAACATCATCGGGACCTGGCTGGCCGGGAAGTCCGGCAAATATATGCAGAAGCGGATGGGGCTGAGCTTCATCTACTTCGCCCGCGCCGTGCTGTTCGCCGCCATTGTCTTCATGCCGGTGACGCCGGTCACGGTGATCGGGATTTCGGCGACGCTCGGCCTGTTCTGGCTGTCAACCATTCCGCTAACCTCATCGATGGTGGCGACGTTCTTCGGCACGGGCTGGATGTCGATGCTGTTCGGCTTCGTGTTCCTTTCGCACCAGTTGGGGTCGTTCCTGGGGCTGTACATGGCGGGGATTCTGTATGACGCGACGCATTCTTACGATGCGATGTGGTGGATATCTTCCGGCCTCGGACTGATAGCGGCGGCGTTCAACTGGCCGATCAAAGAGCGGCCGGTGGCGCGGATGTTGGTCGCGGCGGCGGAGTGACGGGTTGGGTGAGAAGGGCGGATCAACGGTCCGGCTGTCCGGCATGACACCCCGGCTGTGTATCTGGGGCGGGGTGAGCGTGCTGGTATTGGGCGGGACCTACCTATGGGCGGTGCGCGGGACCGCGATCCTGATGGATTTGTATGGCATCGCGGCCGGCGTATTCTGCCTTTAGAGCTTTACCGGTTTAGGCTGAATCGCGCAACGATCAGCAATCCGGTGAAATTGCACGTCAAACGCCCCGGGAGCGTGTCTGTCTTCAGACGTAGACGCTCACACCGTAGCAGTGGCGCGTCCAACGGCGCTACCCCCGCGCATGCCGCCGCATCAGGAACAGCAACAGCAGCGGCGGCACGATCGTCAGCGTCATCATGCGGAAATCATTATTGAACGCGATGATCTGCGCCTGGTGGTTGATCATGGAATCCAACATCGCCGCCCCATGCCGTGTCGTGGGGTCCAGCACCCGGCCCGCGGCGTCCCCCGCCTGCAATGCCCGATCGAACGGGGTGATCCCCGCCACCAGATCCGCGTGCGTCACCTGAATGCCCCGGGTGAGCGTGGTTGATGTCACCGAAATCCCAATCGCGGCACCAATATTGCGCGACAGCGATTGCAGGGCCGTGCCCTCCCCGCGCAGGGTCGGGGACAGGGTAGTGTAAGCCATCACCGACATCGGGTTGAACACCAGCCCGATTGAAAAGCCCTGCAGCACCAGCGCCAGCATCATCTCGGCCTGGGTGACGTCAGGAGTCCAGTTGCTCATTTCATACATCGCCCAACCGAGCGTCAGCAGCCCCACGGCCATGATCTTGCGCTGATCGACCTTCATGCCCAACCGGCTGGCCACGAACATCGAAACCATCGTCCCGAGCCCCCTGGGTGCCAGCGCGAGGCCCGCGTCATAGACCGGGTATCCTGCCAAATTTTGCAGGTAAGGCGCCAGCAAGGCCGCCGTCGACAACATGACCGACGACACGCAGAACACCATCACCATGCCAGAGGTGAAATTACGATCCTTGAACAGGCCCGGTGACAGGAACGGCTTGTCCGCAGTGAACATATGCACGATGAACAGATAGAAGCCCAGACCGGCCAAAGTCGCCTCGATCCAGATTTCCTGGGACGAAAACCAGTCCAGTTCCTGCCCGCGGTCGAGCATGATCTGTAAGGCGCCTGCGCCGAGCGCCAGCATGGCGAATCCGTACCAGCTGAATTTCAGCTCCGGCTTCGCGGGGGACGCCGGCATGAACAGCGCCAGCCCGGTCATCGCCAGGATGCCGAACGGTAGGTTCACGTAAAACACCCAGCGCCAACTGTATAAATCCGTCAGGTACCCGCCCAATGTCGGCCCCATGATCGGTCCCATGGTCACGCCCATGGAAAAGATTGCCATCGCCTGCGCCCGGCGGGAAAACGGGTAAATATCGAGCATGGTCGCCTGCGACAAAGGCGCGAGCGCGGCACCGCACATGCCCTGCATCAGACGAAACACCACCAGCTGATTCAGCGTCTGCGCGGCGCCGCACATCATCGAAGTGACCGTGAACCCCGCGATACAGCCAATGAACAGCCGCCGCCGACCGAACCGCACCGCCATCCAGCCGACGGGCGCGGTCATGATGGCGGCGGCAATGACGTAGGAGGTCAGAACCCAGGTGACCTCATCGCGGGAGGCCGACATGCTGCCTTGCATATAAGGCAGCGCCACATTGGCGATGGTGGAATCCAGGGTCTGCATCAGCATCGCCAGCATAGCCGAGGCTGTGATCAACGCCCGATCCGGGACGCTCGTGGTTTCCGACATCGCGGTTGTTCTCTTCCTGGACGGGCGAGTGTCGCGCCGAACCGCCGGGCGCGCCACCCCCTTGCTGTCGCTAGCTAATCAATCTGTCCGGTTTATGTAGCTCATGATCTGTCCGCTTCGTTCGTGCTTTGTGCCGGGCCATGGCCCGGCACAAAGCGGCT
>CAIXEA010000202.1 GCA_903918315.1 uncultured Acetobacteraceae bacterium | reverse complement strand
GCGGGATGAGCAGGAGCCCGGCCTCCCCCGACGAGGCCCCAGCGACCACCTGAAAATAGATCGGCAGGAACGTCATCATCGCCGTCAGCGACGCGCCCGAGCAGGCCGCCATCACATTCGCCCGCCAGAAGGCCGGGATCTTCATCAAAGGCAGCGCCAGCAGCGGGGACCAGGCCCGTTTCTGCTGCCAGAGCAGCGCGGCAAGCCCCAGCCCGGCCAGCGCCAGCAGCAGGCCGAGGCGCGGCAGAATATCCGGGTTGAGCCGTTGCAACTGCGACACCGCCAGCAGCAAGGGCAGGATGAACAGGGTCAGCAGCGCCATGCCCGGCAGGTCGAACCCGGCGCGCCCGCCCCCGGGGGCGCTTTTGGGCAGCCGCATGATCAGCGCGATGGCGGTCAGCCCCAGCGGCACATAGGCCAGGAACACCGCGTGCCAGCCCCACATCTGGGTGATGAACCCGCCCGCCACGGGGCCGATGGTGGTGCCGGCGACGATATTGGCCGATAGGTAGCCCTGGTAGGACCCGCGCTCTTTCGGCGGCACCAGCTCCCCCAGCAAAGCCTGCGCCAGGGTCATCAGCCCGCCGCCGCCCAGGCCTTGCAGCACCCGCGCCGCCAGCAGCAATGGCAATGTCGGCGCCAGCGCGCAGAGGACCGAGGCCGTCATGAACACGCAGAGCGCGATCACCATCATCCGCCGCCGACCGAATATGTCGGCCAGGCGGCCGTAGGCGGGGGCGGCGACGGTGCTCGCGATCAGATTGGCGACGACGATCCAGGATAGTTTCTCGACCTCACCCAGGGAGGCGGCGATGGCCGGCAGCGCCGTCGCGACCACGGTCCCGTCGGCGGCGGCGAGGAACACCGGCAGGATGATGGGCGGCACCACGGTGCGGAACAGGCTCCGCTGCGGCGGCAGGGTGGGGAAGGGTTCGGACACTGTTTCCTGGCCGGTTGCGGCCGCGTTGGGCGTTGCACGACGATGTGCCACGATGCGGCCGGACAAGCCCAGGCCCGCCGCCGCATGGGAGGGCTGTTCTCACGCGTGCAGGGTCAGCAACGCGTCCGCCACCGTCAGCCCGGACCCATCCGCGTGGACGATGACCGGGTTCAATTCGAACGAGGCCACCTGATCGCGCACCGTGAGCGCGGCCCGCGACAGGGACGCGATCAGCCGTGCCACCGGGGCCAGATCGATGGGTTGCGCGCCGCGAAACCCCGTCAGCAGCCGCGACGACGTCAAGGCCCGGATCATCCGCTCCGCCCCCGGCTCATCAATTGGCGCGGGGGCATGCACGACATCGGCGAACAGCTCCACCGCCACCCCGCCGAGGCCCACCATGATGATGGGGCCGAAGGTGGGGTCGTTTTCCATGCCGATGATGAGTTCATGGCCCTTGGGCGCCATCCTCTGGACCAGCACGCCATCGATGCCCGCATCCGGCCGGTGCCGCGCCACCGCTTCCAGCATGGCCTCATAGGCCAGGGCGACGGCGGTGCGATCGGTCAGGTTCAGGCGCACGCCCCCGGCCTCCGTCTTGTGCGGCAGATCGGGGGACTGGACCTTCAATGCGACGGGGAAACCCAGGATGGCCGCGGCATCGGCGGCTGCCTCGGCCGAGGTCACCAGCCGCTCGCGTGACTCCGGCAGCCAGGCGGCGAGCACCTGTTTGGCCAGATATTCCGGCACGATGCGCGGCAGGCCGGGATAGAGCGCGCCGCTCACGGCCTCGAACGGATCCGGTAAGGGCCGGGTCAGAGCGTCGGCGTAGCCGGCCAGCCTGGCCAGGGCCAGGCCGCAGCCGCGCAGATCGCTGTGCACGAACAGCCCGCATCCCGCCGCCGCCGCGCGTCCGAAGGCGGAGGGCAGCGTATAGGTCCAGACCGTCATCGGTTTGCCGCACCGCGCCGCCACCGCCTGGATCCGGTCCGCATCCAGCGACGCGCGCGTGGTGCTGGCCAGCGAGGTCACCAGAACCAGCATGTCGATCTCATCGCTTTCGGCCAGATGCTCCATCACCGTCATCATCGCCGGGCCGGTCTGCGTGCCTTGGGCGGTGACATCGACCGGATTGGCGGCGGCGCCATAGGACGGCATCAACGGCCGCAGGCTGGCCTGGGTCTCGGCCGACAAACGGGGCACGATCAGCCCGTGCTGGGTCAGCGTGTCCGCCATCCAGGCACCCCCGCCGCCCGAAACCGTGACGATCCCGACCCGGCGGCCCTTGGGCGGCGGGCAGGTCAGGATCACCCCGGCGATGGCGATGGCTTCGTCGGCGTCTTCGGCCTCGATCACGCCGTAGCGCTCAAAGATGGCGCGATAGGCCGCGTGTGATCCCGACAACGACGCGGTATGGGACGCGGTGGCGCGGGTGCCGGCGTCGGATTGGCCCACTTTGATGGCGATGACGGGCTTACCGAGGCGGCGGGCCTTGTCCAGAGCGGCGACGAAACCCGGGCCGTTGCGCACCGCCTCACAGAACAGCATCACCGCCTGGGTGTGTTCATCCTCAATCATATAATCCAGGAATTCCGCCATCCCCAGGTCTGCTTCGTTGCCTGTCGAAATGACATAGCTGAAGCCCAGGCCAGCCGCCTTGCCGCGATTGAACAACGCGAATCCGATGCCGCCGGATTGCGCGATGACCCCGATGCGCCGCCCTGACACCAGGACGGCGTCAGGGTCCGGCCGGGTTTCCACCGTCGGGCTGAAGGTGGTGGCGACTTGTCCGAGCGCGTTGAAATAGCCCTCACAATTCGGGCCGCAGGCGCGGATGCCATATTGTTTCGTGATCGAGATCAAATCGTCCTGCATCGAGCCGGCCGAACCACCCTCTTCGGCGAAGCCCGAGGCGATGATCAGCGTGTTCTTCACCCCGGTCCGCGCGCATTCCTCCACCGCCGCCACCACCCCCACCGCCGGGATCGCGATCAGCGCCAGATCGATCGGCCCGCCCACCGCGCCAATGGACGCGAAGCAGGGCAGGCCGCCGATGTCGGTGTAGCTGGGGTTGATGGGCAGGATGCGGCCGGGAAAACCGTTCTCCCGCAGCTGGTGCAGCAGCCGCCCGCGGATGCGATGCAGATCGGGGGAGGCACCCAGGACCGCGATGGATTCGGGCCAGAAGAAGCTGTGCAGGGGATGGCTGCTCATGCGGACGCGCCTTTGCGGATGGGGCGGCGGAGATTAGGGGGGCCGGGCGCCCGGTGGAAGGAGGCGGCTGGAAGGTGGCGGGTGGGGTGTCGTGCACCTTCGCCGCCGTGGTAAGACGGCGCCAACCAAGATATCGGGGGAGTCCCCCATGCAGCGTAGACATCTTCTGGCCGGGGCGGCCGCGGCCGCTTTCGCCGGGGCCAGCCATCGCGGCCAGGCTGCCAATACGGCCGTCAAAATTGGCGTCCTCACCGATATGACGCATGCCTCCGCCGACATGAGCGGGCCGGGCTCACTCGCCGCCGCGCAACTCGCGGTCGCGGATGCCGGCGGCACCGCGCTGGGTCAGCCGATCGAGCTGATTTCCGCGGATCATCAGATGAAGCCGGATATCGGGTCGGGCATCGCGGGGGCGTGGTACGATACCCAGGCCGTCGATCTGATCGCCGACGTGCCGTTCTCCGCCGTCGGGCTGGCGGTGCAGGGGGTGTCGCGGCTGAAGAAGAAGCTGATGATCACCTCCGGCACCGGGGCGGATGATTTCACCGGCAAGCTCTGCTCCCCCTATTCGATGCAATGGACCTTCGACAGCACGGGCCTGGCCAATGGCTCGGCGGCGACGCTGCTGAACCGGGGCGCGAAGACCTTCTACTTCATCACCCCCGATTACGCCTTCGGCCATTCTCTGGAAAAGGTGGGCACCGCGCTGATCAATGCCCGGGGTGGGCAGGTGCTGGGGCATTCGGTGTTCCCGTTCAACACACCGGACATGAGCAGCTATCTGCTGGCCGCGCAGGCCTCCGGCGCGGATGTGATCGCCATCGCCGCGGGCCCGCCCGACAATATCAGCTGCGTGAAGCAGGCGGCCTCGTTCGGGATCGGGCGCGGCAAGCAGAAGCTGGCGGCGTTTCTGGGCTTCATCAACGATATCCACGCCATCGGCCTGCAGCAGGCTCAGGGCCTGGTGCTGACGACCTCCTTCTACTGGGACCTGGACGAGCAGACCCGGGCCTGGTCGCAGCGCTTCTTCAAGGCCAATGGCAAGATGCCCAGCATGACCCAGGCCGGGGTCTATTCCGGGGTGCTGCATTACCTGAAGGCGGTGCAGGCCATCGGCTCGAAGGACCCGGATCAGGTGGCGGCGAAAATGCGCGCCACGCCGATCAATGACATGTTCGCGCGGGGGGGCGTGCTGCGCCCGGATGGGCTGATGGTGCATGACATGCTGCTGGTGCAGGCCAAGGCGCCGGCAGCCTCCAAGAGCGAATGGGACCTTTACGACGTGCTGGAGCGCATTCCCGGCGCCTCCGCCTTTCCAGATATGGCCACCGCCGGCTGCCCGCTCATCGCGCATTGATCGGTCACGGTGCGGGCGGGAGAAGGAAGTAAGGCCAGGGGCGCTGCCCCTGGACCCCGCTAAGGGCACGCCCTTAGAACCCGCTACTGGTTTGGGATTGGGAAGGGGGCTTACACGGACCCTGCCAGGTCCCGGTCAGCCCCCTTCCCAATCCCAAACAAATAATTGGATTCCAAAGGCGTGCCTTTGGCGGGGGTCGAGGGGGCAGAGCCCCTCGTCTTCCTTCCCCCGCTCGCACCGGACATTGTCCGCGCCGTGCTCTGCCCATAAGGTGGGTGCAGCGAGGAACCGCAACACAGGAAACCCCATGTCGCACCAACCCTACGAACATATCGCCGTCGAAGATCAGGGCATTGTGTCCATCATCGAGGTCCGCCGCGGCCCCAACAATTTCATCAACACCGACATGGTTGGCGAGATCGCCGATGCGTTGGATGTCATCGACCGCACACCGGGTGTGCGCGCGATCATGCTCTGTGCCGAGGGTAAGCATTTCTGCGCCGGCGCCGATTTCTCCAACCGCGCCGCTGATGGCACGATGCTGGAATCCAAGCGCGGCCGGCATCTTTACAAAGAGGCGCAGCGGCTTTGGAAGACCGGCAAGCCGATCGTTGCGGCGGTGCACGGGTCCGCGGTGGGTGCGGGCGTGGGGTTGGCGGTCATGGCCGATTTCCGCGTGACCTGCCCGGAGGCGCGTTTTTCCACCAACTTCACCCGGCTGGGCTTCCATCCCGGCTTCGGCCTGACGGCCACCCTGCCGCGCCTGATTGGCGAACAGCAGGCGACGCTGATGATGTATACTGGCCGGCGCATCACCGGTGAGGACGCGCTGCGCATCGGTCTGGCCGATTATTGCGTGCCGCAGGAGCAGGTGCGCGCCAAGGCGTTGGAGTTGGCGACCGAGATCGCCCAGTCCGCGCCGCTGGCGATCGTGGCGACGCGGGAAACCCTGCGCCGCGGCCTGGCCGAAGCCGTCGCCCGCGCCACCGAGCGTGAGTATGAGGAACAGGATTGGCTGCGTAAGACCGAAGACTTCCGGGAGGGCACCAAGGCCATGGCCGAACGCCGCCTGCCGAACTTCCAGGCCCGCTGACGCGATTGGGCCGATCAGGAACGGGGGGCAACGGCCCCCCGTTTTTTATGCCGATCGGCTGGTTTTTTCCGGTCTGTTAAGAGTCTTTTAACTTCGTGTCGCCAGGATGGGCCGTCCCTTCGAGGAGGCCCCGATGAGTCGGACCCTGCCCATGCCATCCTTTTCGTTGCCCGGTTTCGGTCGGGCCCGTCTGGCGCGCTGGCGCCATAAGCTGTGGCTGATCCTCTGGTGGACGGTGACGCGCCAGTTGCACATTCAGTTCGGGTTCTGGCTGCGGGCGCGCCGCCTGCGCCGCGCCGTGCCCCCGGCCTCGGCGCCCGCGCTCATCGGCGTCGTTTCGCCGGGCGACATCGATGTGCCGCGGGCGGACAGCCCGGTGGTCTCGATCATCATCCCAACCCATGGGCATGTTGACTACTCCCTCCGTTGCCTGGCCTCGATCGCGGCGTGGCGGCCGGAAGCACCGATTGAAGTCATCGTCGTCGATGATGCGGGCCCGGCGGAGGACGCCGCGTTGCTGGCGGAGGTTCAGGGGATTCGGCTGTTACGAAACAGCGTCAATCTGGGGTTCATCGGGGCCTGCAATGTCGCCGCCCGCGGGGCGCGGGGGCAATATCTGCTGTTCCTGAACAATGACACGCAGGTGTTACCGGGATGGCTCGATACCATGCTGATCCCCATCCGGACCCGCGACGATGTCGGCGCGGTGGGCTCCATGCTGTTGTATCCTGACGGGCGGTTGCAGGAAGCCGGGTCCGTCATCTGGGCCGATGGCACGGGCTGGAATTTCGGTCGGCTGGAGGACCCCGCCAGCCCCGCCTTTCAATATTTGCGGGCGGTTGATTACAGCTCCGGCGCGTCATTGCTGGTCAACCGGCTGGTGTTCCTGGGAATGGGCGGGTTCGATACCTGCTACACCCCGGCCTATTACGAAGACACCGACCTGTGTTTCCGGTTGCGGGCCCAGGGGCTGAAGACGATCTATCAGCCACGCTCATATGTGGTGCATTTCGAAGGCGTTTCGCATGGCCGCGACGTCACCAGCGGGATTAAGGCCCAGCAGCTGGTGAACCACAAGGTCTTCACGGAACGCTGGCGGGCGGTGCTGGAACAGAGCCATTATCCCGTCGGCACCCACGTGATGCGGGCCCGCGACCGCGCCCATGGCCGCCAGATCGTGCTGGTGGTCGATCACCGCACGCCGGAGCCGGATCGCGACGCCGGGTCCCGCGCGGTGTTGTGCTGCCTGCGCGCCTTCCTCGGGGCCGGGCTGGTGGTGAAGTTCTGGCCGCACGATCTGATTTACAATGCCGGCTATACCGAAGCGCTTCAGGATATGGGGGTGGAGGTGTTCCACGGCCCTTGCCATCCGTCGTTCGCCGACTGGTTCGCCAGCCATGGCGCCGAGGTGGATCACATCGTGCTGTGCCGCCCCCTGGTCGCGGAGGCCTGCCTGCCCGTGGTGCGCCGGCATAGCCGGGCAAGGGTGATCTATTTCGGCCACGACCTCCATTTCCGCCGCCTGGCGTATCAGGGCGAAATCCATGCTGACAAGCGCCTGCTGCGCGATGCCGATGACATGGAACGGCGGGAGCGGGCGCTCTGGCGGGCGTCGAACGTGTCGCTCTATCTCTCGGATGAGGAGGCTTCGATCGCCTCGATGCTGGAGCCGGCGGCGCGGGTCCGCTCCATCGTTCCCTATGGATTTTCCCGCTTTGCCGCCCCGCGCGTGCCGCCCGCGCGACCGGCGGTGATTTTCGTCGCCGGGTTCGTGCACCCACCCAATGAGGACGCGGCCCTCTGGTTCGTGGCGGAGGTCTGGCCGCTGATCCGCGCCGAGGTGCCCGAGGCTTCCCTCACGCTGATCGGTTCCTCCCCCGGACCGCGGGTGCGCGCTCTGGCCGGTGATGGCATCACCCTGACCGGGGCGGTCAGCAGCGATACGCTGTCCCAGCGTTACGCCCGCGCGGCGGTCGCGGTCGTGCCGTTGCGGTACGGCGCGGGGGTCAAACTCAAGACCGTGGAGGCGCTGGTGGAGGGCACGCCGCTGGTGACCACCCCAACCGGCGCGCAGGGGCTGCCCGGCCTGGACCGCGTGGCGGCCATTGAGACGGAGGCCGTGGGATTCGCGGCCGCGGTCTGCGCGCTGCTGCGCGACGACGCGCTTTGGCAGGCCCGTTCGGCCGCTGGGATCAGCTATGCCAGGGCGCATTTCCACGAATCGCTGCATGCCGCGTCCTTGCTGGGCGAGGGCGGTTTCCCCGGGCCCGACCGCATGGCGGCGGCTGCTTGATCGCATGGCGGCGGGGACCCGACCGCATGGCGGCGGGGGCCTGATCGCGGCCACGTTGCGCCAGCCGCGAACCCGTGGCTGGATGCGGGCACTGCCTGCCACACCGCGTGCCATCCGAGGAAACACCATGACGACGACAAGCGAACGCCGCCCGTTCCACCACCCACGGGTGCGGCCGGACTGGCTCGGTAAACTGCGCGAAGACTGTCTGGACCCCGCGCAGCCGATCATCGATCCGCATCACCATCTGTGGAAGGCCAGGCCGGACCGGTATCTGCTGAATGATCTGGTGGCCGATGTCACCACCGGCCACAACGTCCTGTCGACCGTGTTCATTCAATGCGGCTCCGCCTATCACAAGGATGGGCCGGAGGCGTTGCGCCCGGTCGGTGAAACCGCCTTCGTCGCGGCGATGGCAGCCGAGAGCGAAACCGGCAAATACGGCGCCTTCCGCGCCTGCCCCGGCATCATCGGTCACGCCGACTGCCTGCTGGAAGACGGGATCGATGCCCCGCTGGAAGCGCATATCGTGGCCGGCGGCGGCCGTTTCAAAGGCATCCGCCACAGCGGCACCTATGATGCCGGGATCGCGCCGACAGCACCGCCGGGCGCGCGGGAGGGCCTGTATCGCGATGCCGGATTCCGCCGGGGCGTGGCCCGGCTGGAACGCCTTGGCCTGACCTTCGAAGCCTGGCTGTATCATCCCCAGCTCGGCGACCTGATCGACATGCTGCGCACCCATACCACGCAGAAGATCGTGCTGAACCATCTGGGCGGGCCTTTGGGTGTCGGCCCCTATGCGGGCAAGCGGTCCGAGGTCTTCGCGCAGTGGTCAGCCAGCATCAAGGAACTGGCACGGGCGCCGAATCTGTTCATCAAGCTTGGCGGGCTGGGCATGAACGTCAACGGCTTCGGCTATCATCACCAGGTGCTGCCGCCCTCATCGGGTGAGATGGCCAGCGACTGGAAGCCCTGGTTCGAAACCGCGATCGAAGCCTTCGGCGCGGACCGCTGCATGTTCGAGAGCAATTTCCCGGTCGATAAGGGCATGTGCGCCTACCCCGTGCTGTGGAACGCGTTCAAGCGCATCGCCGCGGGCTGTTCTGCGGATGAGAAGCACGCCCTGTTCCATCGTTCGGCCGCCGCCTTTTATTCGCTGCCGCCCGTCGCATAGCGCGCGGTCGTCTGCCGGCGGCCGCCACCGCAGGAAACGGTGGCGCTCCCCGCCAATCAGCGCGCATAAGACCGTTTCGGCCATTGATCCAGATCACAGGCACCCGCCTGTGAACCCGCGATGATCGCGCGCGGTCGAAACGCCGGGGTGGCTTGGGTGGAGGGGGCGGGCATGGCACGGCGGAAACGGGTCGGGCTGAGCGTCGCTGAAGCAGCGGCCCGGCTCCAACGCGATGGGCCGAATGAATTGCCCCGTGATCAGCCGCGCGGCCCGGTGCGCTTCATCCTCGATGCCCTGCGGGAGCCGATGTTGCAGCTTCTGCTTGCCGCGGGTGGCGTGTACCTGATCCTGGGTGACCGGGCGGAGGCGCTGATCCTGCTGGGGTTCGCGGCGCTGAACGTGGCCCTGGTCGCGGTCCAGGACGGCCGAACCGAGCGGGCGCTGACGGCGCTGCGTGATCTCACCATGCCCGTGGCGACGGTGATCCGGGATGGGCGGCGGTCGCGAATCGCCTCCCGCGATCTGGTGGTTGGCGATCTGATCGTCCTGGCGGAGGGGGATCGCGTCCCAGCCGATGCCCGGCTGTGCGAGGGCGACGGGCTGATGGCCGACGAAGCCCTGCTGACCGGCGAATCCGTGCCGGTTCGCAAGACAAGCGGCCGAACCCGCGATCCGCGGCCCGATGGGGAGCCCGATGGGGAGCCCGGTGGGAAGCCAGGTGGGGAGGATCATCCCCATGTCTGGTCCGGCACGCTCCTGGTGCGCGGCAGCGGCGTGGCGGAGGTCACCGCGACCGGTCCGCGCACGGAGATTGGCCGGATCGGCACCTCGCTCAGCCGCGTGGCGACCGCGCCGACGCCTTTGCAGCGCCAGACCCGTCAACTCGTGCGTGTCTTCGCCATCGCCGGCATCGGTTCGGCCCTGTGTCTGACCGTCGTCCATGGGCTGCTGCATGGGGCCTGGATGCAGGCGGTGCTGGCCGGCATCACGCTGGCGATGGCCATGCTGCCGGAGGAGTTCCCGCTCGTCCTGACCGTGTTCCTCACGCTCGGGGCCTGGCGCATTTCAAAAAGCCATGTCCTGACGCGGCGCAGCCAGGCGATCGAGGCGCTTGGCGCCGCGACGGTCCTGTGCACCGACAAGACCGGAACCCTGACGCTGAACCGAATGACGGTGACGATGCTGTCGGTGGATGGGCTGGTCCACCCGGTGACGGCCGATGCGACCGCGCTGCCGGAGGCGTTTCACGCATTGGTGGAATTCGCCATCCTCGCCAGCCGACCCGATCCCTTCGACCCGATGGAACAGGCCTTCCATGCGCTGGGGCAACGCGCGCTGGCGGGCACGGAGCATATCCATCGCGATTGGTCGCTGGTGCATGGCTACCCGCTGGAACCCACTCTGCTGGCGATGTCGCAGGTCTGGGCGGCGCGCGCCGGTGACAGCCATGTCATCGCCGCCAAGGGGGCCCCGGAAGCGATCATCGATCTCTGCCATCTGCCGCCGCGGACCAGCGCCGCGATTCGCGCCCAGATGGCGGTGCTGGGCGGGCAGGGGCTGCGGGTGCTCGCGGTCGCCAAGGCAGCGTTCGCCGGCGATCAATGGCCCCGGACGCAGCATGACTTCGACTTCCGGTTCCTGGGGCTGGTGGGGCTGGCGGACCCGCTCCGGCCTGGGGTGCCGGAGGCCGTCGCCGCCTGCGCCCGCGCCGGCATCCGCGTGGCCATGATCACGGGCGACCATCCCCTGACCGCCTGCGCCATCGCCCGTCAGGCTGGCATTCCGGCCGAAACCGCCTTGACCGGGGAGGCGATGGCCGCGCTCGACGATGCCGAACTGCGCGCCTGCATCCGCCATGTCAGCGTTTTCGCCCGCATCATGCCGGAACAGAAGCTCCGCCTCGTGCAGGCCTTCGCCGCCAATGGTGAGATCGTCGCGATGACCGGTGACGGCGTGAACGACGCGCCGTCGCTGAAAGCCGCCCATATCGGCGTGGCCATGGGCAAGCGCGGCACCGATGTGGCGCGGGAGGCCGCGTCGCTGGTGCTGCTGGACGACAATTTCACCAGCCTCGTGACCGCGGTCCGTCTCGGGCGGCGGATCGACGACAACCTGCGCAAGGCGATCAGCTACATCCTCGCCGTGCATGTCCCGATCGCCGGCCTGTCGCTGCTGCCGGTCCTGCTGGGCTGGCCGGTGATGCTCGGACCGATTCATGTGGTGTTTCTGGAACTGATCATCGACCCGGTGTCTTCGGTGGTGTTCGAGGCCGAGGCGGATGAACCCCATGCCATGGCGCGGCCCCCGCGCGACCCGCGCGCACCGCTGTTCGATGCATGGCTTCTGGCGCGAGGCCTGTTGCAGGGCGGGATTGTCCTCGCCGCGACCATGGCCGTGTTCCTGGCCCGCATTCACGATGTGCAGGGGGCGGAGGTGGCCCGCGCCATGGCATTCATGACCTTGGTGCTGGGGAATCTGAGCCTGGTCATGCTGAACCGGTCGATCGATCGCCCGGTCTGGAAAAGCGCCATGCGGCCCAATCGCGCTTTGGGCTGGGTGCTGGCCACCACCCTGCCGGCCTTGATGCTTATTCTGACGGTCCCGGCGTTACGGGGCCTGTTCGGTTTTGCTGCCCTGTCCGGTGCGTCCATGGCGGAGGCGGCGGGTGCCGCGTTGGCGAGCCTGGTGGTCAATGAGCTGATCAGCGTGCTGTGGCGCTTGCGCCGGTCTTGGTCTACCGGATGACGGCGGCGATGTCGTGGAACAGGCGGGCGGGCAATCCGCCGCCCACCACGCCCTTCATCGGGCGGTTGTCGTCATTGCCCAGCCAGACCCCGATCAACGTGCCGTCCACCGAGCCGATGAACCAGGCGTCATGGAAATCCGAGGTTGTCCCGGTCTTGCCCGCCACCGATCGCCCCGCGACGGCGGCGGCTTTGCCGGTGCCCCGCGTGACCACCGCCCCCATCATCCGGGCCATCATATAAGCCAGCTCCGGCTCCATCACCGGCTCGGGCCCGGCGTGCGGTGCCTGCTCGATCGCATAGGGGCTGATGCGTTTGCCGCCGTTGAAGAAGGGGGCATAGGCGCCGGTAAGCTCGAGCAAGCCGACCTCCCCGGTGCCGAGGGCGAGGGAGGCGTCGTTGGGCAGCTTGTCCGCGATCCCCAGCCGCGCGGCCGTGGCGGCCACAGCCTTGGGGCCACCGTATTGGAGCAGCAGGCGCACGGCCACGGTGTTGACGGACTCCGCCAGGGCCTCTTCGAGGGTGATTTCTCCCTGAAAGCGGCGCTCGAAGTTCGACGGGCTCCAGGAGCCGATTTTCAGCGGCGCATCCAGGACGGTGTCGTCGGGCCGCAAGCCGCCTTCCAGGGCCGTCAGCCAGGTGAAGGGCTTGAATGCGGAGCCAGGCTGACGGCGGGACAACACCGCGCGATTATAGGGGCTCGACCGGTAATCGCGGCCCCCGACCATGGCGCGCACGGCCCCGGTCGTGGGGTCGAGGACGATGACAGCCCCCTGCGTCACCCCGGCGGCGGCGCCCGGTCCGTCGAGCAAAGCCGCCAGACGGGCTTCCGCGGCGTCCTGCAACCCGCGATCCAGGGTGGTGCGCAGGGTGAAGTCGGCGTTTTCCGGCAGCAGCACAGAGGCCTGTTCCGCCACCCAGTCGGCATACCAGCCCGGGGCGGTCTGGTTCGGTGCGACCGTCATCTGGGCAATCGCCTCCTGCGCCTGCGCGGCGGTGATGGCGTTGGTATCGACCATCGCCGCCAGAACCTCCCTGGCCCGATGCATCGCCCCGGCGGGATTGGTGCGCGGATTGATCCGTGAGGGGGCCCGCGGCAGTCCCGCCAGCATCGCCGATTGCCACAGATTGGCCTTGCGGGCGGACACGCCGAAATACATGCGCGACGCGGCATCCACGCCCCAGGCGCCGGATCCCAGATAGACCCGGTTCAGATAGATCTCGAGGATCTCCTTCTTGCTGAAGCTGCGCTCCAGCCAGATGGTCAGCAGCAGCTCCTGCACCTTGCGGCGCAGGGTGCGGGCGTTGGTCAGAAACAGCGTCTTCGCCACCTGCTGCGTGATGGTCGATCCCCCTTGCAGCAGCCGGCCGCTGGTTGCGTTGATATAGGCCGCCCGGACGAGGCCGATGGGGTCGATGCCGAAATGGTGCCAGAACCGGCGGTCTTCCACCGCGACCAGGGCGGCGGGCAGGGCGGCGGGCATGTCGGTCAGGCGCAGTGAATCGCCCACCACGTCGCCGAAGGTCGCGAAGATCTGGCCGGATCGATCCTGCAGGGTCAGGCTGGGTCTGCGCACCGCGTCGAGCGCGGATTCCGGGCGCGGCAGGTCGCGGGCGAACCACAGCACCACCCCGGCCAGCACCAGGGCCCCCCAGATCGACAGGATGAAGCACCACCGCAGAAGCCAGGTGAACCAGCGCCGGCGCCGCGGCCTGGGCGGGGATGGCGCTGGCACCCGTCCCGCCGGTCGGCGGCCTATCGGCGCCCGAATCGGGGCCTCCCCCGATGGTCGGGATGGGCCCAGATGCGGCGGTTGGCGCGGCGGTTGCGGTGTGCGAGGGGCGCGGGGCATCCAAAGGTCCGGGCGCCAGAACGCCCTTGTGATTCGGCCCATTGTCGCAACTCTCGCGATGGGGCGGAAGCGTCTGTTTTGCCTAAAGCGCGGCTTGTGCATAAGGGAGCACACCCAGCAGGAGCGTCCCATGTCCGAAACCAGCCCTATCCTCATCCGCATCGACCCGCGCGGCCGCCATGGCCATGTCGCGACCGTGTCGGTGAACGACCCCGGCAAGGCCAACCGGCTGGGGGCCGCCACCATCGCGGCCTTCATCGAAGCCGTGCAGCGCCTCGGCGAAGACCCGGATCTGCGCGCCCTGATCGTCACCGGGGTGGGGGAGCGCGCGTTCATGGGCGGCGCCAACCTGTTCGAGCTCGGTGCCCTCAACCCCGTGACGGCCAAGACCTTCATCACACAGGTCCACCGGATGTGCCACGTGCTGCGGGACCTGCCCGTGCCGGTGGTGGCGCGGGTGAACGGCTGGTGCCTCGGCGCGGGGCTGGAGGCGATGGCCGCCTGCGATATGCGCGTCGCCGTTGATACCGCGATGTTCGGCATGCCGGAGGTCAAGGTCGGCCTTCCATCCGTCGTCGAAGCCGCCTTGCTGCCGCAACTCATCGGCTGGGGCCGCACCAAGGTGCTGCTCTATACGGGTGAGGCGATTGACGCGCCGACAGCGCTGTCCTGGGGCCTGGTGGAAAAGACGGTGCCGGCCGCGGACCTGGACGCCGCGGTGGAGGCCTGGGTGGGCGCGATCGTGGAGTCGGGCCCGCGCGCCATCCGGCTGCAAAAGGCCCTGATTCGCGACTGGGAGTCGATGCCTGTGAGCGACGGCATCCAGGCTGGGATCCGTTCTTTGGCCAGCGCCTTTGAAACCGACGAACCCACCCGCCTGATCAACGCGACCATCGATCGGCTGCGTGCGAGAAAGGTATAATATCGGATGTATAATGGTGTAATAACTAAAGAAACCATTAAATTAAACCACCACCACCATCGCGCCACCGCCACGGTCATCGTCGCTGCGCCACCAACACTGCTCTTGCCGTCATGGCCCGGCTTGTCCGGGCCACCTGTCGCGGCACACTGCTGGCAGCGTTGGCCCGGACAAGCCGGGCCATGACGGTAGGAGCGGGAT
>CAIXEA010000201.1 GCA_903918315.1 uncultured Acetobacteraceae bacterium | reverse complement strand
TTCAATCGCTACAGCGACGCGCGGACCATGTATTCTCTCAGCGGTGGCACCTTTCTCGTCCTGGCGCCGGTCCTGCATCGGGCGCTCAGCGAAGTACGACGCCATCAGACGGCGTCCATCGCCACCAAGCGCGCCATCCTGGCAGCCCCACGCCGCCATCTGCGGGTCGCGCTGGAAGCGGACGATGATCCCACACTGTTGGAGCAGGTCGAGCAGGTGTTCGTCGATACACCAGCCTATTCCGACCGGGTCATCGGCCTGGGTCTGTGGGAGAAGCGCAGCCTCCCCTGGGTCGCCCGAACCCCCGTCAATTGGTTCGCCGCCACAGACGCGCCGCGCCCCCCCGGCGCGCCCCCGTCCGTTCCCCTCAACGCCGCCGAAGCGGAGACCCTGCGCGGTCGCCTGCAAACAGCCATCGCGGCCGGCGAGAAATATGTCACCTTTCGCCCACCCGGTGCCTCACCAGACGAACCGCCGGTCTCCATCCCCGCAACCAAGGCGCAGGTGGAGCAACTGAACCGCATCGTCAAAGCCAACGCCGACAAACCAGACTCTGCCCCGGTCGTGCTCCTGATCCTGACCAACGAGAACGAGGTCGAGCACGAGCAGACCTTCGTCGCGCGTCCGGATCTTCCACCTGGTATCCCCGCCTGCCTGGATACCACGCCCAAACCGCACCAGCGGGACGGCTTGCGCTGGTTGCAGGACAGTTGGCGGTCCGGCGCCCCGGGCGTCCTGCTTGCCGATGACATGGGACTGGGGAAAACGCTTCAGGGCCTCGCCTTCCTCGCCTGGCTTCGTGAAGGAATGGAGCAAGGCCGGATCCCGCACGCGCCCCTCCTTATCGTCGCCCCCACCGGTTTACTCGCCAACTGGTCGGCTGAGCACGCTCGGCATCTGTCCGGCATCGGGCTGGGCACCTGTCTGTCTGCCTTCGGCGCCGGCTTGCGGGCGTTGCGGCGTGGGGCCGGGCCCGAACTGGATCGCAAGCAACTGTCGGCCGCCGATTGGGTGCTGACGACCTACGAGACCTTGCGCGACCACAGCCCGGACTTCGGCGCCGTCCGCTTCGCCGTGCTGCTCGCCGATGAGGCGCAGAAGGTGAAAACCCCAGGTGTGCGCATCACCGACGCGCTGAAGGGTATGAAGGTGGATTTCCGCATCGCCATGACGGGCACGCCGGTCGAGAACCGTCTCGCCGATCTCTGGTGCATCGTCGATGGCGTGCGGCCCGGCTGCCTCGGGTCGCTCAGCGTCTTCAGCCAGACCTATGAGGCGATAGCCGACTTGCCGACCTTGCGCGACCTGCGCCGCCGCCTGGATGAGCCGTCGGCGGGGGTTCCGCCGCTCCTCCTCCGGCGCATGAAAGAGGACCATCTGCCGGAGTTACCCACCGCGCAGACGCATGTCGGCCGGACGCCCATGCCCAGGATCCAGATGGAGGCCTACACTGAGGTGCTCGAAAGTGCCCGGACGACGCCCGGCGCCGTCCTCCTGGCGCTGCAGCGTTTCCGTGCGATCTCCCTGCATCCGGATACGGAGATGGAGGCCAGCGATGCGGACTTCATCGGCGCCTCCGCGCGCCTCTTGGCCTGTTTCACGGCCCTGGACGGAATTGTGGCGGCCGGGGAGCGGGCCCTGATCTTCCTGGACAATGTGCGGTTGCAACCCCGCCTCGCGACGATCATCCAACGCCGCTACCGCCTGCCCGCCACGCCGGAGATCATCAACGGCACGGTCGCCGGCTCCAAGCGGCAGGAGCGGGTCGATCGGTTCCAGTCCGCGCCTGACGGCTTCGACGTTATGGTCATGTCGCCCCGGGCCGGTGGTGTCGGTCTGACGCTCACCCGTGCCAACCATGTCATCCACCTCGATCGCTGGTGGAATCCGGCGGTGGAGGATCAATGCACCGGCCGTGCCCTGCGCATTGGGCAGGATCGTGTCGTGCATGTGCATGTCCCCATTGCCACGCTGCCGACCGGTCAGGCGTCATTCGATGAGAATCTGAACGAGCTGCTGGAACGCAAGCGCCGGCTGACGCGCGATGTGCTGCTGCCGGGTGAGCCTGACCAGGCGGACGCGCAAGACCTGTTCGCGCGCACCGTGGGTGCCTAGAGCGTGATCGTTTGAAGCGGAATCGCCCGAAAACGTGAATCACGCGACAAGACAAAGAGCCAGATCATGATCGAACACGTATCTTGACCCAACTTCAAACGATCATGGTCTGGCCGGATTGGCGTGACTCGGCGCCGGCAGGTAAAGACGATCGCATGACACCCAGGTTTATTCAGCGTCCCGCCCCTGTCCAACGCCGAAGGGTCCGGTAACCGTGGCCATCAAGAAGTCTGAACTCTATTCGTCCCTCTGGGCCGGCTGCGATGAGCTGCGGGGCGGCATGGATGCCAGCCAGTACAAGGACTACGTCCTGGTGCTGCTGTTCATCAAATACGTCAGCGACAAATACGCGAGCCAGCCCTTCGCCCCGATCACCATCCCGCCCGGCGCCAGCTTCAAGGACATGGTGGCCCTCAAGGGCACGCCCAATATCGGCGACGACATCAACAAGAAGATCATCGGCCCCCTGGCCAACGCCAACCAACTCTCCGACTTCCCGGACTTCAACGACGCCACCAAACTCGGCGACGGGAAGGAGAAGGTGGACAGGCTCACCAACCTGATCGCCATCTTCGAAAACCCCGCCCTCGATTTCTCCAAGAACCGGGCCGAGGGCGATGACATCCTGGGCGACGCCTACGAATACCTCATGCGGCACTTCGCGACCGAGAGCGGCAAGAGCAAGGGCCAGTTCTACACCCCCGCCGAGGTCAGCCGCATCATCGCCCAGGTGCTCGGTATTCGGAACGCGGCGACCAGCAACGACACCACGGTCTACGATCCGACCTGCGGCTCCGGTTCCTTGCTGCTGAAGGTGGCGGATGAGGCGCGGACACCGGTCACTTTGTATGGGCAGGAGAAGGACGCGGCGACCAGCGGCCTCGCCCGGATGAACATGATCCTGCACGACAACCCCACGGCGCTGATCTTCCAAGGCAACACGCTGGCCGACCCCAAATTCCTGGACGGCGGCACGCTCAAGACCTTCGATTATGTCGTCGCCAATCCGCCATTCTCCGACAAACGCTGGAGCACGGGGATCGTGCCGCTGGACGATCCGCACGAGCGGTTCAAACCCTTCGGCACGCCGCCGGGGAAACAGGGCGATTACGCCTATTTGCTGCACATCGTCCGTTCCCTGAAATCCACCGGCAAGGGCGCGTGCATCCTGCCGCATGGTGTGCTGTTCCGGGGCAATGCCGAGGCCGATATCCGCCGCGCCTTGATCCGCCGGGGCTACATCAAGGGCATCATCGGCCTGCCCGCCAACCTGTTCTACGGCACCGGCATTCCCGCCTGCATCATCCTGATCGACAAGCAGGACGCCCACACCCGCAAGGGAATCTTCATGATCGACGCCAGCGGCGGCTTCATGAAGGACGGGCCGAAGAACCGCCTGCGCGCCCAGGACATCCATCGGATCGTGGACGTGTTCACGCGGCGGCTGGATGTGCCGCGTTACGCGCGCATGGTCAGCGTCGAGGAGATCGAGAAGAACGAGTTCAACCTCAATCTTCCCCGCTACATCGACAGCCAGACGCCGGAGGACCGGCAGGACATCGACGCCCATCTGCGCGGCGGCATTCCCGCCGCCGATATCGATGCCCTCGCCCCCTATTGGGCCGTCTGCCCTGGGCTGCGGGATTCGTTGTTCCGGCCCAACCGGCCCGGCTATCTCGACCTGATCGTGGAGAAGGCCGCGATCAAGACCGCGATTTACGAGCACCCCGAATTTTCGACATTCATGTCAGGCATGAACGCGCACTTCGCGGTCTGGCGGGATCGCGCCGCCGCCACGCTCAAGGCGCTGCGGCCCGGCTGCCATCCGAAGGAGGTCATCGCCGCGCTGGCCGAGGATTTGCTGAGCCATTATGGCGGCAAGCCGCTGATCGACCCCTACGACATCTATCAACATTTGTTGGACTACTGGGATGAGCTCATGCAGGACGATTGCTATCTCATCGCCGCCGATGGCTGGAAGGCCGAGACATATCGCGTCATCGAGAAGACCAAGCAGGGCAAGGAGAAGGACAAGGGCTGGGCCTGCGATCTGATCCCCAAACCCCTGATCGTTGCGCGCTTCTATGGGAAGGCGCAGGCGGAAATCGACCAGCTTGCCGCCGACCTTGAAAGCGTGACCGCTCGCATGACCGAACTGGTGGAGGAACACGGCGGCGAGGACGGCGCCTTCGCCGAACTCGACAAGGTGACCAAAGCCAACGTCGCCGCCCGATTGAAGGAGATCAAGGGCGACAAGGAGGCCAAAGACGAAGCCGGCGCGTTGAATGATTGGCTCAAGCAGAACACCGAGGAGGCGGATCTCAAAAGGCGCGTCAAGGACGCCGAGGCCGCGCTCGACGCGAAGGCTTATGCCCATTACCCCAGGTTGAGCGAGGTCGAGATCAAGGCGCTGGTGGTGGACGATAAATGGTTGGCCGCGCTCGATGCCGCCATCCATGGCGAGATGGACCGCGTGAGCCAGCAGCTTACCCAGCGCGTGAAGGAACTAGGTGATCGGTACGAGAGGCCGCTGCCGGAGATGATTGGCCGTGTTGCCGAACTGGAGGCCAGAGTGAACAGGCATCTGGAACGGATGGGTTTCTCATGGACGTAATAACCGGCGTCCAGAAGACTGAACTAGGAGTGATTCCGGCGGATTGGTCCGCGGAGATCCTTGAACATATGGTTGATTCTTCGAGGTCAATTCGATACGGCATTGTCCAACCAGGAAAATTTGACCCGCGTGGTCGCTACTTGGTTCGAGGTCAGGACTATTCTCGTGGGTGGGTTGATCCATCCGAATTGTTTCGAGTCGGCTCAATCATAGAAGAGCGATACGCCAACGCCCGCATAAGAACAGGTGATATCTTAATCACGATTGTCGGAGCCAGCACTGGTAGAATAGCCGTGGTACCGAGCTGGCTTGACGATGCCAATCTAACGCAGACAACTGCAAGGATTGCTATTAACAATGCCCGGGCAAGCAGTGCATATTGCAGCTATGTCCTCTCAAGCTGGTACGGAACCCGGCAGGTTCAGAATTATATCAAGGGCGGAGCGCAACCGGGATTGAATTGTGGCGACCTAGAGAAGTTCCTGATCCCCCTCCCACCCACCAAAGCCGAACAAGAAGCCATCGCCGAGGCGTTGAGCGACGCGGATACCCTCATCGAATCCCTGGAGCAACTCCTCGCCAAGAAGCGCCACATCAAACAAGGCGCCATGCAGAAATTGCTCACCGGAAAAAAGCGTCTGCCGGGGTTCAGTGGGGAGTGGAAGGTGATGCGGTTGGGAGAACTTGCGGACATTCGTAGCGGGGGCACACCGAGCACCGCACAGTCGGCGTTTTGGGATGGAGATATTCTCTGGTGTACTCCGACGGACATCACCGCGTTGGACGGCCACAAATACCTCCAAGAGACCAACCGGAGGATCACACAAGATGGTCTAAAAAACAGCTCAGCCGAAATGATCCCACCCCAGTCGATAGTGATGACATCTCGCGCTACCATTGGCGAGTGCGCAATCAACACAGTTCCAGTTTCGACCAATCAGGGGTTTAAGAATTTTGTTACTTATGAATTCTGTGACACGGAGTTTCTGTATTATCTCCTGATGACTCAGAAGCAGGGGTTTGTCAGCCTTTGCGGCGGCAGCACTTTTCTCGAAATCGGCAAAACCCAGCTTATCGGATATGAAGTTCGATTACCTGAGACCAAACGTGAACAGACCGCCATCGCCGCGATCCTTTCCGACATGGACACAGACATCGCGATGTTGGAGGCCAAGCTCGCCAAAGCCCGCGCCCTCAAGCAGGGGATGATGCAGGAACTCCTCACCGGGAGGATACGCCTCGTATGACCCCCATCGGCCAATCCGAACGCGCCACGCAAAACCGCGTCATTGCCTTGTTCCGGGACGAACTGGGCTACCGCTCCCTGGGCGATTGGATCGACCGCGCGGGCAACAGCAACGTCGAGGAAAGCCTGCTTTCGGCTTGGCTAACGAAACGCGGCTACACCCCGGCGCAGATCGCCGTGGCGCTGCACAAGCTGCGTACCGAGGCGAACAACCACAACCGCGACCTCTATCACAACAACCAGGCCGTCTATGGCCTGCTGCGCTATGGCGTGCCGGTAAAGATCGAGGCGGGCAAAGTCACGGAAACCGTTCCCCTCATCGACTGGCACGAACCCGAACAGAACGACTTCGCCATCGCCGAGGAAGTGACGCTCAAAGGCGGGCACGAACGGCGCCCCGATCTCGTGCTATATGTGAACGGCATCGCCATCGCCGTGGTGGAGTTGAAGAACAGCCGCGCCAGCATCGGCGACGGCATCCGGCAGAACCTCTCCAACCAGCAACCGGAATTCAACGCGTGGTTCTTCAGCACCGTGCAATTCGTGTTCGCGGGCAACGACTCGGAAGGGTTGAAATACGGCGCCATCGGAACCGAGGAAAAATACTTCCTCAGATGGAAGGAGGACGAGGCGGACAACAGCCGCTTCAAACTCGACAAATATCTGCTGAAGATGTGCCGCAAGGATCGGCTGATCGAGTTGATGCACGATTTCGTGCTGTTCGACGGCGGGCGGAAAAAACTGCCGCGCGTGCATCAGTATTTCGGCATCAAAGCCGCGCAACAGCATGTGAGGGAAAAGAAGGGCGGCATCATCTGGCACACCCAGGGCAGCGGCAAAAGCATCGTGATGGTGCTGTTGGCCAAATGGATTCTGGAGAACAACGCCAACGCCCGCGTCGCCATCGTCACCGACCGCGACGAACTGGACAAACAGATCGAGCGTGTCTTCTCCGAGGCGGGGGAGACCATCAAACGCACCAACAGCGGCCGCGACCTGATGAGCCAACTCGGCCGCGCCACGCCGCGTCTGCTTTGCTCCCTGGTCCACAAATTCGGCCGCCGCGACGTGGACAACCTGGACGACTTCATCAAGGGGCTGGAAGCCCAGCCCAGCGCGACGGTGGGGGAGGTGTTCGTGTTCGTGGACGAATGCCACCGCACCCAAAGCGGCAGGCTGCACCGCGTGATGAAGGCGATGATGCCCAACGCCATCTTCATCGGCTTCACCGGCACGCCGCTCTTGAAGAAGGACAAGCAGACCAGCCTGGAGGTCTTCGGCGGCTACATCCACACCTACAAATTCAGCGAGGCGGTGGAGGACGAGGTCGTGCTCGACCTGATCTACGAAGCCCGCGACATCGACCAGCGGCTGGGGTCCGAGGATAAAATCGACGCCTGGTTCGACGCCAAGACCAAGGGGTTGAACGACTGGCAGCGGGACGAACTGAAGAAGAAGTGGGGCACGATGCAGCACGTGCTCAGTTCGCGGTCGCGGATGGATCGGGTGGTGGCGGACATCATCTTCGATTTCAGCGTGAAGCCGCGTTTATCCAATGAGCGTGGCAACGCGATCCTTGTGGCGTCCAGCATCCATGAGGCATGCCGGTATTTCGCGCTGTTCCAGCAGACGGTGTTCAAGGGGCGGTGTGCCGTCGTGACCTCCTACAACCCGCAGGCGCGCGATATCACGCTGGAGGAAACCGGCGCCAATACCGAGACCGACAAGCAGTTCATCTACAACACCTACACGGCGTTGCTGAAAGACGTGGAGGACCGGCCGGGCATGAACCGGACCGAGGCTTATGAGGAGCAGGCCAAGGCGCTGTTCATCAAAGAGCCGGCGAACATGAAGCTGCTGGTGGTGGTGGACAAGCTCCTCACCGGCTTCGACGCGCCGCCTTGCACCTACCTCTACATCGACAAATCGATGCAGGATCACGGGTTGTTCCAGGCGATCTGCCGCACGAACCGACTGGACGGGGAGGACAAGGATTTCGGCTACATCGTCGATTACAAGGACCTGTTCAAGAAGGTGGAGAACGCGATTTCCGTCTACACGTCGGAACTCGACCACTCGGCCGGCGGCGTCGATCCCGAGGTCATGGTGCAGGACCGGATGGCGAAAGGCCGGGAACGGCTGGACGAGGCTTTGGAGACGCTGGACCTGTTGTGCGAGCCGGTGGAACCGCCGAAGGGGGAACTGGAGCACATCCACTATTTTTGTGGGAATACCGAGATTCCGGCAGATTTGCAGGCGCGGGAGCCGCAGCGCACCGCGCTGTATAAGGCCGCGGCGAGCCTGATGCGCGCCTATGCCAACATCGCGGACGAGTTGGATCGGGCGGGATACAGCAGCGCGGATATCGCGCGGATCAAGCAGCGGCGGGACCACTACCTCAATGTGCGGGAGATCGTGCGGAAGGCGAGCGGGGAGACCCTCGATCTGAAGGCCTATGAGGCCGACATGCGGCACCTCATCGACACGTATATCGAGGCGGATGAGCCGCGAAAGATTTCGCCGTTCGACAATATGAGCCTGCTGGATTTGATCGTGAAGACCGGCATCGCGAACGCTATCAACACGCTGCCGGCAGGATTGAAAGGGGACCGGGAGGCGGTTGCCGAGACGATCGAGAACAACGTCCGCAGCAAGATCATCAAGGAGCACCTGAGCGACCCCGCGTATTTCGAGGCCATGTCGGCGCTGCTGGACGAGATCATCAAGGCGCGGAAGGCGAAGGCGCTTGAATACGAGGAATACCTGCAAAAGATCGCGGCCTTGGCGAAGCGCGTGGACGCGGGCCAGGCGGATTCCACGCCGACAAGTTTGGATACTCCGGGGCGGCGCGCCTTGTTCAACAACCTTGGGCAGGATGAGGCGCTGGCGTTGAAGATCGATGAGACGGTGCGGCGCACCCGGCCGGATGGCTGGCGCGGGATTCAGGCCCGGGAGCAGGTGATCAAGGCCGGACTGTATGGCGTGTTGCAGGATGAGGCCGAGGTGGAGCGCATCTTCCTGATCATCAAGGCGCAGACGGAATACTGATGGCAACCCGGCTGGAATTTGGCGGGATCGCGGTTGAGGTGGTGCAGAAGGACATCAAGAACGTCCATCTGAGCGTTCACCCCCCACATGGGCGCGTGACGATCTCCGCCCCGCGGCGGATGAGCCTGGATACGATCCGGGTGTTCGCCGTCTCCCGCCTTGGCTGGATCAGGCAGCAGCAGGCGAAGCTACGCGGACAGGACCGCGAGCCGCCGCGCGTGTTGTTGGATCGGGAGAGCCATTATGTGTGGGGCAAACGCTATTTGCTGAAGTTGGTCGAGGCTGATGCACCCCCATCGATCGAGCTTACGCCGCGGATGCTGGTGATGCACGTCCGACCCGGCACCGATGCTGCAAAGCGGCGGGTGCTGCTGGAGGATTGGTACCGCGAGCAGGTCAAGGCCGCCGTGCCCCCTCTGGTCACCAAATGGGAGCCCGTGCTTGGCGTGGCTGTGCGGCGGTTCTTCGTGCAGCGAATGAAGACGAAGTGGGGTAGTTGCAGCCCCGCCCGGGAGGCCATTCGCCTGAACACCGAACTGGCCCGCAAAGCGCCGGACTGCCTGGAATACATCGTCGTGCATGAGATGGCGCATCTGCTTGTTCGACGGCACGACGCGCAGTTTGGCGCCCTGCTCGACCAATGTTTGCCGCACTGGCGGCACATTCGGGAGGATTTGAACGCCGGGCCTCTCTCCCATACCAATTGGCCGTGACACAGGTTGGGTTCGTCACCGGGACCGAACCGTGCCAGCGGGCTCGATACACGCCGGTGAAAACAATCGCGCCGCTGACCGATGGTAAGCGTCCGGTGTTCCCCGTGTAGCGAAGCATGCGGCGTCCGGTGATGTTTCTGATCTCTGGCGGTTCTCTCTGGACTCCAGAAGGAGGCATCGTTGGCGGACGTAGACATTCTGAGTCCTTCGGATCGGCATCGGGTATGGAGCGCGCGGGAGAAGGCTGCGTTGCTGGCGGAGATCGATGCCGAAGGCGGCAAGGTTCGATTAGTGGCGCGACGACACGGGATGTCGGAGAGCCTGCTTTATAACTGGCGGGCAGCTCGTAAGGCGGCCGCCGTGGCGATGGGCGCGCCGGAGAATGTGGCCTTCATCCCGGCTGGGATTATCGAGGGCGTGCCGCCGCCTATACCGGCCATGCCATCATCGCCTTGTCCGGAGGCCCGGCAGCAGCCGGCGGTGCGTGGCAAGAGCAGAGTTGGGTTGATCGAGATTACGCTGGCGAACGGCAGCCGGGTTACGGTCGATACGTTCGTTGATGAGCAGGCCCTGTCACGGGTGCTGCGTGCGATGCGGGAACTGGCATGATCGATCTGGCTCCTGGCACGAAAGTCTTTCTCGCCTGCCGGCCGGTTGACCTACGCAGCGGCTTCAACGGCCTGGCCGCGAAGACGCAACAGGTGATCGGCGCCGATCCGTTCAGCGGTCACCTGTTCATATTTCGCGGCAAGCGCGGTGACTATTTTAAGGCGATCTACTGGGATGGTTCCGGATTATGGCTGCTGGCCAAGCGATTGGAGAAAGGTCGCTTTGTCTGGCCACCGATCGTCGATGGCGCCTTGACGCTGACACCGGCGCAATTGGCGGTTCTGGTCGAGGCGATGGACTGGCGCCGCACAGTCGCACCGGAGCCGCCGCGTCGACCAATGCTGGTCTGACACAGCACCGATTCCTATTCGATTCTGGTTGCCCGGCGGCGAGCTTGGTAACAAGCGTTATGTCGCTCGCCACGATCGAACTTCCCACCGATCCCGACGAACTGCGCGCCTTTGCCCTGGCCTGCCAGAGCGAATTGAAGGTGGCGGAGCTATCGGTGCAGGTGAAGGCGTTAGAAGTCGAGAAGCTGAAATTCCAACTCGCCAAGCTGCGACGCATGCAGTTTGGCCGATCTTCCGAACGGCTTAGCCGTCAGATCGAGCAACTCGAACTGCGGCTGGAGGAGTTGGAGACCGGCGAGGCCGAAGCAGCCACTGAGGTGGACGCCGCAGCACCCGAGCTGGTGATCCGGGAGAAAGTCAAACCGAAGCGCCAGCCACTGCCGGACCATCTGCCGCGGCAAGAGGTTACCCATCAACCGTCCGGCGACGGTGCCTGCACCTGCCCCGATTGCGGGAAAGGCATGGCGCGCCTGGGTGAGGACGTGACCGAGGTGCTGGATTACGTGCCCGGCCGCTTCCAGGTAATCCGCCATGTCCGGCCGAAATACGCCTGCACCGCGTGCGATGCGATCAACCAGGCACCGGCCCCGGCAATGCCCACACCGCGCCGACGTGCGACACCGGCCCTGCTGGCACATGTGCTGGTGTCGAAGTTCCTTGATCACCTGCCGCTGTATCGGCAGAGCGAAATCTACGCCCGCGAAGGGGTTGATCTCGACCGCTCGACATCGGCCGATTGGGTGGGTCAGGCGGCCTGGCTGCTCGATCCGGTCGTCGCTGCGATCCGCACGTATGTGTTCGCGGCCGAAAAGATCCACGGCGACGATACGACCGTTCCGGTGCTGGCGCCGGGTTTGGGAAGGACGGCGACCGGGTGATTATGGGCCTATGAGGGCGACGACCGGTTGTTCGCCGGTCCGGCGCCCCCGGCGGCTGCCTACTTCTACAGTCCCGATCGTGGGGCCGTACATCCGGCAGCGGATATGGCGGGCTTCACCGGTTTCCTTCAGGCAGAAGGTTATGCCGGGTTCGAGGCTTTGTATCGTCCGGCCAGGACCAAACTGGGTCCGATTATCGAAGTCGCGCGCTGGGCTCACTGCCGTCGCAAGTTCTACGACGTGTGGGAAGCCACCAAGTCGCCGGTTGCAAGAGAAGCGTTAGACCAAATCGATATGGGAACGTGTCAACGACTTTGATACAGCCGGTTGCGATATTTAAGCTTGCTTCAGTTCACATGTGACCTCCCTGTTCCTATCCTGTCGCTTTTCCATATGCACGGAGGGCACGGGCTGCCGGTTCCCGGTTCATGTGCCGTTGTCGTCCGTGTCGTGGGAGGCATCCTAGGCGGGACGTCGCGGCACGCCGAGGAGGCGGACCCAAAGGCATAGAGCCATGGGCGGCGGCGACCGGCTAAACCTTGAGCGGTGCGATGGAGCGGCACGGACGTGATCGACAATGACAGTGGGACCGGGGCCAGCATTCAGGGCGCTCCCTGCATGACGGGCGGGTTGATCCAGGCTGCCGTCGGTTTGGCGGGCGGGACAGGGTTTTTCGTCACGAACCGTTCGGGGGTGGCGGCGAACACCTGGCCCAGTGTCGCCTTCCGCGGGGCATGCACCGCATCGGCCTGACCGTAATGGACCTGGTTGGGGGTCATCAGGCCAATGCCGGCATGGTGATGGTCCTGGTTGTACCAATCGAAGAAGCCGCGGCAAAAGTCCTGTGCCTCTTCGATGCTCCCGAACCGCTTGGGGAAGGCCGGTTGATACTTCAGGGTCTCCAAGTGGCCTCCGAATAGGGATTATCGTTCGACGTGTGCGGGCGCCTGTGCGACTGCGCCACGCCGAGATCGGCCAGCAGTAAACCAGTCGCTTTGGACTTCATCGGTGCGCCGTTGTCGGCGTGCAGCGTCAGCTGTCCCGGCGGCACGTTGTATTTGGCCACGGTTTCGCCGAACAACTGCTTGAATAACATGGCGGTCTCGGCCTTGGCGACGCACCATCCGACGACACGGCGGCTGTAGATGTCGAGGATGACGTAGAGATAGTAGTAGCTCCATTTCTCCGGCCCTTTCAGCTTGGTGATGTCCCAGGACCAGACCTCGTTGGGTTTTTCCGCCAGAAGTTCCGGTTTTCGGTAAACCGGATGGCTCAACTGCTGGCGGCGTTCGCGGACCTCACCGTTATCGTCGAGGATCCGGTACATGGTGCGGATCGAGCAGCGATACACGCCCTCGTCCAACAACGCGGCATAGATCTCGGCCGGTGCCTGATCGGCGAAGCGCGGCGTGCGCAAAACACCCAGCACCAGTTGGCGTTTTGCGTCGTTCAACGCGCGGACCGGACGTGGCCTTGGGCGTGCGATCGCGGGTGGCGCGCTCAACCGGGCGTGTTTGCGGGCGACCGTCGCCCGCGAAACCCCGAGCGAGGCACAGATCGCCGCGGTCATTCCGGGCAGCGGTGCCAATGCCGCGACCGCGTCCGTCACAACCCGCCGCCGTCCGGCGTCAGCCCCAGCAAGGCCGCCTTTTTTTTGGACGTCCATGATGCTCTCTCCCGGGCCAGGCGCCGCGTGAGATCGGCGTTATTCCTTTGTAAGAGCGCAACCTCGGCGGCCAGCGGGTTGACGTCGGCCGCTTTTGGTCCGCGTCTGACGGGCGTCAGCGCGTCGTACGCTCCAGCGTCCCGCTGGCGGCGCCAATCGCAAAGGGTGAAAGAGTAAAGGCCCTCGCAGTCTAGGATCGCGCCGATCTCGCCGGTCCCGGCAGCCTGATCAGTCAGGTTCAGGATACGCAACTTCTCCTTCGCACTGAAGGTCCGCCTCATGGGACGGGCGGAAAACTCCGGGGATGCTGCGGCGGGTGCCGCCACGGCATGGGTCTCTGCGTCGTGCATGGGCATGAGAAAGACGATCCTTCAGCACCTCAGGGTCTAAACTCCCGGTAGGTACATGTCTCACTGTCATTGGCACGGAGGGGCGCACCGGAATGGCTGCGCTGGTGATCGCGCTCATTGTCGGGTGGCTGTCGCTGGTCGATGCGCAGCCTTACCTTTATGACGACATCAAGAACCTGACGCCGGAGCAGGTTGCGCTTCGCCGGGCGCACAACGCTATGAACGGACGCCATTATCGGGATGCCCAAGCGATCCTCTTGCCTTGGGTCGATAAAGGCTCGGAGGGACAGGCCATATCCGATGCCCCCTATCCTCCCTATGCCCCAAGTCATCCCAGGGTGAGGATTATTTGTTGGTTCGGAGAGGTTCTGTCTGGGGTTCAAGAGAGCATAGGGGGCATAGGGGGCATAGGGGCACTCATCTCGTCGACCGGCTTGATCGCATAGGTCGTCGCCCCCCATTTGCCGGGGGCCTTCTGTGCGGTCAGCACGAAACCAGCGGCTCGTGTGCCGATATGCTGCTGAAGGAAGCTGGCCACAAATTGTCGCCCTCGGTCCTGGGGATCGATGAGGCGGGTGATGTGGGGGCTGAGCCGGGCTACCTGGAGGGGCCGGTCCTGATGGGCCTTGTTCCATTCGGTGAAAACCTCGGCGAGCATCCGGCGCATGGGGTCCTCGGCCTTCAATTCTCTCAGCCGTTCGATCGGATCGACGCAGCCGAGGGTCAGTAGCGGGTCGCGCACCCATTCGGCCCAGTCCTCGAAGCTGCCGACGGGCCGGCCCCGACGCAACGTCGTCAGGTTCTGGCGCCCCCAGCGCAGGATCGTGAGGCATTCGGAGAGAAGCGCGGCGCGGCGGGCGGCGATGCCTCGGAGGAAACCGGCTGGGAACCGCCGGGCCTCGGGGTCATCTACTCGCGCGTCGAGCTTGATCACCACGAAGCGGCGGGCGAGGTCCTCGGAGATGCTGAGACCATTGCCGGTGACCATGACGCAGGCCGAAGTGCAGAGCGGGACCATCCGGCTTGATCCTAGTGGCCTGAGGTCAACGCGGGGTTCAGTCAGGACAGCGGCCAGGAGGTCACTGCGCAGGGCCTCGCCGTTGAGGTTGTCGAGAAACAGGACGGGCGTAGCTTCTATCAAAGCGGATCCGATACGTTTGTCCAGTTCGATCATGTCGCGTCCGGCCGTGAAGGCTCGGGGTTCGATGCCGAAGGCGATGCTGGCGATAGCCCGCACCAGAATTCCCTTGCCGGACCCCGCGCCGGAAATGGCCGGGGCGGTAATCAGGAGGCCCGGCGCAAGCGGCAATGAAGGGCGGCAGATCGCCGTCAGCAGTCCGGCCAGGAACGCGGACTCGTCCTGACCCGGCGACGTGGCGGGATCAACGCACGGGAAGCCGTCCAGTTTGATCATCAAGGAGTCGGCGAATGGAAAGGTCCGGAAGGTCGCCCGGAGATGGGCCAAGGCGTCACGGGCTTCTTCAAGGGTCGGCTGGTCTGGAACGCTGAGACCTTGCGGCGGAACGCACCAGAAGCCGGAGTTGGGCTCATAGCCGGTCACCGTTCGGATATCCCCGGCCTCGGAAAGCAACGGCGCGGTGGTGACCCCACGGAGCGGCTGCAATCCCCAGTCGAGAAGTGACAGATACAAATTGGCGACACGAAGCGAGAGGGTCTTGGCCGCGGGTTTGCCGTCGCTGTTTAAAACAACCGGGCGGGTCAGTTGGTGGGCCAGGATAACCGCGCTGTCCGGAGTCAACCGCACCACGCTGGGTGGTTCGCCGGACTGTTCGAAAATCTGGACTGGCCCGCCACGGTCGAACACCCGACCTGATCGGGCGATGATCGCGGCCAGGTCGACAGCCGTCACCGTTAGGTCATCGGAACGTATGAAAAGATCGGGCTTGTCACCCGGCCTGCGGCCGAAATCTGGCATGAGGTTACCCGCGACGCAGTATGGGCGGATACGGCGGAATCTCGCGCGGCAGGTCCGCAGCTTTGATGCCCTGGGCCGTCCATCCAAAGCGCCAGTCATACAAGTCACGAAAAACCCAGCGGCGGAGATCGTCAAGGCTAGCGCCGGGGTGCAGGGCATAAAGCATCTGCGCGGCGCCCTGCTGAACGCCCCGTCGGTACGAAAGCTCAGGGTGCGTCGCCCATGGGCCATGGTCAAAACTCGATGGGATGAGCGTTAAAGTAGGGGGCATTTGACAGTCTCCCCGCCATCCGGGCTGGCATTTTCCGCGTCATATCGGTATGGTGTGGCTGCAACACTACATCGATTCCGATACGCCGCCGGTTCCTGTCAGCAGGGGCCGGCGGTTACTATGTGAAACGAAGAATGGTCAGCAGGGCCAGAAACACGCATGGTTCGGCCAGTGCCGCCAGACGCACCACTAGTCGGCCGGGGTGGAACGGGGTTTGCTTCATGGCGCATCCCTCCACAGATTAGCCGACACGCGGGCCAGCAATTTGATGGCGGCGGCGATCTCGGCCAGCGTCGGTTCGGGCCTGTTTGGCGCCTCGAAAATGTTGGCGTTGGCCAGTTCGCGGCGGGCGGCAAGGACTTGAAACCCGAGTTCGTCCGCCATCGCGTGCGCATGGCGTTCGCGGTCTCCCTCGGGTGTCTTGAACCATGGCGCGCGGACATGCTCCGGGGCGTATTTGTCCCCGAATCCCGTGATTGACTTTATCATTTCGTGGCCCCCCGCTGGCCTGCCACAGCCTCCGCAGCGCGATGCGCGAAGGTGCGGCGGGCAATCCACGTTTCAACGTCGCAGCGCCGGTACAGCACCCGGCGGTCGCCTACGCGGACGAATGGGGGGCCACCACCCGCGTTTCGCCAACGCAAGGTGGTCCGTCCGTCGACGTGCAGCAAACCGCATAACTGTGCGTCGGTCAAAAATTCAACGTTTGAAGGCTCTGGGTGGTTCGGTTGCGTCATGTGAGGTCTCCCGATGTATCGGCCCGACACGGGCCAACGGGAGGCGAATTAGACGGGATGCCTTCCATCTTGCAGTCTGGTTTTAAGGCCGCTCACTGTGGGGACGTTAACACCATACCCGGATGGGATCAGTCTCGGACGAGTGCACGGACTCTGCTGGCGTCAATATCCTGCCGCGTGAGGACAACGTTCGTAACGTTTGCTACGGTGGAGTACATCGGCTTCCCGAAGATTGTCTGGCAATTTTGGACGGTCAATTTCACGAATGAACGAAGAGCCATATCGCTCCTTTGGCGCTCAACGATTAACGCAGGGTTTGAGGCGCCCAGACCCCATTGAACATCTTCTTCCGATATCAACTCTAGGGACTTGGCGCATTCGCCGATTTTGGCAAAAATCACGGGAGAAAATTGGAAGTGGGACCTCGCGAAAGATTCCAGGTCCTTCGCTCGCATTCGTAAAGCCTGCCTCTTGTCCTCTATTTCCTTTTTTGTAATTAGATTGTTGCCATGCCCCTGTTGAACAACAATATTATTGAGCAGGATCACCATCCCATGGAATTGATCTTCCAGCGTTGGCTGGTAATTCTTACTCTGCCCAGCCGGATTAATAAACCTTGACTTGTCTCGACTCATCCTTTGCAGTTCGCGCCACACCTTTTGCATTCGTTTGTCCTCAATGAGCCTTTGAAGCGTTACGAGACGTAGTTTCATGGCTGAATCCTGGTCGAAGTCTGCCATGTCATTCCACATCGATAATGCGGATCGAGCGACGGCGGCGGGAACCCAACTGGGGATTTGCAGCATATTTGATGAGGTTGGTGATGAAACACATTCGCCCGGTTCGCCCGATGCAGAACGCTGCTCCGCAGTCATGCCGCGGCCATCCGCATCATGACGATATTTCCCGCTCCAGCTTTGCCATCGCCCACCCGGACGACATGCGCCGCCCATGCATCCAACGCGGCCTTGCGCTCGGTCAGAAACTCAGCCCGTTGATACACCGCAGCGACACCGGAAATAGCGCCAGTGACGTGGTTCAGCAGCCGGTCGCACACATGCGGCGGGAAGCCCATGCCCGCCAGTTCCGTCACGCCAGCGCGGCGGAAATCGTGCATCGTCCAACCCGGCAGGTCGGCCGGCTCAATCGCGGCTTCCGTCCGCTCCCGTATGATCTTCGCGTCAAGCGCCCGCTTCATGAAGGAAAAGGCGGAGGCTGGTTTGCCGCTGGCAGCCGCGAACACATACGGGCAGCCTTGCACCCGTGGCATCCCGGCCAGGATTTTCCGAACGGGGTCGGACAGGTGTATCAGATGCGCCTTTCCATTCTTCGCCCGCCCTGCCGGCAGGGTCCACGTACCCAAATCGGCGGAAAGCTCATCCCAACGCAGGCTCGCCACCTCATCGCGGCGTTGCAGCGTCAGCAACAGCACCCGCACGAAACCGCGGGCCGGTTCGTTCAGCGCCTCGGCCGCGCGCCAGATATGCCCAATTTCCTCGGTGGCCAGCACGCGGTCCCGAGCTTTCTCACGCGAGGGCGCTTCCACGCCGCGCAAGGGGCTTCTGGCGACCGCTTGCCGCTTCTCTGCCCAGCCAAAGGCCGCTCGGGCATACGACAGGCAGCGGTTGGCAGCGGTTGCCCCCACGGTCGCCTTGATGCTGTCCAGCATCCGCACCGCTTCCGCCGTCGTGATCCCGCTGGCGGGGCGATCCGCCCACGCCGCGAAGTGCCGCCGCATGGCTGCTGTCGCGACAGCAAGGTAGGACGCCCGCCGGTCGCCGGCCCGCGCCTGTTCCCATGCGTCGATCAGCGCGCCGAACGTAAAGGCTTCCTCCGCCGCCCGTGCCTTCGCGGCGGCATCGGCCGAACGTTGCGCCGCTGCCGTCGCTTGCCGTTCGGCGAAGGGGTCGCGTCCATCGGCCGCGTTGCCGAGGATCGCTTTCGCCCGCTTCCGGGCCTCTTCCACGGTCAGCACCCCAAAGGGGCCGATGGTGACCCGGCGCTTGCCGACAGCGCCCTGGTATTGGGCCAGGAACACCTTGGACCCCGCCGCCGTGATCCGCAGCCCAAAGCCGCGCGTCTCCCCGTCGAACAGCAGGGCATCCTTCCGCCCCGGCGGACAGGTTGCCGTTTCGACGCTGCGCTGTGTGAATGCCTTGCCCATGACGCCCCCTGTTACCAGGGCCCGCGAATCTTGCGGACCTTATGCGGACCTACGGTAACGGGTCCTCATGTCGGGAAGTGTCTCTTAAAGTCTTATGCTATGCAAGATAAATGGCAGTTTACCGATGGTTTTGTGGGTCCGCGTCCGTCGGTGGCGTCTTGTGTCGGATATATTCCTGAGACTTTTAATCTTGGGGCCCAGGGTTCGAATCCCTGCGGGCTCACCACGGATGTCCGATTATTCGGCGGGTTCGCCTAACCCGCCACCAGAGCCCGCGCCGCCGCGCCGTGGCGTCGCATCAGCGCCCGGATATCCAGCCCCGGCACCATCCCATCCTCGACCACCCAGCGCCCGCCCACCATCACCTGGTCCGCGTGATGCGCGCCGCACAGCACCAGCGCCGCCAGCGGATCCCCCGCCCCCGAAAACCGCAATTCATCCAACCGATACAACGCCAGATCGGCTTGCGCCCCGACCGCGATTCGCCCCAGCTCCGGACGGCCGATGCAGGCGGCGGAGCCGGTGGTGGCCCAGCGGATCGCATCGAGATGGCTCACCCGCTCAACCCCGTAGCGCCCGCGCTGCAACAGGAAGGCGGCACGGACCTCCTGCATCAGGTTCGACGCATTGTTCGACGCCGAACCATCCACGCCCAGCCCCACCCGCATCCCCGCCTGCTCCATGTCGCAGACCGGGCAATAGCCGGAGAACAGGATCTGGTTGCTGCACGGGCAATGCGTCACCGCCGTGCCCGCCTTGGCCAGGCGCGCGATCTCGGAGGCGTTGAAATGCACCCCATGCGCCAGCCAGGTGCCGTCATGCAGCCAGCCGCATTCCTCCAGATAGTCCAGCGGGCGGCACCCCATGGTCTCCTGGCAAAAGCGGTTTTCGTCCTCGGTTTCCGCCAGATGGGTGTGCAGACGCACCCCCAGCCGGGCCGCCAGCGCGGCGCTGGACTTCATGAGCGACGTCGTCACACTGAAGGGGGAGCAGGGGGCCAGGGCGACCCGCACCAGACCGTCCGGCCCCGGCTGGTGGTAGCGCGCCACCAGCCGGGCGCTGTCCGCGAGAATGGTGTCCTCATCCTGCACCACCGAGTCCGGCGGCAGGCCGCCATCCTTCTGGGACCGGTTCATCGATCCGCGGGTCACCGTCACCCGCATGCCCAGCCGCTGGGCGGCGGCGATCTCGATATCGATCGCGTGATCCAGGCCGGGGGGAAAGACGTAATGATGGTCCGTCGTCGTGGTGCAGCCCGACAGCAATAATTCGGTCAGGGCCAGCGTCGCCGCGGCATCCAGCGCCTCCGGCGTCAGGCGGGCCCAGATGGGGTAGAGCGCGGTTAGCCAGCCGAACAGTGGCTGGTTCATGGCGCTGGCGCAGGCGCGGGTGAGCGTCTGGTAGAAATGGTGATGCGTGTTGATCAGGCCGGGAATCACCACATGCGCGCTGGCGTCGAACACCGCCATATCGGGGATGCCGGGCACCCCGCCGGCGGGTACCAACGCCTCGACCACCCCGCCGCGCACCACGATCCCGCCGGCGGCATTCTCAGCGAGAATGCCCAGCGGATTGCGGATCCAAAGCGCCCGCATCGCTACACCCGCGCCTGGAAGGGGCGGCCGAGCATGGCCGGGCGGTGCAGCCGGATGCGCCGCGCGTCGCGGGAGATCAGCACCAGCACCACCACCGTCCCGATATACGGCAGAGCCGACAAAAACGCCGAGGGGATCGCCACCCCCAGCGCTTGCACATAGAGCGAAAGATACATCAGCGCCCCGAAGAACCAGGCGCCGATCAGCAGCCAGAACGGCCGCCAGGCGGCGAAGGTGACCAGAGCGACGGCCACCCAGCCGCGCCCGGCGGTCATGTCCTGCGCCCAGAGCGGGGTATAGGCCAGCGACATATAGGCCCCGGCCAATCCCGCCAGCGCGCCCCCGAAAGCCACCGCGGCATAGCGGATGGGGATCACCGGATAGCCCAAGGCATGCGCCGCATCATGCGAGTCGCCCACCGCCCGCAAAATCAGCCCCAGATGGGTGGAGCGGATGCTCCACGCCACCGCCGCCAGGATGACCAGCGACAGATAGACCAGCACGTCATGGCCAAACAGCACCGGCCCCAGGACCGGAATATCCGACAGCAGCGGCACATGCAGCTTCGGCAGCGTCGGCGCGGGAATGCCCACATAGCCCGCCCCGGCCAGAGCGCTGAAGCCGCGCCCGAAGATGGTCAGCGCCAGGCCGGTCGCGGTCTGGTTGGCCTGCAGGGTCAACGACACCACCGCGAACAGCAGCGCCATCACGATCCCCGCCAGCAGCGCCGCCAGCACCCCCAGCGAGGTGACCCCGGTCTCATTGGCGGTGGCGAAGGCGGCGATGGCGCCGGCCAGCATCATCCCCTCCACCCCCAGGTTCAGGACACCCACTTTCTCCACCACCAGCTCCCCCACCGCGGCCAGCAGCAAGGGCGTGGCGGCGGCGATGGTGCTGACGAGGAAAGCCACCAGGATTGCGGTCATCGGGCGGCCCTCACGACGGGGATCCAGCGGATCCGGTTCAACAACAGAATGTCGCAGCCCAGCAGCCAGAACAGGAGAATGCCCTGGAAGATGCCGGTGATGGCGTTCGGCAGACCCAGATTGATCTGCGCCGCGTCGCCGCCCAGATAGGTCAAGGCCAACAGCAGCCCGGCCGGGATCACACCCAGCGGATTCAACCGCCCCAGGAAGGCCACGATGATGGCGGTGAAGCCATATCCCGGGGAGAGCGTGGTGGTGAGCTGCCCGAGCGTGCCCGTCGCCTCCAGCAGGCCCGCCAGGCCCGCCAGGCCGCCACTGACCGCCATCGCGATCCAGACCAGCCGGCTTTCGCTGAAGCCGGCGAACCGCGCCGCCCGGGCGGATTGGCCAAGGACGCGGAACTGAAAGCCCAGCAGCGTCTTTTCCAGCATGAACCACAGCCCGAGCGCGGCCAGCGGCGCCAGCACGATACCGATGTGGACGTTGCTATCCGCGATCAACCGCGGCGCCAGGGCGGTGTCGGAAAACATCGCCGTCTGCGGAAAGCCGAACCCCATCGGGTCGCGCCACGGCCCCGTCACCAGCCAGACCAGCAGATATTGCGTGATATAGGCGAACATCAGACTGGTCAGGATCTCATTGGCGTTGAAGCTGACCCGCAGCCAGGCGACGAGCCCGGCGCTGAGCATGCCGCCCGCCGCGCCGACACACATCATGGCCGGATACAGGCACCAGGCCGGCGCATCGGGGAAGGCCAAGGCCACCCCGCCGCCGCAGATCGCGCCCAGGGTGAACTGCCCATCGGTGCCGATATTCCAGACATTGGCGCGGTAGGCCAAGGACAGCCCCACCCCCATCATGATCAGCGGCGCCGCCTTGACCACCAGCGCATCGATCCCGTCCTGCTGGATCAGCGGTGCGATCAGGAAGGTATAGACCGTCAGCAAGGGCGGACGACCCATCAGAGCGAAAATCAGACCCGCCGTCGCGCCCGTCAGCAGCAGCGCCAGAAGCGGGGAGGCATAGCGCCAGACCGTCGACTCCTGGCCGCGCGCTTCGATTTTAAACATGCGCCGGGTGATCCTGTGCCGCCGGGGTGATGCCGCCCATCAGGCGGCCGATGGCTTCGATCGTGACCGCCCGCGTGACGGCGGGTTCGGACACCCTTCCGCCCGCGATCACCGCGATCCGGTCCGCCAGCACGAAGATCTCATCGAGGTCCTGAGAAATCACCAGCACCGCCGCACCGGCCGCCGCCAGGGCCATCACCGCCTCATGAATCGCCAGCGCCGCCCCCGCGTCCACGCCCCATGTCGGCTGGTTGATGATCAGCACCCCGGGATTCTGCATCACCTCCCGCCCCACCAGGAATTTCTGCAGGTTCCCGCCCGACAACGAGCGCGCTTCGGCCTTGGGGCCGGTGGTGCGGACGTCGAACTGGCCGATGACGCCCGCCGCGAAGGCGGTGGTGCGCTTGCTGTCGATCACCCCGTAGCGCACCAGCGCGCCCTGGGAGAAAGCCGACAGAAAACCGTTCTCCGCCAGCGTCATGGTGGTGACCGCGCCATGGCCATTACGCTCCTCGGGGATGAAACAGCCGCCGATACGCCGCCGCTCCCGCGGGCCCATCAGTCCGGCCGGGATGCCATCAATCACGACATTGTCCGGATGGCCCGCCAGAATCTCCCCCGACAGCGCATCCATCAGTTCGCTCTGGCCGTTGCCGGCGATCCCGGCGATGCCGAGGATTTCGCCCCCGGCGATCGACAGGGAAATGTCCTTCAAATCCGTCCCGAAATGATGCGGCGAACGCACGGTCAACCGGTTCAGCACCAGCTTCGCCCCCGCCTCCCCCACCGCCCGCGGCCGCGGTGTCGGCGCATGCAGATCGGCGTTGATCATGATCTCCGCCAGTTCCTTCACCGATTTCTCCGCCGGCGCGCAAGACGCGACATTCCGGCCAAGGCGCATGATCGTCGCGATGGAACACAGCGCCCGCACTTCCTCCAGCTTATGGCTGATATAGAGGATCGAGCAGCCTTCCGCCGCCAGGCGCCGCAGCGTCACGAAGAGCGTCTGCACCTCATGCGGCGTCAGCACCGATGTCGGCTCATCCATGATCAGCAGATTCGGATTTTGCAGCAGGCAGCGCACAATCTCGATACGCTGGCGTTCTCCCACCGACAGATCATGCACGACCCTGTCAGGATCGAGCGGCAGGCCGTATTCGTTGGAAATCCGGACGATGCGCTCGCGCAGGCCCTGGCGTTCCCTGGCATTGGCCAGGCCGAGGGCAATATTTTCCGTGACCGTCAAAGCCTCGAACAGCGAGAAATGCTGGAACACCATACCAATGCCCAGCCGCTGGGCGTGGCCGGGATTCTGAATACTGACGGGCTGGCCGTCCCAGATCACCGCGCCGGCATCGGCCTTGACCACACCGTAGATCATTTTGACCAATGTGCTTTTGCCGGCCCCGTTTTCACCCAGCAAAGCGTGGATCTGGTTGCGCGCGATGGTGAGATTAACCCGGTCATTGGCCAGGCATCCAGGATACTGCTTGGTCATCCCGGTCATTGTCAGCAGCGGGGTGGTCTCGGTCATCGCGATACTCTTGGTTGCGCGGCGGCTGGGACCCGCTGGCGAGGCCCGGCCGCCATCAGTGTCAGGACAGCTTGCCCTCAACCCCCTGAACCAGCCACTGCATGCCGTTCAGCGCGCCGTCGTCCATCGCCACCCCGGCCGCGACCTTGGTCGCGCCGGTCTGATCCATCAACGGCCCGACGAAGATCTTGTTCTTGCCGGACTTGATATCGGCCACCGTCGCGTTGCCGAGGGCCGCCACATCGTCGGGCATATTGGTGAAGGGCGACATCTCCAGCATGCCGCCGGAAAAGCCTTCCCAGATGTCGGTGCTCTTCCAGGCCCCCTTCATCACCTCATCGATGCGGCGGATGTAATAGGGCGCCCAGACGTCGGTGCTGGCGCTGAGCTGCGTGTCCTTGGCGAATTTGGACATATCGGTGGACTGTCCGAACGCCTTCACGCCCCGGCTGGCCGCGGCCTGCAAAGGCGCCGGTGAGTCCGTGTGCTGCGTCAGGATGTCGCAGCCCTGATCGATCAGCGCCTTGGCCGCATCGCCTTCCTTCGGCGGGTCATACCAGGAGTTGATCATCACGAATTTCATCCGCGCCTTCGGGTTCACCGAACGCATGCCCAGCATGAAGGCGTTGATGCCCTGCACCACTTCCGGCACTGGGATGGAGCCGACGTAGCCGGCCAGCCCGGCCTTGCTGAGCTTGCCGGCGATCACGCCCTGCACATACCGCGCCTGGTAGAAGCGGATGTTGTAGTTGGCGACATTCGCCGACCGCTTGTAACCGGTCGCGTGCTCATAAAACACGTCCGGATGCTTCTTCGCCGAGTTCAGAACGTAATTCATATAGCCGAACGATGTCGCGAAAATCAGCTTGTGGCCGGAATTGGCGAGGTCGTTCAGAACCTTCTCGGAATCCGGACCCTCCGGCACGTTCTCCACGAAGGTCGTTTTGATCTTGTCGCCGAAATGCGCCACCGCCGCCTGGCGGCCGATATCGTGCTGATAGGTCCAGCCGAAATCCCCGACCGGGCCGAGGTAAATGAAACCCACCTTCAGCGGTTCGGCCGCGCTGGCGGACCCGATCAACCCCGGCAGCGTCGAAGCGGCGGCCCCGGCGCCGAGAAGCCGGGTAAACTGACGTCTTAACATGGCAAACTCCTGAGTTTCGATAGATATGGTCGAGACGCTCAACGCCAAAATCCCGCGTGCACCTCCCTCGCTTCATCGTCCAGCAACGGCCCGACGACCTCGATCACGCGTTGCCCGGCGCTCAGCACCGTGCGGCAAGGAAGGTCCATGGTCAGGTTTTCCGGATGCGGACCGATCAGAGCGCGGAGATCGCGTTCCGACAGGCCATAAACGACCCGTCCGATCCCCGCCCAATAAGCCGCGCCGGCGCACATGGCGCAGGGTTCGGCGCTCGCATACATCGTGCATCCCGCCAGAAAATCGGCCGAAAACGCCAGGCTGGCCTGGGTCATCAGCAGCCGCTCCGCATGCCCGGTGCGATCCCCCGCATCGCCATGCGCGTTCCCCGCTCGCAGCAACACCGTGCCATCCGGACCGACCAGCGTCGCGCCGAACGGATGATTGCCCCCGGCCCGCGCCTGACGCGCGATTTCAATGGCGATCCGGAGCTGGGCAAGATCGTCCATCAATACTGCACCTTATCGGGCTTCAGCATCCATTCATCGAACGCCGCCTTTCCCTCCGCCCGCAGCAGCGGCATGATCGGCACCGCCCGCTGATCCAACGGCAGTGGCAGTTCATCATACAGATAATCATCACGGAACCCGGCCGCCGCGGCGTCGGAACGATCGTTTGCGTAATAGATTTTGCCAATGCGGGCCCAGTAAATGGCCGCCAGGCACATCGGGCAGGGTTCGCAACTGGTATAGATCTCGGCGCCCGTCAGATCGAACGTCTCCAGCGCCTGACAGGCGCGGCGGATCGCCACCACCTCGGCATGCGCGGTGGGATCGTTGGTGGCGGTCACCTGATTGTACCCCTCCCCGACAATGGCGCCGTCTTTGACCACGACCGCGCCGAACGGGCCGCCTTTGCCGGATCGCATCATCTCCAGCGATAATGCGATCGCCCGGCGCATATGATCGTCCGCACTCATGCCATGACCTCCGTCCGGGTGCAGGCGGCCCCGCAAGCCAACTCGATGATGGGTTCCGGCCGCGGCCGCGGGTTCAGCTGGCGCGCCAGCAACTGGGCCGCGACCGCGATCGCGATCTCCGCCGGGCGCTTGCCGCCGACACCAGCCAGCCCGATCGGGCAGATCAGCCGATCGAGGGCGGTGTCGGAGAGGCCGATGCGGCGCAAGCGGGCGAGAAAGCGGGCGCGCTTGGTGGCGGACCCAATGAGGCCAACCGCGGCGAGATCGGTGCGCGGAAGGGCGGCGGCGACGATGTCGAAATCCAGTTGGTGATCGTGGGTCATCACCAGCACGAAGCGGCCGCCGGGCAAGGCGGCAACCGCCCGCGCCGGGTCTGCCGTCAGGCACACGCGCACCCCGGCGGGCGCATCGGCCAAGGCCTCGGGCCTGGTATCGATCAGCGTGACCCGCATGGCCAGGCCAGCCAGCACCGCCGCCACCGCCCGCCCGACATGCCCGGCGCCAAACACGGCCACCGGCGGCCGCGCGGACCCAATCGGTTCGAACAGCACCGTGACATGGCCGCCGCAGCATTGCCCCAGACCCGGGCCGAGAGGAAATGACCGCAGCACCGGTTCGCCCTCCCCGCCCAGAATGGCCCGCGCCGCCGTGACGCAGGTGAATTCCAGATTGCCGCCGCCGATGGTGTCGTGCTGCGCGGTCGCGGTGACCACCATCTTGCACCCGGCCTCACGCGGGGTGGAGCCGCGCGCGGTCACGACCGTGACCAGCACGCCCGCCTCATCCGCCCGATCCAGCGCGGTCAGGGCATCGAGCCAGATCATCGGCCGCGCGCCTGCGTGACCGCGTGCAACACCCGCTCCGGCGTCGCCGGCGCATCGAAGCGCGGCACGGTTCCGTCTGGACTCAGGGAGGCGACCGCATCCTTGAGCGCGTAGAACACCGCCATGCCCAGCATCAGCGGCGGTTCGCCCACGGCCTTGGAGCGGTAGATCGTGTCCTCCGCATTCGGGCCGCCGGCATGGATCGCGACGTTGAAATCCTTGGGAATGTCGCCGCAGGCCGGAATTTTATAGGTCGAAGGCGCATGCGTGCGCAGATGGCCCTGCGCGTCCCAGACCAGTTCCTCACTGGTCAGCCAGCCCATGCCTTGGACGAAACCACCCTCGATCTGGCCGATATCCAAAGCGGGATTCAGGGACTCCCCGCAATCATGCAGGATATCGACCCGCTGCAGCCGGTATTCACCGGTCAGGGTATCGATCTCCACCTCCGCCATCGCGGCCCCGTAGGAGAAATAATAGAACGGGCGGCCGCGCAGCGTCGCACTGTCGTAATGGATCTTCGGGGTCGCGTAGTAGCCGGTGCTGGACAGCGACACGCGGGCGCGATGGGCGCGCTTGGCGGCCTCCGCGAAGCTGATCGACTGATCCCCGGCGCTGACCCGGCCGCCGGCGAAGACGATGGCGCCAGGCTCGACTCCAAACCCCGCCGCGACCACCGCCGCCATGCGGTCCCGGATCGCCACCGCCGCCGCCTGCGCCGCCTTGCCGTTCAGATCGCTGCCCGAGGACGCCGCGGTGGGGGAGGTATTGGGCACCTTGGCCGTGCTCGTGGCGGTGATCTTCACCCGTTCCAGCCCGATACCCAATTCCGAGGCAACCACCTGCGCGACCTTGGTATAGAGCCCCTGCCCCATTTCGGTGCCCCCGTGGCTCAGCATCGCGCTGCCATCGGTATAGACATGCACCAAGGCCCCCGCCTGGTTCATATGCGTCAGCGTAAACGAAATCCCAAATTTGATCGGTACCAGCGCCAGACCGCGGCGGATCCAGGGATTGGCGGCGTTGAACGCCGCGACCGATTCCTGGCGGGCCTGATAGCCGGCGCGTTCCGCCAGCGCGGCCGTCAGCGCCGGGGCGATATTGTCTTCCACCGTCATGAAATACGGGGTCTGATCACGCTCACCCCGGCCGTAAAAATTGCGCTGGCGCACCACCAGCGGATCGAGGCCGAGCGAACGGGCGATGTCATCGACCACACACTCGATGCCCATCATCCCCTGCGGCCCGCCGAAGCCGCGAAAGGCGGTGTTGGAAACCGTGTTGGTCTTGCAGCGATGCGACACGATCCGCACATGATCCAGGTAGTAACAATTGTCCGCGTGAAACATCGCCCGATCGCATATCGCACCCGACAGATCGGCTGAATAACCGCAGCGCGCGGCCTGCATGAAATCGATCCCGAGGATCCGCCCGTCCGCATCGAAGCCGACATCGTAATCAATGCGAAATTCGTGACGCTTGCCGGTCAGGATCATGTCGTAGTCGCGATCCAGCCGCAGCTTGACCGGCTTCTTCGTCTTCCAGGCCAGCAGCGCCGCGATCGCCGCCGGCAGGGAGGCCTGCGATTCCTTGCCGCCGAAGGCCCCGCCCATCCGCCGCGTTTCACAGATCACCGCGTGATCCGCGACGTTCAAGGCCCGCGCCACGAGGTGCTGCACCTCCGTCGGGTGCTGGGTACTGCTATGGACGAGCATATCGCCATCCTCCCCCGGCACGGCCATGGCGATCTGGCCTTCGAGGTAGAAATGCTCCTGCCCGCCGATATCGATGCGTCCGGACAGGCGGTGCGGTGCGGCAGCCAAAGCGGCGGCGGCGTCACCGCGGATCATCGTCTGCGTCGGCAGCACCGTCGTGCCGGCGGCCAGCGCATCATCGATGGTGATGATCGCGGGCAGCACCTCATACTCGATCACCGCCAGCGCCGCGGCCGCGCGCGCCGCGCCGATACTGGTCGCGGCGACGGCGAACAGGGACTGGCCGTGATAGTCAACCAGGTCCTCCGCGAAGATCGGGTCGCCCATGAAGGCCGGCCCGACATCGTTCACCCCCGGGATATCGGCCGCGACCATGACCGCGGCGACCCCAGCGGCGGTGGCGACGGCCGAGACGTCCATCCGCCGGATCCGCGCATGCGCGTGCGGCGACAGGGCCACGAACGCATGCAGCAAGGCCGGTGGCTCCGCCATGTCGTCGATATAGACGGCGGTGCCGCCGACATGTTTGGCCGCGCTGTCATGCCGGCCAGCGCGCAACGGGTCCGGCGCGGTCATACCGGGACCGTCAGGCGCGTCGCCGGCGCCGCGTCGCTGGTTTCGAGGAAGAATTTGAACAGCAGATTGCGCGCCACCCGGGCCCGATAATTCGCGCTCGCCCGCGGGTCGGACAGCGGGATGAAGGCGCTGTCCATCACGGTCATCGCCTGCATCACCACGGCCTCGGTCCATTGCTGGCCCAATAGCGCCTGCTCCACCCGCTCCGCCCGCATGGGCGTCGCGGCCATGCCGCCGAACCCGATGCGGATCCGCGTCACCACGCCCTCTGCCAGTTCCAGACTGAAGGCGGCGCAAACCGCGGAAATATCCTGATCGAAACGCTTGGCGACCTTGTAGCAGCGGACCGCCTGGTTCGGCCGGGGCAAGGGCACGTCAATGCGTTCGATGAATTCCCCCGGGCGCAACGCGGTGGTTCGGTAACCGAGGAAAAACGCCTCCAACGGCATCGATCGCTGCGTGTCCCCCTGGCGCAGCACCACCGCCGCCCCCAGCGCGATCAACGCCGGCGGCGTGTCCCCAATCGGGGAGGCATTGCCGATATTGCCGCCAAGCGTGCCGCGATTGCGGATCTGGCGGGAGCCGATGCGGCCGAACAAAGCAGCGACGTCGGGGTAATGGGCCCCAAGCGCCGGCATCACCTCTTCATACCGGGCCGTGGCGCCGATCATGAGCGTTTCGGCCGTGGATTCGATCGTATCAAGCCCGGCCACCCCATCCAACGCGATGATCGCGGACAGCGTGCGATGCTGCTTGGTGACCCAAAGGCCGATATCCGTGCCACCGGCCAGAAGCACCGCATCGGGGTGCAGCGCGAAGATCTGGCTGAGCGCGCCAATACTGCGCGGGGCCCAATACGTCTGCCCGCCATGCGCGATCGGCGCCATCCCGTCGCTCGCCAACCCGCGCAGCCGCAACGCGGTCGTGGCAGCCGAGCGGACCTCCGGCGCCGCACAGGACGCCAGGGCGGCATCGACGATGGGGCGATAGCCGGTGCAACGGCAGAGGTTGCCGGACAGAGCCTCATTCACCGCGGACCGATCCGCCGGTTGTCCCGAGACATACAGCGCATAGAGCGACATCACGAAGCCCGGCGTGCAAAACCCGCATTGCGAGGCGTGATGGTCCACCATCGCCGCCTGCACCGGATGCAAGGCGCCATCGGCACCGGCGAGATGTTCCACGGTCAGGAGCTGCTTCCCGTCCAGAGCCGGGACGAACAGCACGCAGGCATTGACCGCGCGGTAGCGGATGGCATCGCCGGCCTGGACCTCCCCCAGCACGACGGTGCAGGCGCCACAGTCGCCCTCCGCGCAGCCTTCCTTGGTGCCAGGCATTTTTTCGATGGTGCGAAGATAATCCAGCACGGTCAGCGTGGGCGCGACATCCTGCAGATGGCGGATTGTGTCCCCCAGCAAAAAGACCGGTGCGTCATGCATCAGACGCGACGGTCCGTGGTTGGCGTGCCGATCATTGCTGGCGAATGCTGGCGTCGCATGATGCCCTTCTGTGCCCACTTGTTATTCGGAACGATAGGGGTTCGGCCGCGGCCAGGCAATTGAATTTGCATAAAACAGAGACATTATTGAGCGTATTTTTCGTATCAGGAATCATCATGCATTTTTTATGTACTAATATCGGTCATTATCAGACCATATGAGTATTTATTATTCAATACACGGCAATCCCCTCCATCGGGAACCGGCCCAGCCCGGGACTCGTCCGTGGCATGTGCCTTGCGTCACCACGGGCAGAGGCCGAATGCAGGAGCCAAGCCATGCGCCTTCCGTCATCACCCACCCTGACCGTCGCCGCTGCCCCCTATCCATTCGCCTTCGAACCCGCTTGCACGGCTTTGCTCATCATCGACATGCAGCGCGATTTTCTGGAACCGGGCGGGTTTGGCGCGATGTTGGGCAACGACGTGTCGCAGCTGCGCCGGGTCATCGAACCCAACCGCCGGCTTCTGGCAGCATGGCGGGGAGCCGGTCTGCTGGCCATCCACACGCGGGAGGGCCATCGCCCCGATCTGTCTGATCTGCCATTGGCGAAGAAGATCCGCGGCGGCGGGGCCACCCGTATTGGCGATCCCGGGCCCATGGGCCGCATTCTGGTTCGCGGCGAAGCCGGGCATGACATCATCCCCGAACTCCGTCCCGCGCCTGGCGAACCCATCATCGACAAGCCCGGCAAAGGCGCGTTTTTCGCCACCGATCTCCACGCGATCCTGCAAAACGCCGGCATCACACGCCTGGTCGTCACCGGTGTCACCACCGAGGTCTGCGTCAACACCACCGTGCGGGAGGCGAACGACCGCGGCTATGACTGCCTCGTCCCCGCCGACTGTGTCGGGTCCTATTTCCCGGAATTCCAGGAGATGGGCCTCGCCATGATCAAAGCCCAAGGCGGCATTTTCGGCTGGGTCGGGGACAGTGAAGACCTGGTCGCGGCCTTGGAGTCCTGAGGGATCGGGGGGATCAGCTCCCCCGATATGTACTGTATCCGAACGGCGAGAGCAGCAGCGGAATATGATAATGCGCCGCCGGGTCGGTGACGCGGAACCGGATCGGAATCAGATCATAGAAGCCGACATCGGGCACGCCGCGCCAGCCGAGAATATCGAACACAACCTCATAGGTGCCAGCCAACAGCGCCGCGCCCGATAGCAGCGGCGCCTCGCAGCGGCCATCCGCGTTGGTGCGCCAGATACCGAGCCGGATCCGCGTGCCATCCGCCAGGCGGTAGAGCTTGAGTTGCAGCCCGGCGGCGGGTTTTCCTTCCGCCGTATCGAGCACATGCACCGTCAGGCGTCCGGCCGCCGGCCCCGGCGCCTTGTCCGCGACGATCAGATCATCCAGACGGAAACGGGCGATTTTCGCGACTTCGGCCAAGGCGGCGGCGATTTCCTCTTCCGCCGTGTGGTCCAGCCGGGCGGTCATCGCGGCCAGGATGGCAGCGCGGTCTTTTTGACCGCGCACGGCGATGATGAACGGGAACCCGAATTTCTCACGATAGGCGGCATTACGCGCATCAAACAAAGCCGCTTCCTCGGCATTGAGGCGATCGAGCCCCATGCCGCCTTGTTCGGATGCGGACGCCGCGGTCAGCGAGGCGGGCCGGGCCAGTTCCGGATGGGCGCGTAACAACGCCAATTGGCGATCGGGACCGGAATGGGCGACCACCGATACCATGGTCGCGTGCAGGACCGCGATGGAGGGGAAGGGCCGCACCGCATAGGCCGCGCGGGCAACCCAGGGGGAATGTTCGAATATGCCGCCCAGCCGGGCGGAAAAAGCCTCGATATCAAGGCTGTTGACCGCGGCCAGATCGAAAACGGATGTGTTCAATTGAGTTTCGCCCCCGCTTTGAACCACGATCCGATGGCGCCCCGTTCGGTATCGGTGATCTCTGTCAGATTATTCAGCGGCATCGTGTGTGTTTTCACCGCCTGTTCGTAGATCGGTTTCGCATAGAGCCGGATCTGGGCCGGTGTGTCGAACATGACCCCTTTGGGCGGATCGGAAAAAGCCGCGAAGGTTGGGTGCACGGCGTGGCAGGTGTGGCAGCGCTGGTCGATGATCGAGCGGATTTCCGCGAAGCTGGCGGGTTTTTCGCCAGCGGCGGATGGCGGCGCATAGGTGCCGGCCAGGGTGATCAGCGCCGCCCCCGCGATGGGCACCGCCGCCGCCGGCCATAGCCGCCAATCGGGTTCGGCCCCCGTGTGCATGGTGTTGAAATAATGCCGGATCATAAAGCTGGACACGAAAATGCAGGTCAAAATCAGCCAGTTCCAGCGCGTCTGGTAGGTGAACGAATAGTGGTTGCTCAGCATCACGAACACCACCGGCAGCGTCAGATAATTATTGTGCACCGAGCGCTGCTTCGCCTGCTTGCCCCAGGCCGGGTTGGGTTCGCGCCCGGCGATCAGTTCGGCGATCGTCTTGCGTTGGTTCGGCATGATGATGAAGAAGACGTTGCCCACCATGATCGATCCGACCAGCGCCCCGACCTGGAGAAAGGCGCCGCGGCCGCTGAAAATATGGCAGAACCCGAAGGTGATCAGGGTCAGCAGCGCGAACCCCGTGAAGGCCAGGCGGGCGGTGTTGTCGCCGATGGGGGATTTGCAAAGCTGGTCGTAAGCGATCCAGCCCAGGACCAGGGAGAACAGCGCCAGCGGCACGGCATCCAGCGGTTCGATGCTGGAGACGGAGGCATCGAGCAGATAGAGCGCGGGATTGGCGTAATAGGTCGTGACCAGCAACGCGAAACCGAAGATCCAGGTGGAATAGGCTTCCCATTTGAACCAGGTCAGGTGACCGGGCAGAAACTCCGGTGCGACCATGTATTTCTGAATTTGGTAGAAGCCGCCGCCATGCACTTGCCAGGCATCGCCGCTGACCCGCGGATCGAGCCGGGCATTGGGCCTGAGACTGGCATCGAGGGCGATGAAGTAGAATGACGAGCCGATCCAGGCGATCCCGGCGATCACGTGGGTCCAGCGTAACAGGAGACTGGCCCAATCGAGCAGGATAGCCCAGTCGAGCGACCGGAGTAGGATCATGGTCGTGTGGCCATTCGCAATGATCAGGGGATGGTTCGGCGATGGCCCGGCACGGGGCGCGCCCGTGCCGGGATCGCGTTGGCGCGGATCGAACTAGAAGTGGAGCGAGGTGCCAACGAACACCGTCTGCGCGATGGCGCCGGCATGGGTGATGTTGCTGTCGTTACCGAACTTGTTCATCCAGTATTGATAGCCGACATAGGCATCGATGAAATTGGGTTTCTTCATCGCCAGCGCGCCGACATCCAGAACCAGGCGGGGCTGGGTCAGAATTTCGGTCGCGGTCTGATTGCCGAACCCGTCCTTGCCCTTCGGCGCGACGAGGTTGAAGAATCCGTCGAACTTCAGCGGCAGGCCGGTGAAGGACAGCGGCTGCATCCACACGACTTCCATCTCGAACGTGGGGTCGAAGCTCACTTCGCTGCGGATCGCCCCGGGAATGCCGTTGTGGTTCCATTCATGGGCAATATGGAGCCCGACATTGAGGTAGCCCGGCACGTCGAAGGCGATATTCGGACCGGCGACGATCAGCTTCTTGGCGGGTGCGAAGAAGTCATTCTTGGTATTGAAATCGCCGCCCAGTTCGAACCGGATGTCTTTCACCGGACCGAAGGTGAAGGGTGTGCCGCCGAACACGGCATTGCCGCTGAGGTTGCCGCGATAGATCGCGTAGACTTCGACCGCGCCGCCGGTGGATCCCTTGGATGGATCATGCCGATCGGAGAAGAGGCCGTCGATGTTGATGAAATTGGTGCCCCATTTGCCGGCATCGAAATGGGTGAACGTCAGTGTGTATTTCGGGATGCTGGCCTGGATCGAGGGCTCCCTGTAGGTGGGACCATAAGTCAGCGACACGCTGTTGTCAGCGAAGTCATAGGCCTTGGCCTGGCTGGCCGTCAGGGCGATCAGTGCCGCCATGAGAAAACGCTTCATAGTCCGCCTTTCCTTCTGTTCTTGTTGACCCCCGCCTCGCACCCTCGTGGTTTGAGGCTTCGCTTTGACCGTCGTCACGGACCCCGCGCCCGCGCTGGCGGCGCGCGTGCTGCGCGCCACAGACTGCCGAATTTTTGGCAGAGACGACTACCCACTACGCAAATGATATGCCAGACTTCGGGACAATGAACATCAGTACGCCAGTATGATGCTATTTTGCCACACTCAGCACGGCTGAAATCGGCCGATACGCCGAAAAATGACCAAATAATGGTCTATTTTGACCCAATTTGCCTGATCAACCCGCCATCGGCGTTTAAATTGCCTAATTCACGAACAATCACGGACCCTGACCACCGAACAGCAGTGTGGCAGCGCAACGCGCCCGCTGAAATCGGATTGTATTTCGGCATTTCATTCTCAAAATCCATCTATTTTGGTTATTTATAATTCGTATGGCTATTTTATAGCCAATTCCATTACAAATTCGCGGCACTTTTATGCCCAGAAGATGGTCATATCGGGCAAAACCCTGGCACAGCCTTTGCAACATACACACAGGGTCAATGGCGGCCCATCCGCGCGCTCTGCGATGCCTCATCGACCAACGACAGACAGCGCCAACAAGGGGAAGACTGTATGACCAGCGACTCACTCATCTCGCGTCGAACCGCTCTGACGGGCCTCGGGGCCGCGGGCTTCGCCGCGACCACCGGCCTGTCCACCCAGCCGGCCTTCGCCAAGGACCTCACCGTCGGCTTCATCTATGTCGGGCCCAAGGACGACTACGGCTACAACCAGGCCCATGCCGAGGCCGCCGCCGTCCTGAAGAAGATGCCCGGCGTGAAAATTCTCGAAGAAGAAAAGGTGCCGGAAACCGACGACGTCTCCAAAACCATGGAGAGCATGATCAAGCTCGATGGCGCCTCGCTGATGTTTCCGACCAGCTTCGGTTATTTCGACCCGTACATGCTGAAAATGGCTGCCAAATACAAAGACGTTCAGTTCCGCCATTGCGGCGGGCTGTGGTCCAAGGACAAGCACCCGATGAACACCGGGTCCTATTTCGGCTATATCGGCATGGGCCAGTACCTCAATGGCATCGCCGCCGCCCACGCCACCAAATCCAAAAAGATCGGCTTCATCGCCGCGAAGCCGATCCCGCAGGTGCTGATCAATATCAATAGTTTCGCGCTGGGGGCGAAATCGGTCGATCCGTCCATCACCACCACCGTCATCTTTACCGGTGAATGGTCGATGCCGGTCAAGGAAGCCGAAGCCGCCAACAGCCTCGCGGATCAGGGCATCGACGTCGTCACCTGCCATGTCGATGGCCCCAAGGTGATCATGGAAACCGCCGAACGCCGCAAGATCTTCGCCTGCGGCTATCACGCGGATCAGTCGAAGCTGGCGCCGAAAGGGTACCTGACGGGCGCGGAATGGAACTGGATCACCGTCTATAAGAAGTTCATCGCCGACACCCAGGCGGGCAAGGCGCCCGGCAACTTCGTGCGCGGCGGCCTGGCGGAGGGCTTCGTCAAGATGTCCCCCTATGGACCCGGCCTCTCCCCCGCCGGCCGCAAGGCGGTCGATACGGCGAAGGCCGAAATCCTCAAGGGCGGGTTCTCGGTCTTCAAAGGGCCGCTGAAGGACAACAAGGGCAACATGGTCGTTCCCGCCGGCAAGGCCCTCGTCGAAACCGCCGTTGAGTTGGAATCGCAGAACTACCTCGTGGAAGGCGTTCTCGGCTCCATCGGATAGGACACACAGCATGACCGACGCGGTGATCGCCACGACCCCACCAACGGTTGCGACCGGAGGCGGGGACGCGCTCTACCCCATCCGGCATCTGCTGGAAGCACTGGTGGCGCCCATGCTGGCGCTGGCGGTCGCCGCGTCGCTCTTTTCTGTCTTTCTCCTGGCCCTGGGCCAGTCCCCCCTCGACTTCGTGGACCTGGTCTGGCGCGGCGCCTTCGGCAGTTGGTTCTCCTGGCAGAACACGCTGCAACGGGCCGCGCCCCTGCTGCTGACCGCGCTCTGTGTCGCGCTCCCGGGTCAGCTCGGCCTGGTCATCATCGGCGGGGAGGCCGCGGTCGTCCTCGGCGGTCTGGCCGCGACCCTGATCGCCCTGCCCGTCGCCGGCGCCGGCCCCTTCATCGTCCTCCCCCTCATGGCGCTGGCCGGCTCCGCCATGGGCGGTCTTTGGATCGGTCTCACCGGCTGGCTGCGCGCCCGGCTGGGGGTCAATGAGACCATCGCCAGCCTGGTGCTCGCTTATATCGGCATGGCGATCTTCAACCATCTGGTGGAGGGTCCGTTCCGCGACCCCGCCAGCCTGAACAAACCCTCCACCTATGGCATCGGCGACGGCAACATGCTCGGCGCCATTCCGGTGCTGGAGGTGCATCCCGGCATTCCCGTCGGCATCATCGTCTGTATCGCCTGCTGGGTGCTGGTGTTTCGCAGCAGCGCCGGCTTCGCCGGGCGGGTGACGGGCGGCAATCTACGCGCGGCCAGGCTGCAGGGCCTGCCGGTGTCGGCGCTGATGATCGCCTCCTGCGTGCTCGGCGGCGCCTGCGCCGGCCTCGCTGGCACGATCGAGGTCGCCGCAGAGTATGGCCGCGCCAATGCCTCCCTGGCCGCCGGCTACGGCTATACCGGCATCCTCATCGCCTTCCTGGCCCGGTTCAACCCGATCGCCATTCTGCCCATGGCGGTGCTGCTGGGCGGCCTCGGCGCCGCGGGGGGCTTGCTGCAACGGCGCATGGGTCTGCCGGATGCGACCGTGCAGGTGCTGCAGGGCATGATCTTCGTCTCCATCCTGGCGAGTGAGACCTTCTATGGCCGCATCCGCTGGTTCCAACCGCGGGGGAATGGCTGATGGACTCGCTCGCCACCGTCATCGTCGCCATGCTGGCCGGCAGCCTGCGCGTCAGCACACCCTTTCTGTTTGTCAGCCTGGGCGAGTGCCTGACCGAGAAATCCGGCCGCATCAACCTCGGCAATGAGGGCGCGCTGGTCCTCGGCGCCATGGTCGCCTACGCGACATCCTACGAAACCGGCAGCCCCTGGTGCGGCGTCCTGGCCGCGGCCTTCGCCGGGCTGCTGCTGGGCGGGCTGCATGGGGCGATCTGCTCGATGACCCGCATCAACGACGTCGCCATGGGCATCGCCTTCATGCTGGCGGGCACCGGCATCGCCTTCTTCTTCGGCAAACCCTATGTGCAGCCGAGCGCGCCGCTGCTGCCCGGCATTCCCTTCGGCTTCTGGCTGGAGTCCCCGCGCTTCGCCAATGCGCTGATGGTCAGCCCGCTGTTCATCCTCGGCGTCGCGGCGGCCTTCGCGCTGCACTGGTTTTTCCGCACCACCCGCATGGGCCTGCGCATCCGCATCGTCGGCGACAGCCAGGACGCGGCGCTGGCACTCGGCTTGCCGATCAACCGCACCCGGCTGCTGGCGACGGGGTGCGGCAGCGCGCTGGCGGGCATTGGCGGGGCCTTCCTGTCGCTCTGCTACCCCGGCAGTTGGAATGAGGGCCTGTCGTCCGGTCAGGGCCTCATGGCCGTCGCGCTCGTGGTCTTCGCCCGCTGGAACCCGATCAACTGCGTCTACGCGTCCCTGCTGTTCGGCGCCGCCGGGGCGCTGGGCCCGTCCTTGCAGACGGTCGGTTTCACCTGGGGCTACTACCTGTTCTACGCCGCCCCCTATGTCGTCACGCTGGTGGTGCTGATCATCACCGCCAAGGGCGGGCAGTCCCTGCGCGGCATGCCCGGGCAACTCTCGATTGGACGGTGATGTCATGAGCGGAAAGACCATCGACGCTGATCCCTATCCCTGGCCCTTCGACGGCTCCCTGGAGCCGGCGAAAACCGCGCTGATCGTGATCGACATGCAGACCGATTTCTGCGGCAAGGGCGGCTATGTCGACACGATGGGCTACGATCTGTCGCTGACCCGGGCGCCGATCGAACCGATCAAAGCGCTGTTGGCGGCGATGCGCCCGGCGGGGTTCACCATCATCCATACCCGCGAAGGCCATCGTCCCGACCTGTCCGACCTGCCGGACAACAAGCGCTGGCGGTCCCGCCGTATCGGCGCCGGCATCGGCGATCCCGGCCCCTGCGGGCGCATCCTGGTGCGGGGCGAACCGGGATGGGCGATCATCGACGAACTCGCCCCCCTGCCGGGGGAAATCGTGATCGATAAGCCGGGCAAGGGCAGCTTCTGCGCCACCGACCTGGAGCTGATCCTGCGCACCCGCGGCATCACCAATATCATCCTCACCGGCATCACCACCGATGTCTGCGTCCACACCACCATGCGGGAGGCCAATGACCGCGGCTTCGAATGCCTGCTGGTGGAGGATTGCTGCGGCGCGACCGATCCCGGCAACCACGCGGCGGCCATCAAGATGGTAAAAATGCAAGGCGGTGTGTTCGGCGCCGTGGGAACCAGCGCCATGCTGCTGGCGGCCCTGTCATGAACGACGCGACCATGCATGCCATCGGCGTCGAAGCCATCGGCATCGGCAAGCGCTTCGGCGCCTTCAACGCCCTGTCAGACGTTTCGATGAAAGTGCATCCGGCGACGGTGCACGGCCTGCTCGGCGAAAACGGGGCCGGCAAATCGACGCTGGTGAAATGCCTGCTCGGCTATTACCGCGCCGATGAGGGCTCGCTGCTGGTCGATGACAAAGAGGTCACGATCGAACGCCCGGCGGACGCGGATGCGCTCGGTCTCGGCATGGTCTACCAGCATTTCACCCTGGTCCCATCGATGACGGTCGCCGAAAACCTGGTCATGGCGCGCCGCAACGTGCCCGGCGTGATCGATTGGCGCAGCGAGCTGGCGCAGCTTGAAGACTTCATGCGCGGCATGCCGTTCAAAGTCCCCCTGACCGTCGAGGCCGGATCGCTCGCGGCCGGCGAACGGCAGAAAACCGAAATCGTCAAACAGCTTTATCTGCAACGCCGGTTTCTGGTGCTCGACGAACCGACCTCTGTTCTGACACCGCAGGAAGCGGATGAAATGCTGGGCCTGGTGCGCGACCTCGCGCATTCCGGGCAGCTGACCATCGTCATCATCACCCACAAATTGAAAGAGGTCGCGAAATTCGTCGATGAGGTCACGGTTCTGCGCCGCGGCAAATTCGCCGGCGCCGGCCTCGTGCGCAGCCTCGGCCCCACCGACCTGACCGCGATGATGATCGGCGAACCGCATGCCCCCGCTGATCCGGAACGGCTGGGCGCGCCGGTGAATGAGGTCCGGTTGGAAGTGCGGGATCTGCGAACGGCCAATGATGGCGGCCGGGCCGGCCTGTCCGTCGATCACCTGACCGTCAACGCGCATGAGATCGTCGGCATCGCCGGCGTATCCGGCAACGGGCAGAAGGATCTGTTGGAGGTCCTCGGCGGCCAGCAACCGATGCAATCCGGCACGATCGCGGTGGATGGCACCCCCTATGGCGCGACCCGCGCCGAATCCCAGGCGCTGCATGTCCGCGTCCTGCCGGAGGAACCATTACGCAATGGCTGCGTGCCGGGCATGAGCGTGGTGGACAATCTGGCCCTGCGCAGCTTCGACCGCGGCGAAACCAAAACCCCCCGCCGCTGGCTGGATCGCGCCGGCATGGCGGCGCGGGCGCGGAGCATGATCCAGGCCTATGGCATCCGCGCGCCTTCCGCCGAGGTGCCCATCGGCGTCCTGTCCGGCGGCAATGTGCAGCGCTGCGTGCTGGCGCGGGAATTGGACGGCGTGGTCCGCCTGCTGATCGTGGCCAATCCCTGCTTCGGGCTGGACGTGAAAGCGGTGGCGGAAACCCGCGCCCGGATCATGGCGGCACGCAACGCCGGCACCGCGGTGCTGCTGATTTCCGAAGACCTTGATGAGATCATGGAATTGTCGGACCGGATCGTGGTGATGCATGGCGGCAAGGTCGTGCACGAAATGCCGGCGGCCGGCGCGGACCCGCAGGAGATTGGCAAACATATGCTGGGGCATGGGTAATCGGGTCTCTTGACTCGAAACAACCAGATCGGGCGGCGGGTCTCCGAATACAAGCTATGCCAGACTACAAACTATGAAAGCCAATCCACCGGAACATCCAGTGCTTGTGCGAGTTTCGCGATCGTCTCAGGGGTTCCAGCGCGTCGCCGATTCTCCAGATCGGAGAGATAACCCTGACCGATCCCTGTTTTGAAACTTAAATAGAGCTGCGTTTCGCCGCGCCAATGGCGAATGGCTTTCAACCGGCTTTCGCCCCGCAGAACCCCGGCACTCACGGCCTGGGGCAATATGTCCACCGCTTCAGCCTTTCGAGCGTCGTAAACGGCGATATCATCTGCATCCTCCTCCGCCTCATGATCAGCGCGATGAAGGAGTGCGTCATATTCGGCTCGGGTGATCACCACCAGTTCTTCACCGCCTGGTGTCCGAATGATCTGCGGCGTCGCCATGGTGTCAGTTTCTCCTGTAGGTCGTTGTGGTTCGGCGACCGATGTAGATCGCCAGGATCGTGATTGCGTCTTCATCGAAGAGCACCCGATAGCGGCCGATACGAAGGCGGTAACCGTCTCGGCCCTGAAGGGCCTTGACGTCGCCCTGCCCCGTCATGGCGTACCGGTTGAGCCCGTCTTCAACCTGCTCCCGCGCATCTCGAGGCAGAGCATCGAGGTCTTTCGCGGCGCTCAGCGTGAGGATGACCGTTTTTATAAGCGATAATATCGTCAAATTCCGCCTCAAAAGAAAGCGATATTATCGCTTACGCCGATACGAAGGCGCAGAGCCAGGAAAACCGGCACGCTTCTTGCTGCGACCTTCGCAGAGAACATCGAGGGTCCCATGCAACGCAGAACGTTCGTCAAGACCGCCGCCAGCGCCGCCCTGGCCGCACCCGCGATCCGCCCCGCCGCCGCGCAGCCCGCGCCCACCCGCAATGAAACGCTGATATTGGTGCAGGAATACGGCCCCAACAGCATGGATATGCAGGGCATCGGCGCCTCCCAGCCCAGCAACGGCGTCTCGCTCAACTGCTATGACACGCTGCTGCGCTTCAAGCGGGTTCCCTACGCCGAGGGAATCATGACCCATGACCTCAAGGATTACGAACCCGGCCTGGCCACCAGCTGGCAGATCGCCAGCGACGGCATGAGCTGCACGTTTAAACTGCGTGACGATGCTACTTTTCACAGCAACCGCCCCGTCACGGCCAAGGACGTGAAATGGTCGATGGATCGCGCGGTGTCCATCGGGGGCTTCGCCACCACCCAGATGGCCGCCGGCAGCCTGGAAAAGCCGGAACAATTCGTCGCCGTCGATGACAAAACCTTCCGTATCGATTTCGTCCGGCGCGACAAGCTGACCATGCCCGATCTCGGCGTCACCATTCCTTTCGTGATCGACAGCGAAACCGCCATCGCCAATTCCGGCGGCGACCCCTGGGCCAAGGATTACCTGAAAAACAACGTCGCCGGCAGCGGCGCCTTCAAGGTGGAAAGCTGGAAACCCGGGACGGAGACCATTTACGTCCGCAACGACGCCTGGAAATGCGGCCCCCTGCCGCAATTGCGCCGGGTGATCGCGCGCGACATCCCCTCCCCCTCCACCCGCCGCGCGCTGATCGAACGCGGCGACGCCGACATGTCTTACGGCCTGCCGCCGAAAGACTTCAAAGACCTGGCCGAGGCCGGCAAGATCCGGGTCGCCGCCGTTCCGGTCCCGAATGCGATCTGGTACGTCGCCCTGAACAGCGCCAACCCGCCGTTCAACGATGTGCGCCTGCGCCAGGCCATTGCCTGGGCCATCCCTTATGAAAAAATCATGACCGCCGCTCTGTTCGGCCGCGGCGTGCCAATGTTCGGCGGGCCCGAAAAAGTCGGCAAGATCGGCTGGCCGGTGCCCTCCCCCTATTCCACCAATATCGAAAAAGCCAAAGCCATGGTCGCCGCCGTCACCGGCGGCACCGAAATCGCCACCACGCTGGTCTTCGACGCCGGATCCGCCACCATCGCCGAACCCATGGCCGTCCTGGTGCAGGAAAGCCTCGCTCAGATCGGCATCAAGGTCGAAATCAACAAGATTCCCGGCGCGAATTTCCGCGGCGAGCTGAACAAGAAAACCGCGCCCATGGTCATCAACCGCTTCGGCGGCTGGCTGGACTGGCCGGATTACTTCTTCTTCTGGAACTACCATGGCCGCAATTCGATTTTCAATGTCGCCTCGTATCAGAACAAGGCGATGGACGCGCTGATCGACGGCGCCCGCTTCGCCCCCGACGCCGCCAGCTACGAACAGCAGGTACGCGGCTTTCTGCAAATGGGCATGGACGAGATCCCCATGATCCCGATCTGCCAGCCCTTCCACGACGTCGCGATGCAGAAATACATGAGCGGCTACACCTATTGGCCATGCCGGGAGCCCGACTTCCGGTTCCTCGTCAAAAGCGCCTGACCGGCGATGCGCGCCGTCCTGTTGCGTCTGGCCGGCGCGCTCCCCACGCTCTGTGGCGTGGTGGTGGTGACCTTCCTGCTGACCCGGGTGCTGCCCGGCGATACCGCCACCTATTTCGCCGGCCCCACCGCCAGCGCGGAATCCATCGCCCAGATCAAAGCCAGCCTGGGCCTCGATCGGCCGCTGCCGGAGCAGTTCTGGCGCTATGGCGTGGCGCTGGTTCATGGCGACCTCGGCATGTCCCTGACCACCGGCCAGCCCGTGCGGGCGGAGATCATCGCGCGCCTGCCGGCGTCAGCCGAGTTGACCTTGTGCGCGCTGATCCTGGCCATCGGCATCGCGGTGCCGCTGGGGGTCGCGGCGGCGGTGCGCCAGGGGTCCTGGATCGACCATATCTGCCGGGTGGTGGCCACCGCCGGGGTCTCCTTGCCCGTGTTCTTCACCGGGCTGCTGCTGGTCTATGTGTTCTACTTCCGCCTCGGCTGGATGCCCGCCCCGCTCGGGCGGCTCGACGCCTTCGCCACCCCGCCGCACGCGGTCACCGGCTTCTTTCTGATCGACGCCCTGCTCGCGCGCGACCTGGTCACCGCCCGGGCCGCCCTGGCGCAGATCGTGCTGCCGGCCACCACCCTGGCCTTGTTCGCGCTGGCGCCCATCGCGCGGATCACGCGGGCCTCGATGCTGGCGGTGCTGGGGTCGGAGTTCATTCGCACCGCCCGCGCCAGCGGCCTGTCCGGCCCGACGGTGGTCGTGACCTACGCCCTGCGCAACGCGCTGCTACCGGTGGTGACGGTGCTGGGCATGGTGTTCTCCTTCCTGCTCGGCGCCAATGTGCTGGTGGAGAAGGTCTTCGCCTGGCCCGGCATCGGCAGCTACGCGGTGGAGGCGCTGATCGCGTCCGACTTCGCCCCCGTGCAGGGCTTCGTGCTGACGATGGCGGTACTCTATGTGCTGCTGAATTTGGGCATCGACCTGCTGAACCGCGCCATCGACCCGCGGGCGAGGCGTGGCGCATGACCAGCACCAGCACCATCAACGCCACCGTCAGCCATATCCGCTTCGTGCTGGGGGAAAACCCCGTCACCCTCGGCGCGGCCATGCTCTTCGCGGCCTTTCTCGTCATGGCCGCGGCCGGGGGCGTGCTCGCGCCTTACGACCCGCTCGCCAGCGACACCATGCGCGCCTTGCAGGCGCCGACATGGCAACACTGGTTCGGCACCGACCAGCTGGGGCGGGATATCCTGAGCCGGGTGATCGTGGCCGCGCGGGTGGATATCGGGATCGCTCTGGCCTCGGTCACCCTGGTCTTCGCGGCCGGGGGGCTGGCGGGGCTGGCGGCGGGATTTTTCGGCGGCTGGGTGGACGCGGTGATCGGGCGCATCGCCGATAACATCATGGCCTTTCCGCTGTTCATCCTGGCCATGGGCATCGTCGCCGCTTTGGGCAACACCATCCCCAACATCGTGCTCGCCACCGCCATCATCAACTTCCCCCTCTACGCCCGGGTGGCCCGCGCCGAAACCATGACCCGGCGGGAGGCCGGGTTCGTCGACGCCGCCCGCCTGTCCGGTCACCGCGACGGCGCGCTGCTGCTGACCCAGGTGCTGCCCAACATCATGCCCATCATGGTGGTGCAGATGTCGCTGACGATGGGCTACGCGATTTTGAACGCGGCCGGCCTGTCCTTCATCGGCCTGGGCGTGCGTCCGCCCACCGCGGAATGGGGCATCATGGTCGCGGAGGGCGCGAGCTTCATCGTGTCCGGCGAATGGTGGATCGCCCTATTCCCCGGCGCGACCCTGATGCTGGCGGTGTTCTGCTTCAACCTGCTCGGCGACGGGCTGCGCGACATCGTCGATCCCCGGAGACGTACATGATGGCGCCCACGACCGACGTGCTGCGGGTGGAGGATCTGTCCGTCGCCTTCCAAACCCGCGGCGGCCTCGTCCGCGCTTTGGACCGCGTCGGCTTCACCGTCGGCGCCGGCCAGACCATGGCGCTGGTGGGGGAATCCGGGTCGGGCAAATCCGTCACCGCCTATGCCGTGATGGGGCTGCTGGAAACCGCCGGTCGCGTCACCGGCGGGCGGGCCTTCCTCGGGCAGACCGACCTGCTCGCCACGCCGCCGCGCACGATGGCCCGCATCCGCGGCCGGCGCATCGCCATGATCTTCCAGAACCCGCGCGCCGCCCTGAACCCCATCCGCGCCGTGGGCAAGCAGATAGCCGACGTGCTGCTGCGCCATGGCGGCGCCACCCGCTCCAACGCCCGCGACCGCGCCATCGAGGCCCTGCGCGCCGTCGGCATCCCCGATCCCGCCCGCCGCGCCAAGGCCTATCCATTTGAACTGTCAGGGGGCATGTGCCAGCGCGTCATGATCGCCATCGCCGTCGCGGCGCGCCCGGACCTGCTGATCGCCGATGAGCCCACCACCGGCCTGGACGTCACCACCCAGGCCGTGGTGATGGATCTGATCGGGGCCATGGCCCGCGGCAGCGGCATGGCGACGATCCTGATCACCCACGACCTCGCGCTGGCCGCCGAACGCGCCAACCGGATCGCGGTCATGCATGCCGGGCACATGGTGGAGGAAGCCGATACCGCCACCCTTCTGGCACGGCCCCGCCACCCCTATACCGCGCGCCTGATCGCGGCGACACCGACAGCCGCCGGCAGCCTCGCTTCATTGCAATCGGTGCCGGGCGGGCTCCCCGATCTCCGCCAAGCCGATCGGCTGCATTGCCGCTATGCCGGCCGCTGTGAGCGGCGGCAGGACGCCTGCGATGCCGTCCTCACCATGCGCCCGGCCGCACCCGGCCATGCCGTTGCCTGTTGGAACCCGCTATGACCGCGCTGCTGGAGCTGGAAAACCTCCGCAAGCATTTTCCCGTCGGGCGGACGGGCTGGCCGTCCAAGGCGGCGCCCTCATTCGTGCATGCGGTCGACGATGTGAGCCTGGCGGTGCAGCCGGGTGAAACCCTCGGCCTGGTCGGGGAATCCGGCTGCGGCAAATCCACCCTGGTGCGGCTGATCACCCGCCTGCTGGATGTCACCGGCGGCAAAATCTGGTTCAACCGGCGGGAACTGGCGGAGGTTCCGGCCCGGCTCTTCGCCCGCGACGACGACCGCGCCCATATCCAGATGGTGTTCCAGGACGCCGGGGAGAGCATCAATCCCCGCTTCACCGCCGCCGATGCCATCGCGGATCCGTTGCGGCGCCTGCTGGGGCTGCGCGGCGCGGCCCTGCGGAGCCGGATCGAGGAAGCGGCCCTGCAATGCGGCCTGCCGCTGGAACTCCTCGGACGCTTCCCGCACCAGCTCTCCGGCGGGCAGCGCGCGCGCGTCGGCATCGCCCGCGCCATCGGCACCCGGCCCCGGCTGCTGATCCTCGATGAGCCGACGGCGGCGCTGGATGTGTCCGTGCAGGTGACGGTGCTGAAGCTGTTGCAGACGCTCAAGGTCGATCTGGGGCTGAGCTATATCTTCGTTTCGCACGACCTGAACGTGGTGCGGCTGCTGTGTGACCGGGTGGTGGTGATGTATCTCGGGCGGATCGTGGAAACCGGCCCGGCCCGCGCGGTGTTCGAGACGCCGTTGCACCCCTACACGCGCAGCCTGGTCGCGGCGGTGCCCCGCCTCGATGGCCCGCGGCCCGATGCGCCCCGCCTCGTCGGCGATCCGCGCAGCCCCATCGACCCCGATCCCAACGCCTGCCGGTTCTACGGCCGCTGCCCGGTCGGGGTGGCGCGATGCGGCACCGAGATGCCCGCCTTGCGGGATTTCGGCGGCGGCCGGGACGTGGCCTGCCATCTGGCGGAGGGGCCCGGTTGAGGCGGCACGGCTTGCGCTTCCACCGCCCGGGCAATACCGATACACATCCGGGGTGCCAATGATGGCGCCCCGGCCCAGGTGTGTTCCATGCTCGCTCGGCTCGCTGCTCTCTCGATCCTGATCGCCTCGGCCTGCGGCGCCGCCCGGGCGCAGCCCCTCATCACCGGCGCCACGACCGAGGCCGCCGGCGATTCCGGCCATGCCTGCCTGGCCTTCAACCAGCCGATCGACACGAGCAACCCGGGGCGCAGCGCCGAGTTCCTGACACTGGAGCCCGCCACCCGGCCGGGCATCGAAATCACCGACGGCAAGCTCTGCCTGAGCGGGCTGGCCTTCGGCACCCATTACACGGTCACCGTCAAACCCGGCCTTCCCCTCGCGGGCGGCGGTGCCACGACCGCCGCGGCGGCTACCGCCCTGGACATCCCGCCCCGCGACCCGATGGTCGCCATCGCCGGTCGGGGCTGGATCCTGCCGCGCCAGGGCGCCACCGGCGTGACCATCCAGAGCATCGATGTCCCCGTCATCCGGATCCATGTGCTGCGCGTGTCCGCCCGTCGGCTGACCGGCGGCGGGGTGACGCCCGACCCGGCCAAGACCAGCTTCAGCCCATGGGAGATCCAAAATCTGACGCGCGGCACCGCCACCGAGATCTGGTCCGGCACGATGCAGGCCAGCCCCGGCGCCCACCGCCTGGTCGAGACCGGCTTTCCGCTGGCCGGCATCGTCGATCCCGCCAGGCCCGGCGCCTATATCGTCCTGGCGGAGGACGCCGCCCATCCGGCGGCCCGGCTGGTCCAGGATGACGACACCGCCTGGAACCACGCCGATGCCGACGCGGCCATCGCCGGGCATTGGGTGCTCAGCACCGATCTCGGGCTCAGCACGCTGAAGGGGCAGGACGGGCTGCACGCCTCGGTGCGTTCGCTCGGCACCGCCGCGCCGCTGGCCGGGGTGCGGCTGCAACTTCTCTCGCGCGGCCAGGATGTCCTGGCGGAGGTCACGACCGGCGCCGCCGGCGAGGCCCTGTTCCCGCCGGGCCTGCTGCGCGGCAAGCGCGGCGCCGCGGCCGCCATGCTCGTTGCCTCCACACCACAGGGCGACCTCGCGGCCCAGGACCTGACCGGGCCGGCCTTCGACCTGTCCGATCGCGGCGCCGATGGCCGGGTCACGCCGGGGCCGATCGAGGCCTATGTCTACACCGACCGGGGCATCTACCGCCCGGGGGAGACGGTGCAAACCATGGCCCTGTTGCGGACCCGGGGCCTGACGGCGGTGGATGACGCGGCCCTGACCCTGGTGCTGCGCCGGCCGGACGGGGTGGAGGCCAGCCGCGCCACCCTGCCCCCGCAACCCGCCGCGGGGTTCCATTGGGCCGTGCCGCTCAGCGCCACCGCCGCCCAGGGCGCCTGGACCATCGAAGTCCTGACCGACCCGACCCTGCCCCCCGTTGGCCGAACCACGATCATGGTTCAGGACTTCGTCCCGCAGCAGTTGAAGGTCACGCTCACCGGCCCCACCGGCCCGGTGACCACCCGGCTGACCGCGTCGATCGATGGCCGCTTCCTGTATGGCGCCCCGGCCGCCGGCTTGCATGGCGAAGGCGAAATCCGCCTCCTGCGCGACGAGCACCCCGTCCCCGATGCCGCCGGCTACCGCTTCGGCCTGGTCGATGAAACGATCGGCGATCCGGTCTCCCCGCTGACATTGGATGATGCCGACGACAAGGGCCACCTCGCCATCGACGTGCCCCTGACGATCCCGGGCGGCCTCGCCTCCCCCTTGCGGGTCGAACTGGATGCGGGATTGACCGAGCCCACCGGCCGCACGGTGCGGGAGACGCTGTCGATCCCCGTGCGGACGCATGCCACGCTCATCGGCATCCATCCCCGGTTCAATGACCGGGTGAACGAGGGTGAGGACGCGGGCTTCGATATCCGCGCCTTCAGTGCCGCCGGCGCCCCCATCGCCCGGCCCGGCCTGACCTGGGAACTGATCCGCGAAGACCGCCGCTGGGACTGGTGGCGGGAGAATGGCGCCGGTTCCGCCTGGACCTGGCATTTCCATACCGTCGATGTCCCCGTCACCAAAGGGGCGGTGGACGTCCCGGCCGAACGCCCGGCGAGCCTGACGAAGGCGCTCGATTGGGGCGATTACCGCCTGATCGTGACCGATGCCCAAAGCGGGGCAGCCACCAGCATCCGCTTCGCGGTCGGCTGGGGTGGTGGAGACGCCGCCGCCGATGTGCCCGATCGGCTGGAAGTCTCCACCGACCGCCCGGTCCTCGCGCCCGGACAGACCGCGCGCCTGCACCTGCGCGGCCCCTTCGCCGGCCCGGCGGAGGTGACCGTCGAAAGTAATGGCCAGGTCCTGCAAACCCTGCGCGCCGACCTGCCGGCGGAGGGACTGACGCTGCCGCTGACGGCCTCGGATGCCTGGGGCGCGGGCGTGCACGTGCTCGCCACCGCCTACCGCCCGCTGCTGGCCCCCTCCAGGCCGCATGATCCCGTGCGCGCGGTTGGCCTGACCTGGATCGCCAGCGATCCGGCCCCACGCACCCTCGGTGTGACCCTCGCGGGCCCAAGCCAGATCACCCCGCGCCAGAACATCAAACTGCCGATCCATGTCACGGGGGCAAGCGGCGCGGCCTTCGTGACCCTGGCGGCGGTGGATGAGGGCATCCTGCAACTCACCCGCTTCGTCAGCCCCGATCCCGTCGGCACCCTGCTCGGCCGCACGCGCCTCGGCCTGGACATGCGCGACGATTACGGCCGTCTGCTGGAGGGCAAGGCCGAGACCGGCGCCCCGCATGAAGGCGGCGATGGCGGCGCCTTGGGGGGCGAGGGCCTGGCCGTGACAACGACCCGGACGGTCGCGCTGTTCCACGGCCCCGTGGCCCTGGATGCCCATGGCGACGCGGTCATCGACCTGGATATCCCGGATTTCGCCGGCGCGCTGCGGCTGATGGCCGTCGCCTATGATCATGAGGCCGCCGGACACGCCGTCGGGACCCTGACCGTCCGCGATCCCGTGGTCGCGGACCTGGCGCTGCCGCGCTTCCTCGCACCCGGCGATGTCGCGGGCATCGGCATTTCGCTCAACAACGTCGATGGGGCGGCGGGGGACTATCACCTGGCCCTCCGTGTCACCGGCGCGATCGCCCTCAACGGGGTGTCCGGGCTCGACATGCACCTCGATGCCGGGCAGCGGCAGGAGACGCGGGTGTCCCTGACGGGCCAGTCCGTCGGCATCGGGCATGTCCAGGCCGTCCTGACCGGCCCGGACCATCTGAGGGTCGAGCACGCCTGGGACATCGCGGTGCGCTCACCGCATCCGGCCCTGGTGGTCAGCCAGACCGAGGCCCAGGCCCCGAACGCCGTCTACAGCTTCGATCCGGCCTTGCTGAAACCCTTCACCCCCGGCAGCGTTCAGGTGACCATCGGCTATTCCGCCCTCGGTGGTCTGGACGTGCCAGGGCTGTTGCAGTCGCTCTACACCTATCCCTATGGCTGCACGGAGCAGGTGGCGGCGGCGGCATTCCCGCTGCTGTATTTCGATGATGCCCGCCTGCTGGGGAAACCAGCCGGCGACCCGGCCGTCCGGGCGCGGGTCCAAACCGCCATCGCCACCATCGTGGATCGCCAGGACGCGGAAGGCCGGTTCGGCCTGTGGCGGGTGGGCGACGGCGCGGCGTCGGTGTGGCTGAACGTGTTCGCGCTGGATTTCCTGCTGCATGCGCGCGAAGCCGGCCTTTCCGTGCCCGATGCCGCGACGGCCCGGGCCGCCGCCTGGATCGAGCAACAACTGCGATCCAATGAGATCGACACATCCGGCGCCTATGCCGAACCGGCGCAACCCACCCGGGCCTATGCCGCGTACGTATTGGCGCGGACCAGCCGCACCGACCCGGCCGGGCTCCGCGCGCTCAGCCGCGATCTGCAATGGGAGGAAAAAGGCGGCGTCATCACCCCCGCGCGGGTCACCTGGGGCGGCAAGGCCCTGGCGCCCGCCCTCGCTCTGGCGCAACTGGCCGGGGCCCAGTCGCTGATGGGCGATGCGGCGGGTTCGGCGACGTCATTCCGGCTGGCCCTGGCCAATCTGGACGGCAAGAAGCCGCCGGACTGGTGGTCCCATGCGTATTACTGGTCCCGCCTGCGCGATACCGCTGGGATCCTGGCGATCGCGGCGGAAACCGGGCATGCCGATGCCGCCGCGCCGCTGCTGGAACGGATCAGCCGCGACCATCCGGACCCCGAGCGCATGAGCACCCAGGAAAAGGCCTGGCTGCTCGCCGCGGCCCATGCGCTGAACAAACAAGGCGGAACCCGCGCGCTGGCGGTGGACGCGGCCGCGCCGGACTCCGTTCCCCTCCCCTTCGCGCTGTCGCCGGCGGCCGATGCGCTCGCGCGCGGTCTGACTGTGCGCAACGCCGACACCCGGCCGATCTTCCGCACCGTCACGCTGCGCGGCGCCCCGGTCGTCGCACCGCCCGCGATGTCACAGGGCTTCACCCTGCGGCGGGAGACGTTCGCGCTGAACGGCGATCGGCTGGATGACAAGCGCCTGCGCCAGACCGATCGCTTCATCGTGGTGCTGTCCGGCCGCGCCAGCGGATCCGCGTTCCGCCGGGCGGTGGTGCTGGATCCGCTTCCGGCGGGGTTGGAGATCGAGGCCGCCATCCTCAAAGACGACACCTATCCGTTTATCGGCCAGCTCTCCGCCTTGCGGGCGCATGAGCAACGCGACGACCGGTTCATCGCTGCCTTCGAAACCGGCAGCAAGGCATGGTTCCGAGAGGTCAACGACGATGTGAAACTGCCGCTGGAGGAAACGGAATTCCGTGTCGCCTATGTCGTGCGCGCGGTGACACCGGGGCATTACGTGCGCCCGGAAACCGTGGTGGAGGACATGTACAGCCCGCAGGTCACCGCGCGCACCGCCGCCGCCGCGATCGACATCGCGCCACGCTGATGTCGCTCCGGCGGATCGCGCGGGTCTGCGCCATCCCGGCCATCCTGGCCGGCTGCGTCCTGGCGCTGGACCGGCTCTATCCGCCCGACCTGACGCGGGCACAGACCCTGTCGGCGGAGTTGCGGGATTCGGCGGACCATGTGCTGAACCTGCGCGTGACATACGATGGCATGATCCGACTGCCACCCGATGCGACCGGCCCCGACCTCATCCCGCTTCTCCTGTCCCGAGAGGATCGGCGGTTCTGGACCCATCCCGGAGTCGATCCCCTGGCCCTGCTGCGGGCGGCGGCGCAACGCATCGCGCAGGGGCGTGTGATCTCCGGCGGGTCCACGATCGCGATGCAGGTGGCGCGGCTCCTGGAACCGCATCCCCATACGCTGTGGGGCAAGGCGCATGACATCATCCGGGGCCTGCAGTTGCAGGCCCATCTCGGACGATCGGAAATCCTGCGCCTGTATCTGACCCTGGCGCCGATGGGCGGGAATATCGAGGGCGTGCGCGCGGCCGCCCTGCTCTATTTCGGGCGCGAACCCGCGGCCCTTACCCGCGACCAGGCGGCCTTGCTGGTCGCCTTGCCCCAAAGCCCCACGCGCCGCCGGCCGGATCGCTTTCCCGACGCCGCGTGGCGGGCGGCCGAACGGGTGCTGATGGCTGCCGGCGACGGGACCGCGATCGTCGCGGAGCCGATCACCCGGGCGCCGCTGCCCGCCCTGGCCCGGCATCTGGCCCAGCACCTGAGCGGACGCAACCGCACCACGCTCGATGGCCCCTTGCAGAGCGCCGCGGAAGCGCTGGCCCTGCGGGAGGTGCAATGGTTCGGACCCGACGCCGATACCGCCGCGCTGATCCTGCGCAACCGCGACCGAGCCGTGCTGGCCTATATCGGGGGCACGCGCTACTTCGCCTCCGCCGGCATGGTCGATCGCGTGCGCGCGGTTCGATCCCCGGGCTCCACGCTCAAGCCGTTCATCTATGCTATGGCCTTCGACGAAGGTCTGGCGAGCCCGGCCACGCTGCTGGATGACGAGGCCCTGCGTCTGGGCACCTATGCGCCGCGCAACTTCGATCGCCTCACCCACGGACCGCGCACCGCCGCCGACGCCCTGCTGCTGTCGCTGAACCGGCCGGCCGTGCGGCTGCTGGCGCGGATCGGCCCGGCCCGGTTCGCCGCCGCCTTGCGCCAGGCCGGGGCCAATCCGCGGCTGGGGCGCGGGGGCGCGGCTTCGGCCGCCCTGGCGCTGGGCGGGGTGGGCGTGACGCTGTTCGACCTCGCCGGACTTTATGCCAGCCTCGCGGATGGCGGCGCGGCGCAGGCGCCCCATTGGCGCGAAACGGAACCGGTGCGGCACGGCGCGTTGGTGTCCCGTGCGGCGGCGGATCAGGTCAGCGAGATCCTGCGCCGCCAGCCGGCGCCACCAGGCATGGCCGGCACAGCCGAGCATCCCATCGCCTATAAAACCGGAACCTCCTACGGGTTCCGGGACGGCTGGGCGGCCGGGTTCACGCCCGAGTATACGATCGTGGTCTGGGTGGGGCGGCGGGATGGCGCCCCGATGCCAGGGGTGACCGGGCGCGACGCCGCCGCCCCCTTGTTGGTCCGCCTGTTTGGCTTGCTGCCGCCCGAGGCGCCGATGCCCCGCCCTCAGCCGGTGGCAAGGCCCCTCGCGCCCGGCCTGCGACGGATGGCGGACCAGACGCGGCTGCGGATTCTGTTTCCACCGGGGGACGTCGATCTGGCCTTCGCGCCGGACAGGCCGATCGATTTGCGGGCGGCGGGGGGCACACCGCCCTATCGGTGGCTGGTGGATGGGGCGCCGCTGGCATCGGGGTCCGGGCGGGCGAACTGGACCGCGTCAGGCCCAGGCTTCGCGCATCTGACCGTAACCGACCGCGACGGGCGCGCGGCCTCGGCCGATGTGCGGCTGGTCGCGGATTGACGGGGAGACGACGAACAGCAGCGGCTGTTCGATCCGCCTATTCAGCCGCTGCCTGGACGGGTGCCTTATCCTGGAAATGCGGCATCACCTCTCGCGCGAAGCGGCGCAGATTCTCCCGCGATGTGCCGCCGCCGTTCAGCAGCAGGTATTCGACGCCCGCGGCCTGGAGGCGTTCGATCTTGCGGCAGATCTCGTCGGGGCTGCCATACAACGCGCTTTCTTCGCTCGCCTCCCGCGTGTCGGAGAAGGCCATGATGCTGGCGGTGTTGTTGCCGTCCGGCCGCTGGCTGATATCGTGCAGGCGGCGCTGGCCGGCGATGCGGCGATCGATCGCGGCCTGCTTATCGGCTTCATCCTTGGCGACATAGAACGCCCGCGCCACCCCGACCTGGGCGGGTTTGAAGCCGAAGCCATTGGCCGTCATCGCATCGCGGTAGATGTTGAACCGGGCAATCGTGTCATCCATGGAGGCGAACTGGTCGAGCAACAGATTATGCCCGCGCGCGGCCACCCGCCGGATCGACTCCGGATGCCCGGCCCCCTGCCAGAACGGCGGATTGGGGCGCTGCACAGTCGGGGGTTCGACGATGATGTCGTCATATTGCCAGAACTTGCCATGGAACGAGAATCGCTCATTCGACGTCCAGGATTTGGTGATGATGTCGATCGCTTCCTCGAAGCGGGCCTGGCCGTCTTCCATCGGGATGCGGAAGCTGGCGTATTCGTTGTGGCGGTAGCCCTTGCCCACCCCGAAATCCAGCCGCCCGCCCGACAGCAGGTCCAGCGTGGCGGCCTGTTCGGCCAGCAAGACCGGGTTGTGCCAGGGCAGCACGATCACCGCCGTGCCCAGCCGCAGCGTCGTCGTGCGCGCGCCGATCCAGGTGAGGAGGTTGAGCGTGGCCGAGACCTGGCCGAAGCCGGTGAAATGGTGCTCGACGATGAAGGAGCTGTGGTAGCCCAGCGACTCCGCCTCGATCACGTAGTCGATGTAGTCTTTGAAGCCGGCGGCGCTGTCGACGTCGGGGTTGGCATTGCGTTGCGCGGTCGCGGCACCAAACAGGCCGAATTTCATAGCCACTCTCCCTGTATGATCGATTCCGGTCACCCTTGGCCGGGCGCCGGAAGTCTGCGTAAGCTTGGTGTCGATCATAAAGAGCGCGGGACACCGCGCAAGCAGGGGGCGTCCGAAGGTGGAAACCAGCCGTCATGGCCGGTGGTTGCAGACGGTCTTGCCCGCCACCGGCGTGGTGGTGGGGGTGCTGCTGATCGCCGGCCCGTTCCTCGCTACCCTCATGCGCAGCATCCTGACCTGGGACGGGGATGCCGTCCGGGTCTCGCTGGACAATTTCGCGCGGCTGTTCGCGGACCCGCGTTTCGCCGCCGCCGCCGTGAACACCCTGATCGCCGGCGGCTGCACGACCGTTCTGGCGATGACGCTGGGCTTCACGCTGGCCTGGCTCGTGGCCCGGACCGACATGCCCGGGCGGTCATGGCTGGAGACCGGGAACCTCATCCCGTTCTTCCTGTCCCCCTATGTCGGCGCGCTGTCCTGGATCTACCTGCTGGCCCCGCATGGCGGCCTGCTGCCCTGGGCGGCGCGGAACTGGTTTGGCATCTCCCTCGATGCCATCAACATCTACAGCATTCCCGGGGTCATCTGGGTGCTCACCCTGTTCTACACCCCCTATGTCTACCTGTTCGTCATCGGCCCGCTGCGCCAGATGGATGCGGCGTTTGAGGACGCCGCCCGGGTGCATGGCGCGTCCTTCGGCTACACCATGCGCCACATCACCTTGCCCCTGGTGCTGCCGGCGTTGCTTTCGGCGGCGCTGATCGTGTTCGTGACCTCCGCCGGCTTGTTCGATGTGCCGCTGGCGCTGGGGTCCCCGCGCGGGATCCGGTTCATGCCGACGGAGATCTTCTCGTTGGTGCAATATCCATCCGATCTCGGGCGGGCGGCGTCCTTTGGGGTGGTGGTGCTCACCTTCACCGTGCTGATGACCCTGCTGCAGCGGCGTTTCATCGCCAACCGGCGCTTCGACACCATCACCGGCAAGGGCTACCGCCCGCGGCTCATTCACCTGCGCGGCTGGGGCCGGTTCGGCGCCCTGACGCTGGAGGCCTTCTATATCGGCGGGGCCGTGGTGCTGCCGACGATGGCGCTGTTGATGGTGGCGTTTTCCCGACTCTGGATGGGCCACTTCGTGTGGCGCACCGCCACGCTCGGCAATTTCGAGTATGTGCTGACGAAATACGACCTCACCCGCACGGCCATCGGCAACAGCCTGTTTCTGGCCCTGACCGGGGCTACGCTGGGGGTCGCGCTGAGCGTGCTGCAAAGCTACGCCCTGACGCGCGGCAATCCCAAACGCCGCGCGCTGGTGGACGCGCTGCTGTCGCTGCCGCTGGGAATCCCCGGCATCATCCTGGGCCTCGGCTTCCTGATCATGGCGATTCGCACGCCGCTCTATTCGACGCTGACGATCATCCTGATCGCCTATATCGCGCGGTTCTTCCCCTTCGCCACCCGCACCGTCACCGCCATGTTCCTGGCGATCAACCCCGAACTGGAGCAAAGCGCCCGGTCTTCGGGTGCATCGTGGCTGCAGACCATGCGCCTGATCGTGCTGCCTTTGCTCAAGCCGTCGCTGGTCGCGGCCTGGCTGATGCTGTTCGTGATCTTCATCCGCGAACTCGGCGCCACCATCCTGCTCTATGCCCAGGGCACGGAGACCATCAGCGTCGCGATGGTGATTCTGAGTGAACGCAGCTCCGGCTACGTCGCCGCGCTGGCCGTGATCCAGCTGGTGATG
>CAIXEA010000200.1 GCA_903918315.1 uncultured Acetobacteraceae bacterium | reverse complement strand
CCGTCATGGCCCGGCTCGTCCGGGCCACCGCCGCCCGCACCGTGCCTCGACCGGTGGCCCGGACAAGCCGGGCCATGACGAATGGGGGACATGACGAACAAAGGATGACCCATGGGCTTCGTCCCCAAGCGCCCCGCCCCGGCAATCAATCCGGCTTCGCTTCCTGCCGCGCCACGCCCAGGTTCTTGCCGTCCTTGATGATGCCGACGCCGAAGGGGAAATGCAGTTCCTGCGCGACGCCGAACTGCTTCTTGCCGGTCCAGTAGCCCGCGCCCATGTTCGGGTCCTCCACCGGCAGCTTGCGCAGGGCCGCCGCCACCGCCTTGGCATCATCGGTCCCCGCCGCCGCAACCGCCTTCAGCGTCATGCGCGCCGCCGGCAGATCGGCCCACAGCGCCGTGCCGCCAACCGGGTCCTTGCCGACCATTTTCTTGTAGAGCGCGTCAATCTCGCGGACCTTGGGCTCATCGGTCGCCACGGTTTCGAACCAATAGAAGTTCTGCACCACATCCAGGCCGCCGGCCACGCGAACGATCTCATCCGTGCCCGGGCCGCCGAGGCGGCCGATGGCGCCGGTGAAGCCGGCCAGACGCAGTTGCTTGATGATCACCCCGGCATCGCCAGGCGGCGAGGAGGCGGTGTCCACCACATCCGGCTTCGACGCCAGCACCCGCGTCACGATCGGGGCGAAGTTGGTCGTGCCGCGCTGGTAATATTCCTCCGTCGTGGTCACGCCATTCGCCTTGTAAGCCTCGGCATCCACGCTCGCGATATCGGTGCCGCCCTGGTCATTCGGCGCGATCAGGGCCACCGACTTCATCGGGAACACCTTCATCGCCGCCTTGATGACGGTATCGGACCAGACCGCCGGCCCGGGCGCGATATGGAACATCAGCGGGAACTTGGTTTCGAGCGCGTTCTTGGCATAGGACGCGTTCCAGGCCAGCTGCTCGTTGCGCGCCGCCACCGGCTTGATGCCGGTCGATTCGGGGGATCCCACCGGCCCGACGATCAGCTTGATGTCCTGCGCCGCGAAGGCGTTGGACCCCGCCGCGGCGGCGTCAGCGGTGTATTTGCTGTCATAGGGCACGACCACGACCTTGCAGGTCTTGGCGCCCATCTTGATCCCGCCGGCGGCATTCACCTCCGCCGCGGCCAGCTCCGTCGCACCGGCCATCGCGAGCCCCCATTGCGCCGCGCCGCCCGACATCGGGCCCATGGCGCCGATCTTGAGTTCGCAGTTTTGCGCCTGGGCGGCGGTGGAAAGGCCGAGCGCGGCCGCCAGGGCCAGCGCCGAATACTGGAGTTTCATCGAACGGTTTCCTCATGTGCTTGTTCACGACGCGTTGCGCGTGCATGTGTTGCCTCGAAGCTAGGGATGCCGGCGCGCAAACGTCAAGGGCGGCTCAGGCGTGAGGAGTCTGCATGACGATCGTGTTTATCGGCGATATCCACCAACAATGGGACAAGGTGGAGCGAGGGCTGGCGTCGTTGACGGTGCTGCCCAAGGCCGCCGTGCTGTTGGGCGACATCCAGTGCGAACAGCCGCTGGACGCGCTCGTCGCGCCGCTGCTGAACCGCGGCATTCCCGTGCACTGGATCTTCGGCAACCACGACAACGATGGCGGGCCGGAGATGTGGGCCAACCTGACCGACCCCGCCCGCAACCCCCGCACCGCGCCCGGCGCCCTGCATGGGCGCGTGGCGGAGATCGAGGGTGTGCGCATCGCCGGCCTCGGCGGCACATTCCGCCCGCGCATCTGGGAACCGCCGAACCCGCCGCGCCTGCATCATCGCGCCGACCTGCCGGCGGATGTGGCGGAACTGGGACGCGGCTGGCGGCCGGAGCATATCGCGGCGCTGGTGCATTCGCTCGGCACGACGGCCATCTGGCCGGAGGATTACGACCACCTGGCCGCTCAGCAGGCCGATATCCTGATCGTGCATGAGGCACCCGGCAGCTACCCCACCGGCAATCCGGCCCTGGACGCACTGGCCCGCGCGATGGGCGCCCGGCTGGTGATCCACGGCCATTACCACACCGGCTACCGCGCCGTGGCCCCGGACGGGCTGCGCGCTTTGGGCGTCGGCGCGGCCTGGGGGGCTTTCGAGGACGGGACCGTGCTATGGGAGGGCGACAAAGAGCGCCACCTGACCGCCTTGCCGAACGGCTGGGTGCGGGAGGCCTGATGAACAGCCGTGATCGAGCCCGCTACCGCGTTGACGGATGTCAGCCTGCGCCCTTGGCGTGATCCGGCGTTCGGTCAGGTCTGGCGATTCAACGCTGAGATCAATGAGATTCTGAGAGCGCTGAGAAGACACACCCCGCCCAACACCCGACGGGCGTGGATTCATAACCTTATTTGAATGATTATGATCCATTATGTGCACTACATTTTTTCAATTTGTGGCACCCCAAGTGAAATAACGCAGTGTTCTCAGAATCTCATCGGCCTCCGCGTTGAAAACACAATTGCCAAGGTGCTGAAGGCGCGAAACCGAGGCTTGTCAACATATTCCGAGTGAACCTGCCGGATTTTCGTTCCTTCGGCCAGACCGGCTCTCAATTCACGTTTGATATCGATGCAGTCCACCTCCCATGCCGATACGATCGAATATCGGTGTTGCGTGGCCTGTACTGGGTACGATACCTTATGCTCGCCTTCAGCGCGGATTTTGGTCTGAATCCGCATTCAGAAAATCGGAGGTTTTATATGGTTACGCCCGTCAGTGGGAATAAGATACTGAAGGAAATCAAGCCTTATTGCGGCTTCCTGCTTGGCGTCAGGCTGTGCCGTTTGTTTTCCGCGCTGGTGGCATTTTCTTTGTTTTTCTTCGGATTAGCAACCATAAAACCCCTTCCTGGACTGGAGTATTTCGGATCAGGTCTATTCGGTTTAGCCATGATAACGTTCTTCATCGGCCTGGCCAGACGACCCGAATCTCCGCGTTCGTTTGAAGGATTGTTGGCCGGTCTGGCCGCGGGGGTGATCGCGGCATTCATCGGCGGCACCGCGTATTATGGGGTCGACCCGCAACAGTGCGCGACCAACGATGCCAGTTGGAAGTTGGTCCGCCTGCTGGTCGCTTGTCCACCGATGGGGGGGCTTTTGGGATGGATCATAGGCCTCACCCTGCCGCTGGCGTCTGTGCGACCCAAACCAATCGCCGCACGGACGCCCATCGGCGGGTCGCCATCCGAAGTCCAGGCTGAATGGGTCGTCTGGCTGCTGGGTTCACTGGGTGCCTTGATCGGGATGCTGTTCTTCTATGTCAGTTTGTGGACAAATCTGAATGGCTATACCGGATTTTTGGGACCAGATCAGTCCAACATCATCTTCTGGCAGTACCTGGTGATAATCGGTTGCTTTGCCGTGGCATTCGTGACCGTCGTCGTCAGATACTTCGGCTGGGCCCCGGCGCCAGCCCTGGCGGCTTGGCCCCGTGAGAGACGCCGTCCTATTCTTGCCACAGCCTGTTGGGCGATCGCGAGCGGCGTGGTCCTGTGGCTGGTTTTTCCCAGCGTCGACATCGCGACCCGGGATGCCGCGCACGCGGTGGCAGCAAGGTGCCGGCTGATCGCGTATGGCGTATCCACCGGCGCCGATGTCACGCTACGCATAATGGTCCTGTTCGCCTGGCTATGGAGCACGATCGCCCTCGGTTTGATCGATGGGCTGGCGTTCATCGGTCATGTCGTGATGCGCCGCCGACAGTGATCTCCCGATCCCACCGCGTCAGCCCGGCAGCTTCTTCAAGAGAAAAACGGACTCTCGACCCCCGTCGAACCGCGTCGCGCCATCTCCGCCAGTGCCGCCGATAGATCAGCCTCCGCCAAGGTCAGGCCCAGCACATCGCGCAGCGCCGCCGCATGCGAGGCCTCGTCAGCCAGCATCGATTGCTCCAGCAGCACGCCGGCGCGGCGGATGGTCAGGCGGCCGTTGAACAGCGCCCGGCGCTCACCATCCGGCCCCGGCCGCGCCACGATCATGTTGGACACGAACAGGCTGGCCGGATGGGTGGCGGTGTACCAATTGCCGACGGCGTAATCGATGTCGTCCACCGGGTTGGGTGAGAAGCGGTAGATGCTCTGCCATGCGTCGCGCACCCGCGCCTGCAGCGTCAGTTCCGCGCCAACGGGCAGCAGGCGCATGGTCTCATGCGGGGTGGCCTGCTCACGGTTTGGCTGGATCCGCAAAGGCGCCGTCGGGGTCAGGTTGCCGAACCCGACATCGGCGAGAAACGCGCCCTCCGGCAATTCCACCCGCAGCAGCATATGCGTCGCCGGTCGGCCGCCGGCATCGGGTTCCATGCCGCGGATCACGCGGCCGATGACGCTGACGACGGCGAAGCCCAGGGATTGCAGCCCGGCCCGCAGCAGGGCGTTCAGCTCAAAGCAATAGCCGCCGCGCCGGCCCGTCACGAGTTTGGCCTGGAGCGCCGCCAGATCGAGTTGCGGCACGCGCCCGAGCAGCACATCGACGCTCTCGAACGGGATCGCCGCGCTTTGCGCCGCGATGATGCCGCGCAGCGTATCCAGGGTCGGGCTCAGCGGCCCCTGGTAGCCGATCCGTTCCAGCCAGGCATCCTGGTTAAAGGTGGCGTCGGTCATCCCGCTGATCTCCCGCGGATCACTCCGCCGCTTCGGCCATCTCTTCCGGGGCCTGCTTGCGGGATTTGATCTCGGCCATCGCGCTCTCGACATGGTCGCTGTAGACGAATTTGGCCGGACGCTGGTTGTGCAGCGGGATTTCCGCCGCCATCGCGCCCTCGGTGCGGATGCCGCGCAGGGCCTGGGCGGCGGCTTTGATGGGGTGGCGGATGGTTTCGGTCACCGCGGTGGCCTCGAACCCGGAATGCACCATGCAGTCGGCGCATTTTTCGTAATTGCCGGTGCCGTAGGCGTCCCAGTCGGTGTCGTCCATCAGTTCCTTGAAGGTCTTGGCATAGCCTTCCCCCAGCAGATAGCAGGGGCGCTGCCAGCCGAAATAGGTGCGCAGCGGCATGCCCCAGGGGGTGCAATGGAAGGTCTGGTTGCCGGCCAGGAAGTCCAGGAACAAAGACGACTGGTTGAAGGCCCACTTGCCCTTCCACTTGCCATTGCCCTGGCGGCGGAAGATGCCGCGGAACAGTTCCTTGGTCTTGGTGCGGTTCAGGAAGTGTTCCTGATCCGGCGCGCGTTCATAGGCATAACCGGGGGACACCGAGATGCCGTCCACGCCCATCGCCATCACGTCATCGAAGAACGACGCGACCTTGTCCGGCTGGGCGGTATTGAACAGGGTGCAGTTGATGATGGTGCGGAAGCCGCGGCGCTTGGATTCCGCGATCGCGGCGACCGCGCGGTCATAGACGCCGGTCTGGCAGACGGAGATGTCGTGCTCGTCCTTCCCGCCATCCAGATGCACCGACCAGGAGAACCACTTGCTCGGCTTGAACAGCTCCATCTTCTTTTCCAACAGCAGCGCGTTGGTGCAGACGATGACGTATTTCTTGCGCGCGATCGCGCCTTCGACGATCTGCTGGATTTCGCGGTGCAGCAGCGGCTCCCCGCCGGCGATCACCACCATCGGCGCGCCGCATTCGTCGATCGCTTCCATGCATTCGGCGACCGACAGGCGCTGGTTCAGGATCTCGGCCGGGTAGTCGATCTTGCCGCAGCCGGCGCAGGCCAGGTTGCAGCGGAACAACGGCTCCAGCATCAGCACCAGCGGGTAGCGCTTGCGGCCGATCAGATGCTGCTTGAGGATGTAGGCGCCTACGCGGAGGGCCTGATTCAAAGGCACGGACATCGGGTGATTTCCTTAAGCGTCAGCGAGTTCCGCCGGGAAGCGGAAGCGCACGTTTTCGGCGACGCCTGCCAGCGTCGAAACCTCGGTCTCCCCGAACTGGCGGAGCCCGTCCAGCACGCCCTGCACCAGCAGTTCCGGGGCGGAGGCACCGGCGGTCACGCCGACGGAGCTGATCCCCTCGAACCAGGCCGCCTGCAGCGCGCCGGCATCGTCGATCAGGTAGGCGGGCTTGCCCAGCTCCTCACCAATTTCGCGTAACCGATTGGAATTAGACGAATTTCGCGAACCCACGACCAGGATCATGTCGACCACCTGCGCCAATTCCCGCACCGCCTGCTGGCGGTTCTGGGTGGCATAGCAGATGTCGCGCACATCCGGCCCGACGATGGAGGGGAAGCGCGCCTTCAGGGCGGCGATGATGCCGCGGGTGTCATCCACCGACAGCGTCGTCTGGGTGATATAGGACAGCTTGTTGGGGTCCGCGACCTCCAGCGTCGGCACGTCGTCCACGGTTTGAACCAGATGCACCTTGGCGGGGATCTGGCCGATGGTGCCCTCCACCTCGGCGTGGCCGGCATGGCCCACCAGGACGATTTCGCGGCCCTGGCTGGCGTAGCGGCGGCCTTCGTTATGGACTTTCGCCACCAGCGGGCAGGTCGCGTCGATCACCGGCAGCCCGCGTTCGGCCGCGAGCTGCTCCACCCGCTTGGCCACGCCATGGGCGGAGAAGACGGTCATCGCGCCGGCCGGGATTTCGTCGAGTTCATCGACGAACACCGCGCCGCGGGTGCGGAGGTCTTCCACCACATGCCGGTTGTGCACGATCTCATGGCGCACATAGATGGGCGGGCCGTATTTCTTGAGCGCGCGTTCCACGATTTCGATGGCCCGCTCAACGCCGGCGCAAAAGCCGCGGGGCTGGGCCAGGACGACACGAATCATGCGGAGCAGTCTCCTGGAGGGGGTACGGATAAGCCGCGGACCGTAAGACCGGGATCAAAAGACCGGGACGAAATACCAGACGGGCGCGGTCGGGATATGACAGGTCAGGACGCGCGCCGCAACGCACAACAGGCCCGCGGCGACGCATGGCAGCGCATTAACAGGCGCACCGACCCTGTCACCCCACCGCTTGCCGATCGGCTGTGAGCTGTGGCATTCGGGTGACACTGGCCGCGTATGGTCGCTTTACGGCATGCAAGAACCCGCGCGGCATGCTAACGGCCTGGGGATCACGCCCCGGTCTCCTGGGGCAGCATGGCACGAGGGTCACAGTGGCATCGGACGGCATCGTTGTGGTGAAAACGGGAACCGAACTCTCCCGGGCACTGTCGGATACCGCACAAGTCGTTGAATCGGCGCTGGATATTCTGTTGCCGCTGCCCGAAGGCGCGGAAGCCAGACTGGCGGAGGCGATGCGCTACGCCACCCTCGGCGGGGGCAAGCGACTCCGCGCGTTTCTGGTGATGCAGACCGCATCCCTGTTCGCGGTGTCGGAAACCTGCGCCGCCCGAGTCGCGGCCTCGATCGAAATGCTGCACGCCTATTCGCTGGTGCATGACGATTTGCCGGCCATGGACGACGACGATCTGCGCCGCGGCAAGCCGAGCACGCACAAGGCCTTCGATGAGGCGACCGCCATCCTGGCCGGTGACGCGCTGCAATGCCGGGCCTTCGAAATCCTGGCCGAACCCGACACCCATTCCGACCCCCAGGCCCGCTGTGAGCTCGTCGCCGCCCTCGGCGCCGCGGCGGGTGCGCGCGGCATGGCCGGCGGGCAGATGATCGACATGGTCACGGAGGGTCAGACCCTCGACGGACCGGCGGTCACCCGGCTGCAGGCGCTGAAGACCGGCCGCCTGCTTCAATTCAGCTGTGAGGCCGGGGCCATTCTCGGCCGCGCCCCGGCGCATCAGCGCCATCTTTTGGCCGCTTATGGGCGCGACCTTGGCGCTGCGTTCCAGATCGCCGACGATATCCTCGATGTCGAGGGCGATGCCGCCGAAATTGGCAAGACCGCCGGTAAGGATGCCGCCGCCGGCAAGGCGACGATGGTCGCGGTGCTCGGGGCCGAACGCGCCCGCGCGCACGCCGATATGTTGTCCAGACAGGCCGCCGCGCAACTGGACGGCTTCGGGGAAAGGGCGGCCCTTCTGCGTGATCTCGCCGCCTATGTCGTCGCGCGGCGAAGCTGAGTGGGTGAACGAACAGTCATGAGCCCGGTCCCAACACCTCTTCTCGATCGCGTGCATATCCCCGCGGATATGCGCAATTTCTCCCCCGAGCAGCTACGCCAGCTCGCGGACGAGCTGCGCCGGGAAACCATCGACGCCGTGTCGGTCACCGGCGGGCATCTCGGGGCGTCACTCGGCGTGGTCGAACTCACCGTCGCCATCCACGCCATCTTCGACACCCCGCGTGATCGGCTGCTCTGGGATGTCGGGCATCAGACCTATCCGCATAAGATTCTGACCGGCCGGCGCGACCGGATCCGCACCCTGCGCATGGGCGGCGGCCTGGCCGGCTTCACCCGCCGCAGCGAGAGCGAATACGACCCCTTCGGCGCCGGACACTCGTCCACCTCCATCTCCGCCGGTCTCGGCATGGCGGTGGCGCGCGATCTGAAAGACGCGCGCGGGGAAAAAGACGACCGCAACGTCATCTGCGTCATCGGCGACGGCGCCATGAGCGCCGGCATGGCCTATGAAGCCATGAACAATGCCGGCGCCCGCCATTCGCGCCTGATCGTCGTGCTCAACGACAACGACATGTCCATCGCCCCGCCCGTCGGCGCCATGAGCGCCTATCTGTCGCGGCTGATGTCGTCACGCAGCTTCCTGAGCCTGCGCGAACTCGGCTCGAAGATGGCCAAGCGCTTCCCGCGCGGGATTGAGCGCACGCTGGGCCGGGCCGAAGAATATGCCCGCGGCATCCTGACCGGCGGCACGCTGTTCGAGGAACTGGGCTTTTACTATGTCGGTCCGATCGACGGCCATAATCTGGACCATCTGCTGCCGGTGCTGCGCAATGTCCGCGAAGCCGACGACACCGGCCCGATCCTGGTCCATTGCATCACCCAGAAGGGCAAGGGCTACGTGCATGCCGAGGAATCGGCCGACAAACACCATGCCGTGTCCAAGTTCAACGTCATCACCGGGGAGCAGGCCAAGGCGCCGCCGGGACCGCCGAGCTATACCAAGGTGTTCACCGACGCCCTGATCCAGGAAGCCGAACGCGATCCCAACATCGTCGCCATCACGGCCGCGATGCCGTCCGGCACCGGGCTGGACCGCTTCGCCAAACGCTTCCCCGACCGCACCTTCGATGTCGGCATCGCCGAACAGCATGCCGTCACCTTCGCCGCCGGCATGGCGACCGAAGGGTTGAAGCCGTTCTGCGCCATCTATTCGACCTTCCTGCAGCGCGGCTACGACCAGCTGGTGCATGACGTCGTCATCCAGAACCTGCCGGTCCGCTTCGCGATGGACCGCGCCGGGCCCGTCGGCAATGACGGCGCCACCCATGCCGGCAGCTTCGATCTGGCCTATCTCGGCTGCCTGCCGGGCATCATCATCATCGCGCCTTCGGATGAAGCCGAGCTGATGCACACCGTGGCGACCGTCGCCGCGATCGACGACCAGGCAACGGCCTTCCGCTATCCGCGCGGCGAAGGCACTGGCGTACTATTGCCCGCGCGCGGCGAAATCCTGCCCCTCGGCAAGGGCCGCATCCTGCGGGAAGGCTCCAATATCGCCATCCTCGCCCTCGGCCCGCGTCTGGGGGAGGCACTGAAGGCCGCCGATGAGCTGGCCGCGCGCGGCCTCCCGGCGACTGTCGCGGATGCCCGCTTCATGAAGCCGATCGACACCGCGCTGATCGAACAGCTCGCCCGCAACCACGAAGTGCTGATCACCATCGAAGATGGCTCCATCGGCGGATTCTCATCGGCCGTGCTGCATCATCTGGCCTGGAAAGGGCTGCTGGACAACGGCCTGAAGGTGCGGCCGATGGTGCTGCCGGACGTGTATCTGGAACATGATTCCCAGGCCAAACAGATGATCGCCGCCGGCCTGACCGCGCGCGACATCGTCAACACCGCGCTCACCGCGCTCGGCATCGCCGCCGTCAAGCATGTGGTGACGGCGTGATGCGCGCGCTGCCCCGCCTCCGGATGCTGGCCGCTGCCCTGGCCCTGCCCGCTTTGCACAGATCCGCGCGCGCCTTCGCGCAGGACTCCACCGATGTGCGCCAGCCCATCGTGGCGCTGTATGCGACCCTGGAAAAGCTGATGCGGGCCGGACAGGCCACGCCCTTTCCCGACCGCTTCGCCATTCTCGCCCCCGTGATCGATCGCGTCTACGACCTGGAAACGGTGCTGAAAGTGTCCGTCGGGCTCAAATGGCCATCGATCGACCCGGCCTCACGCAGCAGCCTGGCGGAGGTGTTTCGCGCCTTCACCATCGCCAGCTTCGTCGCGAATTTCGACAAATTCGAGGGCGAGCGCTTTGACGTCCTGCCAGACCTCCGGACCGTCGGCGCCGATCAGGTCGTCCAGACCCGGATCGTGTCGGCATCCGGGGAACCGATCCGGCTGGATTATGTGATGCAGCCATCCGACGGCGGCTGGCGGGTGACGGATGTGCTGCTCGACGGCACGATCAGCCGCGTTGCCGTGCAGCGTTCGGATTTCCGGGCCCTGCTGGCGCATGGCGACGCCGGGGCGCTGATCGCCAGCCTGCGCCGCAAGGTCGCGCATTTGTCGGGTGGCACCCTGGTGTCGTGAGCGCGGGTCTCTTGCCCGCGCTTCTGGCCGCGATTTTATCCATCATCGGCATCGGCCAGGCCCTCACGGGCTGGTGGTGCCTGCGCCGCTTCCTGCGCCAGCCTCCCGCGCCGCCGGGCACGCGCCCCCCGATCACCGTCCTCAAACCGCTGCATGGCGATGAACCGCTGCTCGATGCGGCGCTGGCGAGCCTGTGCGCGCAGGACTATCCCTGCTTTCAGATCGTGTTCGGGGTGCAGGACCCGGCGGACCCCGCCATCGCGGTGATCCATCGGTTGCGGGAGCGGTTTCCCACGCACGACATCGCCCTGGTGATCAACGCCGCCGAACACGGCCCGAATCGCAAGGTCGGCAATCTCATCAATATGATGGCCGCGGTGCGCCACGACATGCTGGTGATCGCGGATTCCGATGTGCATGTGCGCCCCGACTATCTCTCCGTCCTCGCCGACACGCTGGAGCAGCCGGGGGTCGGCCTGGCGACGGTGCTCTACACCGGCCTTCCCGCACCGGATCCCAACCGGCCGGGGGTTTGGCCGACAGCCGCGCGCCTGGGCGCGACGCAGATCACGCATGGCTTCCTGCCGGGGGCCTTGCTGGCGCGGGCGATGGGGCGGCGGGACTGCCTCGGGGCCTCGATGGCTTTGCACGCCCGGACGCTGCGCCGAATCGGCGGCCTGCCCGCTTTGGTCAACCATCTGGCCGATGACAATGTGCTGGGGGTCAAGGTCCGCGCTTTGGGGCTGGACGTGGCGCTGGCCGACACGGTGGTGGCAACGACCGTGCCGGAGGCCTGGCTCGACGCCCTGTTCCGCCATGAGTTGCGCTGGGCGCGAACCATCCGGGTCCTGGTGCCGCGGGAATTCGCGCTGTCGATCCTGCAATATCCGATTGTCTGGGCCCTGCTGACGATCCTCCTCGCGCCCGGCGCCGCCTGGCCGCTGCTGCTGGTGGCCCTGGCCTGGGCCGGGCGTGCTCTCGCGGCCACGGGGATCGACCATGCGTTGCGGCCGAAGCTGGAAACGCTTGCATTTCCGGCGCCAATCGGGCTTCTCCCAGCGCGCGAGATCTTGTCCGTTTGCGTGATGCTCGCCAGCTATGCCGGAAAAAAGGTGGACTGGCGCGGCCATGCGATGCATGCGACGGGCTTGGCCTCTATTGACCAGAATCCGGACCCGACTCACCCGTCCGAGGGATTGCACCCGCGATGATGAAGACCCTGTTCCTGCAGCCGCCCTCTTTTGACGGTTTCGATGGCGGCGCCGGCTCGCGCTACCAGGCGAAGCGGGAGATCAAGTCCTTCTGGTTCCCCACCTGGCTGGCGCAACCCGCCGCCCTGGTGCCCGGCAGCAAGCTCATCGACGCCCCGCCCGCGCGCATCGGCCTCGAAACCGTGACCCGGCAGGCGAAAGACTATGAGCTGTGTGTGATCCACACCTCGACCCCGTCCTTCGCCTCCGACGTCAAGGTCGCCGCCGCCCTCAAGGCCGTGAACCCATCCCTCAAGATCGGCCTCGTCGGCGCCAAGGTCGCGGTGCAGCCGGCGGAAAGCCTGGCCAATGGCGCGGCGATCGACTTCGTGGCGCGCAACGAATTCGACTTCACCATCAAGGAAGTCGCCGAAGGCCGCGATTTCTCGGCGATCGATGGCATCTCCTTCCGCAACAACGCCGGCGTCATCGTCCATAACAAGGATCGCCAGATCCTGGAAGATATGGACCAGCTTCCCTTCGTGACCGAGGTCTATAAGCGCGACCTGCGGATCGAAGACTATTTCATCGGCTATCTGATGCACCCCTACGTGTCGCTGTACACGGGCCGCGGCTGCAAATCGCGCTGCACCTTCTGCCTTTGGCCGCAGACCGTGGGCGGGCATAACTACCGCGTCCGCTCCCCCGGCCATGTGGCGGAGGAAATCCGCCTGGTGCAGAAATACTTCCCCCAGACGCGCGAAATCTTCTTCGACGACGACACCTTCACCGACAACCTGCCGCGCGCCGAGGCGATCGCCCGCGAACTCGGCAAGATGGGCGTGACCTGGTCATGCAACGCCAAGGCCAATGTCCCCCGCTCCACCCTCAAGGTGCTGCGCGACAATGGCTTGCGGCTGCTGCTGGTGGGCTATGAAAGCGGCAACCAGCAGATCCTGCACAACATCAAAAAGGGCATGCGGATCGAGGTCGCGAAGCAGTTCACCAAGGATTGCCACGAACTCGGCATCAAAATCCACGGCACCTTCATCATGGGTCTGCCGGGGGAAACCAAGGAAACGATCGAAGAGACGATCAAATTCGCCACCGAGATCAACCCGCACACCATCCAGGTCTCCCTCGCCGCGCCCTATCCCGGCACCTTCCTGTATAAGCAGGCGCTGGAAAACGGCTGGCTCGACGCGGACCATGCGGAACTGGTGGACGACAATGGCGTCCAGATCGCGCCGCTGCACTACCCGCATCTGTCGCACACCGAAATCTTTGACAACGTCGAGACCTTCTACAAGCGCTTCTACTTCCGCGCCCCCAAGATCGCCTCCATCGTCGGGGAAATGGTGCGCTCGCCGCAGATGATGAAGCGCCGCCTGCGCGAAGGTGTGGAATTCTTCCAGTTCCTGCGCGAACGCCACAAGACGGCCTGACGGTCCGGCCGCCCTGGGGTCGGGCGCGGCCCGCCGATGCACCGCATCACCTTCTCCGCCGATGATTTCGGCCTGACGGAGTCCGTGAACGAAGCGGTGGAGCGCGCCCATCGTGACGGCGTGCTCACCCAGGCCAGCCTCATGGTCGCCGCCCCCGCCGCCGCCGACGCCGTCCGCCGCGCCAAGGCCCTGCCCAACCTGCGGGTCGGTCTGCATCTGGTGGTGATCGAGGGCCCGGCCGTGCTGGCGCCCGGCGCGATCCCCGATCTGGTCGATGCGTCCGGCCAGTTCCCGTCCGATCAGCTACGCCTGGGCATCGACTATTTCTTCCGCCCGCGCATCCGCCGCCAGCTCGCCGCGGAAATCCGGGCCCAGTTCCAGGCCTTCGCCGCCACCGGGCTGCACCTCGATCATGCCAATACCCATAAGCACATGCACCTGCATCCGACCGTGGGCGCGATGATGCTGGCCATCGGGCGCGACTTCGGGTTGACCACGGTGCGGGTGCCGAACGAACCCCCGGCGGTGATGGTGGCGCTGGGGGTGGCGCAGGGCCTCGGCGCGCGGGCGATGCATGCCTGGACCCGCCTGTTCCGCGCCCAGGCCCGCCGCGCCGGCATGCGGGTCAACGACCATTGCTTCGGCCTGGCCTGGAGCGGGCATATGACCCCGGAGCGGGTGCGCGCCTTGCTGCCCCTCCTGCCCAAGGGGCGCAACGAGATCTACTTCCACCCCGCCACCGCCCGCGATGCGGCGCTGACCCGGCTGATGCCGGATTATGAACATCGGGCCGAACTCGATGCCCTGCTCGACCCCGAGATCCGCCATCTGGCGCGCTCCGCCGAGACACCCCGATAGGGCGCGCTGCCCTGCCCGCCCCGATCGTGGTAACATCGGCCAGCGACAAAAGACGGAGACACGCGCCCCATGCCGAACGACCTCGCCCCGCAGCCGGTGCTGCTATCCGCCTATCAGCCGCCCGCGTTCCTGGTCGATACCGTCGATCTGGCCTTCGATCTGCACGAAACCGCGACCATCGTCCGCTCCCGCCTCGCGGTGCGGCGCAATGGCGCGTCCGACACGATGGTGATGAATGGGGAGGCTTTGACGCTTCTGGCCATCGCCCGCGACGGCGCGGCGCTGCCGCCGGACGCCTACCACACCGACGCCCATGGCCTGACCATCACCGGCATGCCCGAGTCCTGCGTGCTGGAGATCACCGTCCAGATCGACCCCAAGGCCAATACCGAGCTCAGCGGCCTTTACCTGTCCAACGGCAGCTACTTCACCCAGTGTGAGGCGGAGGGCTTCCGCCGCATCACGTTTTTCCCCGATCGTCCCGACGTGATGGCGCGCTTCACCGCCAGCATCACCGCCGACAAGGCCGCCGTCCCCGTGATGCTGTCCAACGGCAATCCCGGCCGGGTCGAAGACCTGCCCGACGGCCGCCACCGCGTGCTCTGGACCGATCCGCATCCCAAGCCCTGCTATCTCTTTGCCCTCGTCGCCGGCGATCTGGTGGCGGTGAAGGACCGCTTCACCACCCGCTCCGGCCGGGTGGTCGATCTCGGCGTCTATGTCCGCCGCGGCGATGAGGACCGATGCGATCATGCCATGGCATCGCTGAAAACCTCGATGACCTGGGATGAGGATGTCTTCGGCCTCGAATACGACCTCGACGTGTTCAACATCGCCGCCGTGTCGGATTTCAACATGGGAGCGATGGAGAACAAGGGCCTCAACGTCTTCAACACCAAATACGTCCTCGCCCGACCCGACACCGCCACCGACACGGATTATCAGGGGATCGAGGCGGTGATCGCCCATGAATACTTCCACAACTGGACCGGCAACCGCGTCACCTGCCGCGACTGGTTCCAGCTGTCGCTGAAGGAAGGCCTGACCGTCTACCGCGACCAGGAGTTCTCGGCGGATCAGGGCAGCCGCGCGGTCAAGCGTATCGGCGATGTGCGCGGGCTGCGGGCGATGCAGTTCCGCGAGGATGGCGGCCCGCTGGCGCATCCGGTGCAGCCGGCCAGCTACCTCGCGATCGATAATTTCTACACCGCGACCGTCTACAACAAGGGCGCCGAGGTCATCCGCATGATGGCGACCATCCTCGGCAAGGCGGCCTTCCGCGCCGGCATGGATCTGTATTTCGCCCGCCACGACAATCAGGCCGTCACCATCGACGATTTCGTGGCCGCGATGCAGGACGCCTCCGGGGTCGATCTGACCCGGTTCAAGCGCTGGTACCACCAGGCCGGCACGCCGGAGATCGCGGTGTCCGACAGCTATGACGCCGCCGCGCGCCGCTACACGCTGACCGTGACGCAACGCACCCCGCCTACCCCGGGCCAGCCGGACAAGCAGCCGCTGGTGATCCCGGTCGCGCTCGGCCTACTCGACGGCAATGGCCAGGCGCTGCCCACCCGGCTGGAGGGTGAGGCCGAGGCGCGGCAAGGCACCCGCGTCCTGCTCGCCTCGGACGCCGAGAGCCGGTTCACCTTCGTCGATGTCGCCAGCCCGCCCGTGCCGTCCTTGCTGCGCGGCTTCTCCGCCCCGGTGAAACTGTCCGGCGTGTCGCGCGACCGCCTGCGCTTCCTGGCCGCGCATGACAGCGACCCCTTCACCCGCTGGGAATCCGGGCAGCAATATGCGACGGCCCTGCTGCTCGACATGGTCGCCGCGATCCAGCGCGGGGAGCAACCGGTGGTCGAACCGGCGCTGATCCAGGCGATGGACGCCACAATCGGCGCCGGCGACCCCGCCTTCATCGCCGAGACGCTGACACTGCCCGGGGAGGCCTTTCTGGCGGATCAGATGGCGGTCGTGGATCCAGAGGCGATCCATGCCGCCCGTGACCTCGCCCGCCAGACCATCGCCGCGGCGCTGCGCGACCGTCTGGCCGCGCTTTATGACAGCCTCACCGACACCGGCCCCTACACAACCGATGGCGCCGCCGTCGGTCGCCGGTCGCTGCGCAATACCTGCCTCGCTTACCTCGGCGCCAATGGCGATGCCGCCCGCGCCAAGGCGCAGTTCGACGCGAAACAGAACATGACCGATGTGCTGGCGGCCCTGTCGGTGCTGTCGGGGATCGAGGGCGCGGCCCGCACCGAGGCCCTGGCGTCGTTCCACGCCGCATGGCGGACGGATCCGCTCGTGCTCGACAAATGGTTCGCCATTCAGGCGCTGTCCGCCCTGCCCGGCACGATGGCAGAGGTCAGCCGCCTGTTCGCGCATCCGGACTTCGACCTGCGCAACCCCAACCGGGTCCGCGCGCTGGTCAGCAGCTTCGCCGCCAATCAGGTGCGGTTCCATGCCGCCGATGGCAGCGGCTACCGGTTCCTGGCCGATACGATCATCACCCTCGACCCCGCCAATCCGCAGATCGCGGCGCGGATGGTGTCCCCCCTGGGCCAATGGCGCCGCTTCGACGCCGCGCGCCAGTCCCTGATGCGGGCAGAGTTGGGGCGGATCGTGGTGCTGGACGGGGTGAGCAAGAACACGTTTGAGATGGCGTCCAAGAGCCTGGCGGGGTGATGGCACAACCCCCCATGCGTCATGGCCCGGCTTGTTGTTTAGACCGGGGACAGTCCTGACAGGTGTTCGGAGACCTTCCTGACGGTTGCTTTTTTCGTTTTCTGATCGCGGAGGTCGACCT